>NZ_FNUC01000003.1:0-332500 GCF_900106035.1 Jiangella alba
CGCTGTCGTCGCAGCCGGTCGCGCTCGGGCTGTCGCTGGTGTGCGTCGTCATCGCGGCGTACTCGGCCTGGCTGGTGCGCGCCGGGCAGGCCGTCCCCGCCTGGCTGACGGTGCTGTTCGCCATCGCGTTCGTGCTGGCGTTCCTCGTCTGGGCCGTCGCCGGCGAGCAGATCTCGTTCACGTCGCTGCTGCAGGGCGCGCTGGCGCTGTCGGTGCCACTGGTGTTCGGCGCGCTGTCCGGTGTGCTGTGCGAGCGGGCCGGCGTCATCAACATCGCCATCGAGGGCCAGTTGCTGGCCGGCGCGTTCCTGTCCGCCGTCGTCGCCACCCTGACCGGCAGCCTGTACGTCGGCCTCGTGGCGGCGGTCGTGGCCGGGCTGCTGGTGGCGTTCGTGCTGGCGGTCTTCGCGATCAAGTACGTCGTCAACCAGATCATCGTCGGCGTCGTGCTGAACGTGCTCGTGCTCGGCGTGACGAACTTCCTGTACGGGCAGTTGCTGGCGCCCGAGGCGGCCACGTGGAACAGCCCGGGCACGCTGCCGCGGGTGGAGATCCCGCTGCTCAGCGAGATCCCGGTCATCGGGCCGGTGCTGTTCGAGCAGACGATCATCGTCTACGCCATGTACGTCACCGTCGCGCTGGTGCACGTCGCGCTGTTCCGCACCCGCTGGGGCCTGCGCGTCCGCTCCGTCGGCGAGCACCCGAAGGCGGCCGACACGCTGGGCATCCGCGTCAACACCGTCCGCTTCCGCAACGTCCTGCTCGGCGGCGCGGTGGCCGGCTTCGGCGGCGCGTTCTTCACGCTCGGCAACGTGGGGGCGTTCTCGCGGGAGATGTCGGCCGGCCAGGGCTTCATCGCGCTGGCGGCGATGATCTTCGGGCGGTGGAGCCCGCTCGGCGCGCTGGGCGCGGCTCTGCTGTTCGGGTTCGCGAACAACCTGCAGAGCGTGCTCGGCATCATCGGCACGCCGATCCCCAGCGAGTTCATGCTGATGCTGCCGTACATCCTGACGATCTTCGCGGTCGCCGGGCTGGTCGGCCGGGTCCGGGCGCCGGCCGCCGACGGCGAGCCGTACGTGAAGTCGTGACGGCGGTCGACTGGGCCTCGCTGCGCGCCGCCGCCGTCGAGGTGGCGGCGCGGGCGTACGCGCCGTACTCCGGGTTCCCCGTCGGCGCGGCGGCCCTGGTGTCCGACGGCCGGGTGGTCGTCGGCTGCAACGTCGAGAACGCCGCCTACGGCGTCACCCTGTGCGCCGAGTGCGGCCTGATCTCGTCGCTGGTCGCCGGCGGTGGCGGCCGCCTGGTCGCCTTCACCTGCGTCGGCGGCGCCGACCGGCGGCTGACCATGCCCTGCGGGCGCTGCCGGCAACTGCTGTGGGAGCACGGCGGGGCGTCGCTGCTGGTCGAGACGCCGCTCGGCATCCAGACGATGGACCAGGTGCTGCCGCAGGCGTTCGGGGCGGAACAACTGCCGGAACGCCCGTGACGGCAGCGCGCGGCGCCGCCGTTCGATCGGTCGCGCGTGGAATGAGCTACGCGAGTGTCGGTGCCCGCCCGTAGGGTGGGAAGCCCTCCCAGCCGGGCGGGGACCGCACCCCGGCGTTCGGTGCGCGTCACGCCGTCCCGGCGGGGTTTGTCCGCGACCGTCCCCGGGAGTCGCCATGGAGTTGCTGACCGCGCGTGAGATCAAGGCCGAGCTCCGGCGGCGAACGGTCGCGCTCGCCGAGCCGCCGCGGCCGCACACGCCCACCGGCGGCGTGGCCGTCGGCGTGTGCGTCGTCGGGCCGGCCACGTACGGGGTGGCGGTGCGCACGTTCGGGCCGTCCGAGCTGGCCGACGAGGTCGTGGCGGCCGGCCGCGCGCTGGCCGGCGACGAGTGCGACGTCCGCGACGTCGGGGTGGTGCGGGCGTCCCAGTGGGACCCCGCCGAGCTGCGGCAACGGCACCGTCCGCTGCATCCCGGCCTGTCCGTCTCGCACGTCGACGTCACGGCGGGCACCATCGGCGCGTTCGTCGTCGACGGGTCCGGTGCTGTGCTGGCGCTGTCAAACAACCACGTGCTCGCCGACTCCGGCCGCGCCGCCGCCGGCGACGTCGTCATGCAGCCCGGGGTGGCCGACGGCGGCAGCGCGGCCGCCGACCGCATCGGCATCCTCGACGGCGTCGTCGCGCTCGATCCCGTCGCGCCGAACCTCGTCGACGCCGCCACCGCGCGCCTCGACGACGACGTCGAGGTGTCCGCGCAGTACCCGGTCGGGGCGCTGGCCGGCTGGGTCGCCGTCACCGACGACGTCGAGGTCGAGAAGGCCGGCCGCACCACCGGGGTCACCCGCGGCCGGGTCAGCGCCATCGAGATCGACGGCATCAGCGTCCAGTACCCCACCGGCGTCATCGACTTCGACGACCAGATCGAGGTCACCGGCGGCGGCCCCGAAGGCTTCTCCTCCGGCGGCGACAGCGGGTCGCTGGTCTACCGCCCCGACACCCGCGAGGCGGTCGGGCTGCTGTTCGCCGGCAGCGACACCGGCGGGCCCGACGGCCAGGGCCTCACCTACTGCAACCCCATCGGCGCCGTGCTCGACCGCCTGGGCGTCCGGCTGCTCTAGATCGCCGAGATGTCCGACGGCGCGCGCTCGGCCCGGGCGAGCGCCCGCAACACCGCCGGTGCGCCGTGCTTGCGCGCCGACAGCGTCGTGAGCAGCGCGAACACCGGCGTCAGCACGGCGTCGGGCAACTCCGGGGTGTCGACGCCGACGCTCACGGCGAGGTCGTCGTCGTGGACGGCGATCTCCAGCAGCCGCGTGGTCAGGTAGTCGTCGAGGGTCAGCGACCAGCGGCCGGTCAGGTGGACGAGCCGCCCGGCCGGCTCCGCCGACAACGTCGCCCGCAGCGTGGCCAGCGCGGCCGCCGTCTGCTCGACCAGCGCTTCGGGGCCGCCGGCGGCGTTGGCGTCGCCGACCGCGCGGATGGCGACGTTCGTGGCGGCGTCGACGTCGGCGCCGATCCAGGTGGACCGGAGGTAGTGGTCGAGCAGCGCCGCCGGCTCGTCGTCCGGCACCGGTGTGGCCAGCACGTCCGGCACCCCCAGCACCTGCCCGGCGAGGTGCCCGGCCAGCCCGCCGACGGTGAACGCCTCGAGCGCGCTCGGCTCGTCCCAGCGCGCCGCGACCGCGGGGTCGCCGAGCAGCGTGAGCGCCGCGCCCGCGGCGTCGAGGTAGGCCTGCCGCACCGTCGTCATGCCGCCAGCCTACGGGCCGGCCGGAGGTGCGATGATCCCACCATGGCAGCACCCGAACCCTTCGACGCCGTCGACGTCATCCGGACCAAGCGCGACCGCGGCGAGCTGTCCGACGGGCAGATCGACTGGGTCGTCGACGCGTACACGCGCGGCGTCGTGGCCGACGAGCAGATGTCGGCGCTGGCGATGGCGATCCTGCTCAACGGCATGGCCCGGCGCGAGATCTCCCGCTGGACCGACGCGATGATCCGCACCGGCCGGCGCATGGACTGGTCCGCCGTCGAGCGGCGCACCACCGACAAGCACTCCACCGGGGGCGTCGGCGACAAGATCACGCTCCCGCTGGCGCCGACGGTGGCCGCGTGCGGCGCTGCCGTCCCGCAGCTGTCCGGCCGCGGGCTCGGCCACACCGGCGGCACGCTGGACAAGCTCGAGTCGATCCCGGGCTGGCGGGCGTCGCTGTCGGCGTCGGAGATGCTGGACGTGCTGCGGTCGACCGGCGCGGTGGTCTGCGCCGCGGGCGACGACCTCGCGCCGGCGGACAAGAAGCTGTACGCGTTGCGCGACGTCACCGGCACCGTCGAGGCGATCCCGCTGATCGCGTCGTCGATCATGAGCAAGAAGATCGCCGAGGGCACCGGCGCGCTCGTCCTCGACGTCAAGGTCGGGTCGGGCGCGTTCATGAAGGACGTCACGTCGGCGCGCGAGCTGGCGTCGACCATGGTCGCGCTGGGCTCCGACGCCGGGGTGCGCACCGTCGCGCTGCTCACCAACATGGAGACGCCGCTCGGGCTGACGGCGGGCAACGCGCTGGAGGTGCGCGAGTCGGTCGAGGTGCTCGACGGCGGCGGCCCCGGCGACGTCGTCGAGCTGACCGTCACGCTGGCCCGCGAGATGCTGGCCGCGGCGGGGCTGACCGGGGGTAAGGACCCGGCCGACGCGCTGACGGACGGATCGGCGATGGACGTGTGGCGGCAGATGATCTCCGCCCAGGGCGGCGACCCGGCCGCGCCGCTGCCGGTCGCGCGCGAGACGCACGCCGTCCTCGCGCCGGCGTCCGGCGTCCTGACCAGGCTGGACGCCTACCAGGTGGGCGTCGCCGCGTGGCGGCTCGGTGCGGGGCGGGCGCGCAAGGACGAGTCCGTCCAGGCCGCCGCCGGTGTCGAGCTGCACGCCAAGCCCGGCGCCGTCGTCCGTGCCGGCGAGCCGCTGCTGACGCTGCACACCGACGAGCCGGCCCGGTTCGACCGCGCGCTCGCGGCGCTGGAGGACGGCTACGTCATCGCGCCCGAGGGCAGCCGGCCCGACCTGCCGCCGCTGGTCATCGACCGCGTCGGCTGACCGGTCTACGCTCGGCGCCATGGTGAGACTGATCGACGCGCCGGCCCGCATCCCGGTGCCCGGCGGCAAGGTCATCGACGAGTACGTCGGCCGCGTCGCGACCCAGAACGGCGCGGTCTCGGTGGCCCGCATGCAGGCGCCGCCCGGCTGGGACGAGCCGGCGCAGACGCCGGAGTTCGACGAGATCACGCTCGTCCTCAGCGGCAGCGTCGTCGTCGAGCACGACGGCGGCAGCGTGGAGGTCGCGGCCGGGCAGGCGCTGTTCACCCAGGCCGGCGAACGGGTGCGGTACACCGCCGGCCCCTCCGGCGCCGAGTACGTCGCCGTCTGCCTGCCCGCGTTCGCGCCCGACCTGGCTGGTCGCGAGGACTGACCGTACGCCGCGCTTTGCAATGAGCACCAATACGCACCGCACCGGTAGCCACACCTGACCGGCGGTGCGTCTACGTGCTCATTGCAAGGGGGCCGCAGCTGTACCAGTACGGTTGGCGGATGGTGCCCGAACAGTTGATCGCCGGTCGTACGTCGCGGGCCATCGCCGACAGCGTCGAGGCGGCGATCGAGGCCGGGCGGCTGGCCGAGTCCGAGCCGCTGCCGTCGGTGCGGGGCCTCGCTGCGCGCCTCGGCGTCAGCCCGACGACGGTCGCCGCGGCCTACCGTGACCTGCGGCTGCGCGGCGTCGTCACCAGCGAGGCCGGCCGCGTCACGCGGGTCGGCGTCCGGCCGGTCAGCCGGGCCCAGCAGTACGGTGCGGTCGGGCCGGGCGTCCGCGACCTCAGCGACGGCAACCCGGACCCCGAGATGCTGCCCGACGTCGCCGCCATGCTGCGCCGGATGGAGCTGCCGCGATTCCTGTACGGCGCGCCGGCGGTGCTGCCGGAGCTGGCGGAGATCGGGCTGGCCCAGTTCGCCGATCTCCCCGCCGTGCTGCGCACCAACGCCGGGCCGCTCGCCGTCGTCGGCGGGGCGATGGACGGTGTCGAGCGGGTGCTCGCGGCCCGGGCCCGGCCCAACGACCGGGTCGCCGTCGAGGATCCCGGCTACCCCGGTGTGCTGGAGCTGGTCCGGTCGATGGGCATGGTCCCGGTCGGCGTCGCGCTCGACGAGGACGGTCCGGTGCCGTCCTCGCTGGCGTCGGCGCTGGCCGGCGGGGTCGTCGCGTTCGTCGTCACGCCGCGGGCGCAGAACCCGACCGGCGCCGCCGTCGGGCCGGACCGCGCGCGCGACCTGCGCGACGTCCTCTACGACCATCCGGACGTCATCGTCATCGAGGACGACCACGCGTCGCTCATCGCCGGCGCCCCGCACGCCTCCGTCTGCGCGGGCCGCCCGTCGTGGGCGGTCGTGCGGACCACCAGCAAGGTGCTCGGGCCGGACCTGCGCACCGGGTTCCTGCTCGCCGACCCGCGCACCGCCCGCCGGGTGGCCGAGCGGCAGCTGGTCGGCGCCGGCTGGGTGAGTCACGTGCTGCAGCACCTGGTGGTGCGGCTGTGGTCCGACGACGACATCAGCACCGGCATGCGGCTGGCCGCCGACGTCTACGGCGCCCGGCGGCGGGCGCTGCTCAACGGCCTGGCCGAGCGTGGGGTGGCGGCGCGCGGGCGGTCCGGCCTGAACGTGTGGGTGCCGGTGCCGCACGAGGTCCCCGTCGTGCAGGCGCTGCAGAGCCGCGGCTGGGCGGTCCGGGCCGGCGAGCCGCACCGCATGCACAGCGAGCCGTTCGTCCGCATCACCACGGCGACCCTCTCCGCCGCCGACGCGGACCGCCTCGCCACCGACGTCGCCGCGGTGCTCGGCCGGTCGCAGCGGACGCGGCTGGCCTGAGCCGGGCGGGCTGGCGCGAGCGGGCGGGGCTGGCGTGAGCGGGCGGGGGCTGGCGCTAGCGGGCGCGGCTGTGTGCTGGACGGGACTGGGCGGGATTGGCGTGGGCCGGAAGGGTTGGCCTGAGCAGGCGGAGCCGGGCGGGCGGGGCTTTCCGCTGGCAAGGCCGAGCGGACCTGGCCTGAGCAAGCGGAGCCGGGCGGGGTTGGCCGCTGGGCGAGGCCGAGTGGGGCCGGTGTGAGCGGGGCGGGGTTGGCCGCTGGGCGAGGCCGAGTGGGGGCGGTGTGAGCGGGGCGGGGTTGGCCGCTGGCGGGGCCGAGCGGGCCTGGCCTGAGCCGGCGGAGCCGGGCGGGGTCAGCTGCTGGGCGGAGCCGAGCGGGGCCGGCGTGGGCAGTCGGGTTGGCGTGAGCGGGCGGAGCCGGGCGGGTTGGCGTGAGCGGGCCGGGCCGCAGCGGACGGCGGGTCGCAGCGGGCGCGGCGGGCCGGAGTAGGCGCGGCTGGTCTCGAGCGCGCGGTAGGTATGACCCGCCCCTTGAGGGAGGGGGCCCACCCTACGGGCGGGCACTGACACTCTCGGCCGTAGCTGAGTCCCGGCTTCGCTGACGTCGCGGCCCCTGGGCTCGTGGGCGACGCGGCGTCAGGTCGGTTCGTCGTCGCCGAGGCGGAGGACGTCGGTCATGAGTGCGGCGACTTCGCGGTCGCGGCCGTGCGTGCTGGCGGCCAGCGTGGCCGCGACCCGGCGCTGCGTCTCGACCGGCTTGTTCTGGCTGAGCTTGAACGTGCTGCGGACGTCGGCGGCGGTCAGCTCGAACGCGACGATGCCGGCCAGCAGCTGGTCGACGTAGTCCAGCGACGGGGTCGGGTCCCAGCCGGTGCCGGCGTACGCCTCGGTCGCGTCGATGCTGGCCATGATGATCGCCAGTGCCTCGTCCCGGTCGTCGACGACCCGGAGCGGACCGCTGACGTGCACGGCGGCGTAGTTCCAGGTGGGGACGTTCGGACGGTCACCGTCGTACCAGGTGGGCGAGACGTAGCCGTCCGGGCCGAGGAACACCGCGAGCGCCGAGCCCGCCGTCCGCAACGCCGCCGCCTGCGGGTTCACCTTCGCGAGGTGACCGACGATCACGCCGCCGAGCAGCGGCTCGTCGTCGGCCGGCGGCCGGCCGTCCGGGCCGGGCTTGCGCAGCATCGGCACGTGCGTCGCGACGGGAGCCACCCCGGCGCCCGCCGCCCCGCCGGACGCCGCCCCGCCGCCGGACGCCGGGGAGCCGCCGCAGACGATGAGGCCGAACGGGTTCTCGCGGACCAACCGGCCCTCGCGGTCCGGCGAGTCGGCGCGGAAGTGCCGAGGCGTGTGCATGCGGCTCCCAACTGTACTGGTACGGTTGCTGCGACCGTAACGCAACAGTACGCGAACTGCCAGACTGTGCCCGCGACGGCGGACGACGTGGAGGTGCGGTGGAGCTCGACCTGCTGGTGACCGGCGCCCAGATCGTGACCATGGACCCAGCCCGCCCGGCCGCCTCGCGGCTCGGCGTCTGGCGGGGCCGCATCGCCGGGCTGGACGAGGAGCTCGACGGGCTGCGGGCGCGGCGGACGGTCGATCTCGGCGGCGCCACGGTGCTGCCCGGCTTCGTCGACGCACACAGTCATCTCGCGTGGACGGGCATGGCCGCCGGCCTGGTCGACCTGTCCGGCTTGCGCACCCGCGACGCCGTGCTGGACGCGGTCCGGCGGGCGGCGGACGCGGTGCCAGGCGACGGGTGGGTCGACCTCGCCGGATACGACCAGCGTCCGCTCGGCGCGCACCTGACCCGCGACGACCTCGAGGCGGCCGCGCCCGGCCGGCGGCTCTACGTCCGGCACACGTCCGGGCACGCCTGCCTGGTCTCCGACGCCGTCCTGGCCACCGTCACCGACGACGAGTTCGCGGCGCACGCGCCCGGCGTGGTCCGCGACGCCGGCGGCCGGCCGACCGGCCTGCTGGAGGAGGGCGCGATGGCGATCGCCCGCGCCCGCCGGCTGCCGTACACGCTGGACGAGATCGTCGCCGCCGTCGAGACCGCCGGGCGCGAATGCCTGGCGCAGGGCATCACGACGGTCGCCGAGGCTGGCATCGTCACCGACCTCGCCGGGTCGTCGCCGGTCGAGTTGGCCGCGTACCAGGTCGCGCGCGAGCAGGGCCGGCTGCCGGTCCGCGTCCAGACGATGGTGCCGGCGGCCATGCTGCGGCCGTCCGGCGCGGCCGACGAGGACGGCATCGCGCGCGCCGTCGACCTCGGGCTGCGCACCGGGCTCGGTGACGACCGGCTGTCGATCGGCGCGCTGAAGCTGTGGCTGGACGGCGGCATGATGGCCCGCACCGCCGCCCTGACCTCGCCGTACCTCACGTCCGACGGCTCGGACGGCGGCAGCGGCCAGCTCGCGTTCGGCGACGACGAGTTGGCGGCGCTCATCCTCGACGCGCACCGGGCCGGCTGGCAGCTGGCCATCCACGCCATCGGCGACGCCGCGGTCGACCAGGCGATCGCCGTCGTCACCGCGGCGCAGGCGGCGCACCCGCGGCCCGGCGCCCGGCACCGCGTCGAGCACTGCGGGCTGGTCCGCCCCGAGCAGCTGCCGCGGCTGGCGGCGGCCGGCCTGACCGCCGTCGTCCAGCCGACGTTCCTGCACGCCTTCGGCGACGACTACTCGACGATCATGGGCCCCGCGCGCAGCGGCTGGATGTACCGCGGCCGGTCGTTCCTCGACCACGGCGTCCGCGTCGCCGGCAGCTCGGACCGGCCGGTGGCCGACGGCGCCCCGCTGCGGGCGATCCAGTTCATGGTCGACCGCACCAGTTCCGGCGGCGCCCCCGTCGGCCCGGACGAGGCCGTCACCGTCGACGAGGCGCTCGCCGCCTACACCACCGGCAGCGCCTACGCCTGCCGCGTCGACGACGTCGCCGGCAGCCTGGCGGCGGGCAAGCAGGCCGACCTCGTCGTGCTCGGCGCCGATCCGCGCGCCGTCGAACCGTCCGCCATCGCCGCCGTCCCGGTCGTCGCGACGATCCTCGGCGGCGAGGTCGTCCACGGGGCGATCTGAGGTCCGCTCCGGGTACCCCTTACGGGAGAGCCCCTACGCCCAGCGACGTAGGCGGCGGTTCGGCTCCTGGGCCGATGTGCCGATCCCGGCGGGCTGGGACCGTGGAGGCATGGTGTTCAGGACGCTGGCGACGGGCGCGTTCCTCGTCGGCGCTCCGACGCGCGACGATTCCGGCGCCGAGCCGGCGGAGTCGTCGTCGCCGGGAGCGGCCGACGGCGAGCGCGAGCCCGACGCCGTCGCGGGGAAGTGGCAGACCGGCAACTGAACGGGGACGACGAGAGCGCCGGGCTCGCGGGGGACGAGCCCGGCGCTCTCGCCGGTTCAGGGGGTGTCAGCGCTCGCTCGGCTCCAGCCGGGCGCCCAGCGCCTTGGCGCCGATCACTAGCACGGCCGCGGCCAGGATGATGTCCTTGAAGACGTACTGCGCCTCAAGCGTCGGCGTGCCGTCCGGGAACATGTCGCCGAAGAACAGCACGAGCGGCGACATCATGCCCAGCAGCGACCCCGACAGCACCACCAGGCCGGTGCGCAGGAACACGCCGGTGATCAGCGTGAGCCCGACGAACGTCTCGATGACGGCGGTCAGCGTCACGGCGGTCTGCCCGTGCACCAACCCCAGCGTCAACGCGTCGACCGTCCGCATGACCAGCGGTTCCGCCGGGCTCGCGCCGGGGAAGAACTTCAGCGCGCCGAACGCCAGCACCACGATGCCGAGGCTGACCTGAAGCGCCTGGATCCCGTGCGCCGACAGCCACCGAGCGGCGACGGCGACCGGGTCGCGGCGGGCGGGAACGCCGGTGCTCTGACGGGCGGGGGCTGTGGTGGACATGATCTACCATCCTTCGTAGAGAGGGGTCCGCGGCTTGGACTGTCCTTCTCGGCGGACCGCCGGAGTTGCCGCTCCGGCGGTCCTTCACCGACTCCGTTGGGGAGTGGCTTCACGCTACGAAGGCGACTGCTGCTCGCACGTCGGCTCGGGGGCGTATCTCGCGTCTACGTACGGCGACGTACGGGATGCTGACGATCGCCCAGGGGAGTGGGCGGCGTGTGCCGTGTTCGGGGCGCGCCCGGAGGGGGTGGGCGGCGCTGGTGGCAGACGCTTTGACCATCCAAGAAACGGGTCACCAGGACGACCCGTTTCTTGGATGGTCATCGGCGGTGACGTGGTCGCGCGCTGCGGGCCCACCGACCGTTGCTGAGGCCCGGGAGAGCGGCGCACGCCCCGGGAACCGGCGGATAGGGCCCGTTTCGGGGTCTCGAGCGCCGGTTTCCGGGGCGTCAGGCGACATCCCGGGCGTCAACGTCCTGGCCTGTCGTCACGTGTGCAGACCGGATCACGATCGCATCGGGACGGTGGCGTCGCCGGCGAGGGACCGGCTGTGGCGTTGGTGACTCGGGTTTCGTCGTCACCACCATGACGTCCACGTCGTCATCCAACGTGGCGGGTATCAGCCGGGCGCCTGCGCTCGAGTGGCCGTTCCCGTTCGCCTCGACCCGGTCATCGTGCTGTTGGCATCGGCCCGGCTCGGGTCGTGGCCCCCTGGCTGCCGTTTCATCGCCACCGGGCGTGGGCGGCGTCGCAGCGACCGTTGGGTAGCTTCGCGCCGCAAGTATGACCCGCCCCTCTAGGGAGGGTGCCCACCCTACGGGCGGGCACTGACATACGCGCGCGACTCGAGGCGACGACCGCTGGATGCGACCGTGCCCACCGCGAGGCCGACGCGAACTGGCTGGGCATGCTGGGCCGCGCTGACGGTGGGCCGGTTGGGTCGCGCTGGGTTGGGTCGCGCTGGGTTGGGGTCGCGCTGGGTTGGGGTCGCGCCGGGGCTGGGTCGCGCCGGGCCGGGTCGCGCCGGGGCTAAGGCCGGACGCGTGGCGGACGGGGCTGGTGGCTGGGTGCGGTGGTGGTTCGCCGCGTGGTCGTGGGAGCGGCCAAGCGGCGCGGGTGCTGATGGGCCGTCGCGGGCGACGGCCAGGCGACGGGCGGGCGGTACGGCGACGGGCGGGCGGTACGGCGCGGCGGCTGAACGGAGAGAGGCCGGAGGACCCGGGCGCTGCCTTCGCCCGGATCCTCCGGCCATTTCTCCCCGTATCCCCGTCGTGCGGGTCAGCGAGACGCTCACCGAACGCCCCAATGCCGTATCAGCCGAACGGCCGACTGGACTTTCCGCCCATTCGAGACCTACCGAGGAATTGCAGCCATGTGATTGCCCCGGCAAGTCCAGAAAGCGCCAAGAACAATTCGGGCGAATCGCCCCTATTGCCCCGAGTGGGCAATCAGTCGCCGGCGGCGTCGGGGAAGACGGCGGGGAGGCGACCGGTGGTGCCGTCGGGAGCGAGCGGGACGATGCGCCGTCCTTCGCGGCGGATGGGGCGCGCCTCCCAGGCGTGGTCGGCGGCGTTCCAGGTCAGGACGTACTCGGTGTCGCGGTGCAGCATCGGCCTCAACCTTCCGAAACTCCCCGAACCCCCGCCAACCCCAGCAGTCCCCCTGCGAGAACCATGACCGGCGGGTTGCCGGGTTCGGGGTGGTCTTCCCGGCAACCCGCCTCAAGTCACGGCATCCATGAGCGGTGTCGAATCGGGAGAAAGGCACCGGCCATGACTCGTGTACCGATCATTTCGCCGGAATTGGGTGATCAGTAGGGCATCGAGGTGGGATCATCGGGGGAGGCAAGTGGGGAGGGTTCGGGATTCTCCGGATCACCTGACAGCAATACGCCCACAATGCCATTATGTTCTTCCCCACGTACGTGGAGACATCGTGCGCGAACCGAACGAGCACCTGCGACTGGCCCGCGAGAGCACGCCGTCAGCCGACGTGGCGGGAGCGGCGATGTCCCGCCAGGAGCTGGCCGACCGCGTCAACGCCCACCTGTTCGAACACACCGGCCGCCTGTACGAGCTCGACGACAACTACGTCGGCAAGCTCGAACGCGGCATCATCCGCTGGCCGCAGGCCGCCTACCGCGACGCGTTACGGGCGGTGCTCGGCGCGGCGACCGACGCCGATCTCGGCTTCGTCAACACCCGCCGGCTGCAGGCCGCGCCCGTCCTGCAGCGGCAGGACGAAGAACCGCTGGGCGGTGAACCGGACGTGAAGCGGCAGGAGTTCCTGCGGGCCGCGTTCGTGGGGGTCGGCGGCCTGCTGACGTCGCCGTCGACCTTGCTCGACCTGCTGGCGCCGCTGCGGCCGAGCGACGCGCCGAAGCGGGTGGGGCGCGGCGAGATCGAGCAGGTCCGCGGCGCCGCCGATCTGTTGGTCAGCTGGGGCCACAGCCACGGCGGCGCCGGGGTGCGCGAGGCGGCGAACGCCCAGCTGCGGTGGTTCGGCCAGCTGCTGAACGCGCAGGCGACGCCCGAGGTGCGGGTGGAGCTGCACGAGGCGGTCGGGCTGCTCGGCCACGCCACCGCGCACATGGCCTTCGACGCGTGCGCGTACGACGACGCGCGGCAGATCTTCAAGTTCGCCCTCGCCTGCTCCGAAGAGGTCGGCAGCTGGCACCTGCGGGCGAAGGTGCTGTCGTCGCTGGCCCGGCAGGAGATCTGGCGCGGCGAGCCCGACCTCGGCCTGACGTACGCGGAGCTGGCGCTGGTCCGCGCCGACCGCCTGACGGCGACGGAACAGGCCATGCTGCACACCGCCCGCGCCCGGGCGCTGGCCAAGCTCGGCCGCTACCAGGACACCCTGCGCGCCGTCGGGCAGGCCGACGACGCGTTCGCCGGCACCGCGCCGGACGGCGACCCGCCGTGGATGGGCTACTACGACGCCGCGCAGCACGCCGGCGACACCGGGCACGCGCTGTTCGACCTGACGGTGCAGGGCCACGACACCGAGGCGGCGCCCCGCCTGCTGGCCGCCGTCGACGGCCACACCGCCGGCTACGTCCGCTCCCGGGCGATGTCGCAGACCAAGCTCGCGTCGCTGACGATGGCCGTCGGCGACCCCGGCGAGGCCGCCCGCATCGGGCTGGCCGCCGTCGACGACGCCGGGCGGCTGCACTCGCGCCGGGCCGCGATGGACCTCGCCGAACTACGCACCTACGCCGCGCGGCACGCCGGCGTCCCCGAGGTGGCCGAGCTGCGACACCGGGTCACCACCGCTCTGGCGTCGTGACGGCCGACGACACCCACCGCGTACTGCACTGCGCCTGCCTCCGCGCCGGACTCGACCCGGCGCCGGCCGAGCTGATCCGGCGCGCCGAGAACTCCGTCTACCGGCTGCCCGGCGAGGTCATCGCCCGCGTCGGACGCTCCGGCCAGGCCGCCGCGGCGGGCAAGGAGGTCCGCGTCGCGCACTGGCTGGAGGACGCGGGACTGGCGGCCGTCCGCGCCCTCCCCGGCGTCGATCAGCCGGTCGACGTCGACGGCGTCCCGGTGACGTTCTGGCGGGCGCTCCCGCCGCACCAGGAGGCCGCGGACCCGCAGCTGGCCGCCGTCCTGCGCCGATTGCACGCGCTCGACCCGCCGGACGAGTTCGCGCTGCCGGAGCTGGCGCCGTTCGTGCGGATCCGGGACCGGATCGAGGCGGCGCCGACGGTGCCGGCGGCGGACCGCGCGTGGCTGCTGGGGTACCTCGCCGACCTCGAGGACCGGATGGCGGAGCTGCCCGACGGGCTCGCCGCCGCCGTCGTCCACGGCGACGCGTGGGCGGGGAACGTGGTGGCCGACGACGACGGCACCGTCTGGCTGCTGGACCTCGAGCGGTTCGCCGTCGGCCCGCCGGAGTGGGACCTGGTGTCGACGGCGGTCCGCCTGACGTCGTTCGGGACGCTCGACGCCGCCGGGTACGCGCGGTTCTGCGCCGCCTACGGCCACGACGTCATCGGCTGGGCCGGGTACGAGACGCTGCGCGACATCCGCGAGCTACGCGCCTGCTCGTACATGCTGCAGCACGCCTGGCGCGGCGACGCCGCCCGGGCCGAGGCCGAACGCCGGGTCGGCTGCCTGCGCGGACGATGTGGAGACCGGCCGTGGCGGTGGCGGCGGGTGTTCTGAGGCTAGGGTTCCGCCATGCCCGACTTCGACGGCGACGACCTGAGCGGGTCCCGCTTCCGCCGGGTCGACCTGTCCGGCGCTCGCTTCCAGGACGTCGACCTGTCCCGGGCCGTCCTGCGCGGGGTCGAGCTGAACAACGCCGACATCAGCGGCGACATCACCGGGCTCACCCTCAACGGCGTCGACGTCGCGCCGCTGGTCGAGGCGGAGCTGGACCGTCGCGACCCCTACCGACTGCTGCTGCGGCCGAGCGACGCCGACGGCTGCCGCGCCGCGTACGAGCTGCTGGTGCGGCGCTGGGACGGGACCATCGCGCGGGCCCGGCGGCTCGATCCGGCGCTGCTGCACGAATCCGTCGACGGCGAATGGTCGTTCATCGAGACGCTGCGGCACCTGGTCTTCGTGACCGACTCGTGGGTGCGGCGCGCGATCCTCGGCGAGCCGGCGCCGTGGCATCCACTGGCGCTGCCCTGGGACGGCATGCCCGATCTCCCCGGCGTTCCCCGCGACCGCGCCGCCCGGCCGTCCCTCGACACCGTCGTCGACCTGGTGCGGGATCGGCGGGCGACGGTGCGGTCGCTGCTCGGCGGCCTGACGGACGCGACGTTCGCCGCCGACACCGTGGCGCCCGACGGCCCCGGCTGGCCGCCGGCGCGCAGCTTCCCGGTGGGCGACTGCCTGCGCGTGCTGTTCGACGAGGAGTACCAGCACCGGTTGTACGCCGAGCGCGACTTGGCCGTGCTCGAGGCGCGTTGAGCGCGATGTGAGCCGTGGTAGACCCCTCCCGGCCCGGGTGGGGCCCACCCTACGGGCGGGCACCGACAACGTCGCCGACGACGACCGGCGCCAGGCGAGGAGAATGGGCCCGTCGACGACGGAGGGACGGGGACGTGGCCGGGAAGCTGACCGAGCAGGTGTCCACGGCGGCGGTGCTGGGCGGGCTGGCGGGCGCCGCGCTGGGGGCGGGACGGGGACGGCGGACGGCCGGGCTCGGCGCGCTGGCCGGCGCGGCCGTGCTCGCGACGTCGGAGTACGTGGCCCGGCGGCGGCAGCGGCCGGACGAGATCCCCGCACTGCCGCACCGCATCCTCGCCAGCGGCGCCGTCGCCGCGCCGCTGGGCTGGGCGGCCGGCGCGCTGACCCGCCAACCGGCCGCCCGGGTGGCGCTGGCGGCCGGTGGCGTGGCCGGTGGGCTGGGCGTCCGGCCGCAGAAGGTCGCGCTCGGCCCGGCCGTCGGGCTGGCGCTGCGCCCCGTCGTCGCGAGGCGCACCCCCGCGCAGGCCGCCGCCGTCACCGTCGTCGCGTACCGGCTGGCCGCGGCCGCGTTGTTCCGCGACCCGCAGGTGACGCTGCTGGCCGAGCGGGCCGCGCCCGACGACCTGCCGTTCGTGGTGCCGCTGGCCGCGCAGGGCGGCTACGTCGGCACCGACTTCGTCCGTACCCTCGCCACCGAGCTGGACGGCGACTACACCCGCGACGCGGCGGACGTCGGCATCGTCGCGTCGCTGGACGAGCTGGTCGGCGGCGACTTCTATCCCACCGCGGTCGACCCGCTGGTGCGCGAGTTCTACGAGCACACGACCAGGTTCGCGCTCGACATCGAGCCCGAGTGGCGGGCCTGGGTGCGCCCGGGCTACCTGCTGTACCGCACGGCGCTCGCGCGGCCGCTCGGCCAGGCCAACGTGCCGATGAACCAGCGGCAGGCGCAGCGCGGCGTCGTCAGCCGCATCGACACCGTCGACCAGCCAGACGGCACCCGGGTGCGCGGCTGGATCCGCTCCTACGCCGACGACGACGAGCCGATCTACGTCGGCATCTACACGACCTACCGGCGCGGCGGGCGCGGCTACGTCAGCGTCGGCTTCCCGCTGCCCGGCGGCAGTTTCACCGCCACGCTGGAGCCGCGGCTGCGCCCGGGCGGCGGGCTGACGCTGTCCAGCCACGGCGCCCACGCCGACGCCGGGCACTATCTCACCGTCGTCGACCCCGACACCGGTGAGTTGACGACGCTCATGGTGCCGGGGTTCGGCGAGGAGCTACAGGTCTGGTCCGACGCCGGCGAGCTCCGCGCCGACCACGCGTTCTCGTTGTTCGGGCTGCCGTTCCTGGTGCTGCGCTACCGCATCCGCCGTAAGGACTGACGCGTCAGGACGCGGGCGCGGCGACCAGGCCCGACGCCTGGCGGGCGATCTCCAGCTCCTCGTCGGTGGGGACGACCAGGACGGTGATGGCGGCCTCGTCGGGCGAGATGACCTGCGCGCGGCTGCCGGTGAAGGAGTTGCGGACGTGGTCGACCTCGACGCCGAGGTGGCGCAGGCCCGCCAGCGAGTGCGACCGCACCCACGAGTCGTTCTCGCCGACGCCGGCCGTGAAGACGATCGCGTGCGCCCGGCCCAGCACGGCGAGGTACGCGCCCACGTAGTGCCGGATGCGGTAGCAGTACAGCTCCCGCGCCAGCTGCGCCGCGGCGTCGCCGGCCTTGGCCTGCCGGTGCACCTCGCGCAGGTCGTTCGCGCCGGCGAGGCCGAGCAGCCCGCTGGACCGGTTGGCCAGCCGGTCGAGGTCGTCGACGGACAGGCCGGCCTCGCGGTGCAGGTAGAACAGCGCGCCGGGGTCGATGTCGCCGGTGCGGGTGCCCATGACCAGGCCCTCCAACGGCGTCAGCCCCATCGAGGTGTCGACGGAGCGGCCGCCCCGCACCGCCGTGGCCGACGCGCCGTTGCCGAGGTGCAGGACGACGAGGTTGGTGTCGTCGGGGTCGCGGTCCAGCAGCCGGGCCGCCGCGCGGCTGACGTACGAGACGGACGTGCCGTGGAAGCCGTACCGGCGCACGCCGTAGCGGGCGGCGAGATCGCGTTCGAGGGCGTACGTGTACGCGACCGGCGGCAGCGTCTGGTGGAACGCGGTGTCGAAGACGGCGACGTGCGGGACGTCGGGCAGCTCGCGCCGGGCCAGCCGCAGCGCCGTCAGTCCCGGCGGGTTGTGCAGCGGAGCCAGCGGCGACAGCTCCTCGATGACCCGCTCGACGTCGTCGTCGACGAGGGTGGGCTCGGCGAAGCGGTCGCCGCCGTGCACGATGCGGTGACCCACGGCGGCGAGGCCGAGTTCGGCCAGCGGCCCGCAGTCGCGCTCGAGCTCGGCGACGACCTGGCGCAGCGCGGCGGCGTGATCGGGCACGCCGTCGTCCTCGCCGATGCGCTCGACGATCCCTTTGGCCAGGCGCGCCGGTCCGTCCGGGGCGATCAGCTGGTACTTGATGGACGACGATCCGCAGTTGAGCACGAGGACGGTCATCGAGGGAATCCGTTCCTGTCGGAGGGTGCCGTTATGGTGCGGCCATGACCAACCGCCTGCAGGTCGGAATGAGCTTCGACCGTACGTTCCCGCCCGCCTTCGTCACCGAGGCCGCCCGCGCGCTCGACGCCGGCGGCGCCCAGCAGCTCTGGGTCATCGAGGACTGCTTCTACACCGCAGGTCCCAGCCTGGCGGCCGCAGCGCTGTCGGTGACCGAGCAGCTCACGGTGGGTGTGGGCATCCTGCCGGCGGTCGCTCGCACCGCGCCGGTCACGGCCATGGAGATCGCGACGCTGTGCGGGCTGGGCCCCGGCCGCGTGCTCCCCGGCATCGGCCACGGGGTGCAGGAGTGGATGGCGCAGATGGGGGTGCGGCCGGTGTCGCCGCTCACCGCGCTGGAAGAGGTGCTCGTCGCGGTCCGGCGGCTGCTCGCGGGCGACGAGGTCACCAGCCACGGCCACTACGTCGACCTCGACGCCGTCCGGCTCGAGCATCCCCCGGCCGACCCGCCGCCGGTGCTGGCCGGGGTGTTCGGTCCGAAGTCGCTGGAGCTGGCCGGACGGGTCGCCGGCGGGCTGGTGCTGGCCGAGCCGGCCAGTCCGTCGTACGTGCGCTGGGCCATGAAGCAGGCCGGCCGCACACCCGGCGACCCCGACTTCCACCTCGCGACGTTCGGCGTGCTGTGCGTGAAGAAGGACCGCGTCGAGGCCTACCGCACCATGGCTCCGTGGCTGGCCGAGCAGTTGCAGGAGCCGCGCACGCCGTACACGTCGCTGCCGTTCTTCGACGACCTCGCCGCCCGGTTCGCCGACAAGGGCGTCGACGGCCTGGCCACCATGCCGTCCGAGTGGTGGACCGAGCTGGCCCCGGTCGGCACCATCGACGACGCCGCCGAGCACCTGCGGGGGCTCGAGGAAGCCGGCGTCCAGAGCGTCGGCCTCTTCCCCCTCCGCGACGTCGAGGCGGCGCGCACCCAGCTGGCGGAGGTGGTCGAGCTGGCGCGGCGATGACGACGCAGCGGTCATGACATCCCCGCCCCGGACGCCCGCCTGGACTGCGGGCCGAGCCGCGGCTCCGGGTGCTGCGCCCGCCTGGGTTGTGGCGGCGGCCGTGGCCTGAGCTGGGTCGCCGGCCCGGGCTGCGCCCGCCTGGACTGCGGCGGCGGCGCGGGCTGTGGCGGCGGCCGCGGCCTGAGCCGGGTCGCCCGCCCGGGCTGCGACGACGGCTCGGGTTGTGGCGGCGGCCGTGGTCACGAGGCTTCCGTCTCGGGCACCGGCGCCGAGGGCGGAACCGACTGCGCCTGGATCGCGGTGATCGCGATCGTGTTGACGATGTCGCGGACCAGGGCGCCGCGCGACAGGTCGTTCACCGGCTTGCGCAGGCCCTGCAACACGGGCCCGACGGCCACGGCGCCGGCGCTGCGCTGCACCGCCTTGTAGGTGTTGTTGCCGGTGTTGAGGTCGGGGAAGACGAACACCGTCGCCCGGCCGGCCACTTCGCTGCCGGGCAGTTTGGCGCGGGCCACGCTGGCGTCGACGGCGGCGTCGTACTGGATGGGGCCCTCGACCTCGAGGTCGGGCCGGCGCTCGCGCACCAGCGACGTCGCCGTGCGGACCTTGTCGACGTCCGAGCCGGTGCCGGACTCGCCGGTGGAGTAGGACAGCATCGCGACCCGGGGCGCCACGCCGAACTGCGCCGCCGTCTCGGCGGACGAGATCGCGATGTCGGCCAGTTGCTCGGCCGTGGGGTCGGGGTTGACGGCGCAGTCGCCGTAGACGAGCACGCGGTCGCGCAGGCACATGAAGAACACGCTCGACACGATCGACGTGGCGGGCAGCGTCTTGATGACCTCGAACGCCGGCCTGATGGTGTGCGCCGTGGTGTGCGCGGCGCCGGACACCATGCCGTCGGCGAGGCCGAGCTGCACCATCATCGTGCCGAAGTAGGAGACGTCGGCGACCTGGTCCCAGGCCGCCTCCTGGGTGACGCCGCGGTGGGCGCGCAGCCGCGCGTACTCGTGCGCGAACCGGCCGCGCAGCTCGCTCTCGCGCGGGTCGACGATATCGGCGGCGCCGATGTCGACGCCGACGCGGTCGGCCGCCGCCGCGACGTCGGCCGGCGGGCCGAGCAGCGTGAGGTCGGCGATGCCGCGCCGCAGCACGGTGTCGGCGGCGCGCAGGATGCGCTCCTCGGTGCCCTCGGGGAGGACGATGCGCCGCCGCGACGAGCGCGCACGGTCGACGAGGTCGTGCTCGAACATCAACGGCGTGACGACGTCGCTGCGGGTGACGTCGAGGCGGTCGAGCAGGTCGCCGGCGTCGACGTGCCGGTCGAACAGCGCCAGCGCGGTCTGCACCTTGCGGGTGGCGTCGTAGGTCAGCCGGCCGCGCACCGCCGCCAGCGCCGTCGCCGTCCCGAACGTGTCGCCCGGCGCGGTGACGATCGGCAGCCCGACGTCGAGGCCGTCCATCAGCCGGACGATCTGCGGCGGCAGCTCGAACCCGCCGTTCAGCACGATGCCGGCCAGCGTCGGGAACGTCTTCGCCGCGTGCGCCGCCACCACGCCGAGCAGCACGTCGGTGCGGTCGGCGGGGGTGATGACGACGGCGTCGTCGAACAGGCGGTCCAGCACGTGCGGCAGCGTCATGCCGGCGACGACCAGCCCGCCGACCTCGCGGCCCAGCCGCGACGCGTCGCCGCGGAACAGCTCGCCGCCGGACGCCGCGACGAGGTCGGCCATCGTCGGCGCCGACAGCAGCGGCTCCTCGGGCAGCGCCCACGCCGGGCCGAGCTCGCCCAGCGCCGCGCACGCGTCGTCCAGCGCGCCCGGCGGCACCCGGTTGGCGATCAGCGCGGCCAGCGTGCCGAAGTTCGCGGCCAGCTCCGCGGTGGCGAGCTCGGCGACGGCGCGCAGGTCGGCCGGCGAGCGGTCGTGGCCGTTGAGCACCAGCACGACCGGCGCGCCGAGGTTCGCCGCCACCCGCGCGTTGAAGGAGAACTCCGTCGGGCTGTCGACGTCGGTGTAGTCGCTGCCGACGATGACGACCGCCTCGCACTGCGCGGCGACGGTGCGGTACCGGCCGAGGATCGTGCTCAGCGCGGCGTCGGGGTCGGCGTGCACGTCCTCGTAGGTGACGCCGGCGCACACGTCGTACGGCAGGTCGACGCCGTCGTGCTCGAGCAGCAGCTCCAGGACGTAGTCGGGCTGGGCGCCGGCGCGGACCACCGGGCGGAACACGCCGACCCGGCCCAGCCGGCGGGTGAGTGCCTCCAGCGCGCCGAGCGCGACCGTCGACTTCCCGGTCTCGCCCGTCACCGATGTCACGTAGACGCTGCGAGCCACCCCGTGAGGCTATATCGCCACGGTGCACCTCGTGCGGCGACTTCCCCGGCGAGTCACGACACGTCCGAACCGCGCCGCGGCGGGTCGCCCGGCGACGCCGCGTCCGACCGCGTGAACACCGAGAACGTGCCGTCGGCCTCCAGCACCATGAGATCGACGGCGGCGAGGTCGCGCACGCCGTGCTCGCGCGCCGCCGCCAGCACGTCGTCGACCGGCAGCCGCTCGTAGCGCAGCACCGTGTCGTCGACGTGGCCGTCCTTGACCAGGATGGTCGGCTCGCCCTCCAGCAGCCGCCGCGGCCGCCGGAACCGCCAGCTCAGCCAGGACAGCAGCACCGACAGCAGCGTGAACGTCGCCACCGCCAGCGTGCCGCCGGTCAGCGAGAGGTCCTCCTGCAGGACGGTCTGGCTGATCAGGTCGCCGAGCGTCACCAGCAGGATCAGCTCGAACGCGGACAGCTGCGTCACCTGCCGCTTGCCCGACACCCGCAGCACGAACCAGAGCAGGACGAAGACGACGGCCGCCCGGATGACGATGTCCATCAGGGCAGCACCGCCATCCGGAACCGCACCTCGGCCACGGCCGCGCCGGTGTCGTCGACGACGGCGACGGAGTACCGGCCCAGCCCGGGCAGCTGGCCGGGCGCCGTCCGCGCGTCCAGCAGGACGTGCAGGGTGTCGCCGCGCGGCGGGGTGAACTCGTACTCGACGCGGTCCGGGCCGACGCTCTCGCCGTCGGGATTCGGCGACCAGTTGTTGAAGTCCAGGCGGTCCAGCAGGTCCCGGCTGACCGCCAGCGTCACCGGGCCGTCGAACCCGCCGGGCCGCGTGAGGGTGATCTCCAGCGGGACGGGCAGCCCGGACCGGGTGATCTGGCCGTGCCGGACGATCAGCTCGTAGCCGTCGCCGGACGCCGTCGTGGTGGCCGCCCGCGGCCCGAGCAGACCGGTGAGCGCGGCCAGAACCAGGAGGACCAGTGCCACGATGCCGACGCGCCGCAGGTTCCGGCCGCGGCGAGCGGCGGCGGCGTCGCGGGAACTGGGCAACGTCGCGAGGGATCGGGTCACAACCGGCTCGTACCCAGCGGCGATGTAGCCATTCGGCGGGGTAGGTTCGGAGCATGCGACCGACCGACGCCGAGATCCTGGCCGCGCCGAAGGTGCTGCTGCACGACCACCTCGACGGCGGGCTGCGGCCGGCCACCGTCCTCGAGCTGGCGGGAGAGGCCGGGCACGAGCTGCCGGCCGCCGACGAAGCCAGCCTGCGGCAGTGGTTCACCGACGCCGCCGACTCGCTCTCGCTGGAGCGGTATCTGGCGACGTTCGAGCACACGGTCGCGGTCATGCAGACCCACGACGCGCTGGTGCGGGTGGCCGCCGAGTGCGCCGAGGACCTCGCCGCCGACGGCGTCGTCTACGCCGAGGTGCGGTACGCGCCGGAGCAGCACCTCGCCGGCGGCCTGTCGCTGGACGACGTCGTCGCGGCGGTCGAGCAGGGGTTCCGGCTGGGCGAGACGCGGGCGGCCGCGGCGGGCCGGCCCATCCGGGTCGCGACGCTGCTGACGGCCATGCGGCACGCCGCGCGGTCGCGCGAGATCGCCGAGCTGGCGGTCGCGAACCGCGAGGCCGGCGTCGTCGGCTTCGACATCGCCGGCGCCGAGGCCGGCTTCCCACCCACCCGCCACCTCGACGCGTTCGAGTACCTGCGCCGCGAGAACGCGCACTTCACCATCCACGCCGGCGAGGCGTTCGGGCTGCCGTCCATCTGGGAGGCGCTGCAGTGGTGCGGGGCCGACCGCCTGGGCCACGGCGTGCGCATCATCGACGACGTCTCGGTGGCGCCCGACGGTTCGGTGACGCTGGGGCGGCTGGCGGCGTACGTCCGCGACAAGCGGATCCCGCTGGAGCTGTGCCCGTCGTCGAACATCCAGACCGGCGCCGCGGGCTCGATCGCCGAGCACCCGTTCGGCCTGCTCGCGCGGCTGCGGTTCCGGGTTACCGTCAACACCGACAACCGGCTGATGAGCGGGACGTCGATGTCCCGCGAGTTCGCCCTGCTGGCCGGCGCCTTCGGCTACGACCTGCCCGACTTCGAGTGGTTCACGGTCAATGCGCTGAAGAGTGCGTTCATCCCGTTCGACCAGCGGCTGGCGCTGATCAACGACGTCGTCAAGCCCGGGTACGCCGCGCTGGGCGCCCAGCGGGCGTTCGACCGCGTGCGGTCGGCCGGGGTCAGTCCTCGCTCGGCATGATGATCCAGAGCGCCAGGTAGACGAGCACCTGCGGGCCGGGCAGCAGGCAGGACAGCAGGAAGAGGATGCGCACGGTGCGCGTCTTCATGCCGAACCGCCGGGCCAGGCCGGCGCAGACGCCGCCGATCATGCGGTTGCCGGTCGGGCGGACCAGGCCGCCCCGGGCCTCTGAGAAGTAGCTGCTTGTGCTCATACCTCAACGGTAGGTCCGCGGGCACCCGGAGGACGTCCGTCTCGCGGATGGTCCGACCCGGAGGCCGCAGGTCAGGGCTTCCCGGAGGGTGCACCGGCGGCGCCCCTGAGCGCGTCCCGGACCTGCTGTGCGTCGGCCGGGCGGGCGCCGAGGGAGCGCTGCCGTTCGACGATCGCCCGCTCGGTGCGCATCAGCTCGCGCCCGCGGCGCAGCAGCGTCAGCGGCGGCTTGCGGCGCTCGGCGAGGTCGCGGGCGAGCCGGCGCACGAAGTTCTTCCACGGCTTGCGGCGCAGCACGATGGCGTCGGCCAGGATGCCCCGGGACCGGCATGCCTCGACGATGTCGGCCGCGAACAGCCCTTCGGCGACGAACACCGGCGCCGTGCCGACGGTGAACGGCTCGGCGCCGACGGTGCGGTCGTGCGCGATGTCGTAGACCGGGATCTGCGCGCTGCCGGTGCGGCTGATCTGGACCAGCGTGTCGACGGCGCGCTCGGCGTCCCAGGCGCGGGGATCGTCCCAGTCGACGATGCCCAGCTCCGGGTGGCGCGGCATGCCGGGGTCGTCGCCGTCGCGGTAGAAGTGGTCGAGGTTCAGCACCGGCAGGCCGCTCTCGCGGGCCAGCCGGGACTTGCCGCTGCCCGACGGGCCGGCGAGAAGGACGACACGGTGCACGGGGGCACAGTCTGTCACGACCGCCCGGGCCGCCTGCCCGAGCGGGCGGTCAGTGCAGGCTGGGCCGGTAGACGAGCTCCTGGGTGCGGCCGTCGAGGGTGCGGGTCTCGATCAGCTCGAGGTCGAAGTCGGCCGCGCCCTGGAAGATCGGCTCCGTCCCGGACCGCCCGGTGATCACCGGGAAGAGCGTTACCTGGACGCGGTCGACCAGCCCCGCGGCCAGCAGCGCCCGGTTCATCGACAGGCTGCCGTGTGAGCGCAGCGGCACCGCCGACTCCTCCTTGAGCCGGGCGACGACGTCGACGGCGTCACCGGCCGCGACGGTCGCGTCGGGCCAGTCGAGCGGTTCGCGCAGCGTGGACGAGACGACGGTCGCGGGCAGGTTCCGCATGCGGGTGACCCAGGGGTCGCGGACCTCGTCGCCGTCGGTGCTCTCGGCCAGCATCCGCGCGAACGCTCGATAGGTGGTGGCGCCGAAGACCATGCGCTGCTCCTCGTCGTACAGCGAGAGGCGGTGGTCGAGCAGCTCAGGGCCCTGTTTGCCCCAGTAGCCGGTCCAATCGCCGGTGGCGGTGCCGAAGCCGTCGAGGCTGGAGAAGACGTCGAAGGTGTAGGTCGCGGTCATGATGCCCTCCTGGGTTCGATGGGACGCTCATACCCGCAACGAACGGGGTGGGCCCGTTTCGACATCCGCCGTCAGATGGCCACCGGTGCGTACCGCGCCCGTCCGGCCGGCCGGTAGGTCTGAACGACGACGCCCTTCGGGAAGGCGCGCGACTCGGCCAGATCGAGCGCGTGGTCCGGGCCGTCGTCGGGGAACAACCGGGTGCCCTCGCCGACGACGACCGGGAAGACGAGCAGCTCCAGCTCGTCGACGAGGTCGTTCTCGAGCAGCCCGCGGACCAGGGCGATGCTGCCGTGCACCTGCAGCTCGCCGCCCGGCGCGGCCTTCAGCTCGCGGACGGCGTCGGCTCCGGCGACGACGGTGGCCGGCGTCCAGCCCGGGTCGGTGAGCGTGGTCGAGGCCACGTACTTGGGTCGCTGCTGGAAGGCCTGGCCGACAGGGCTGTTCACCATCTCGTCGATCGTGCCCCAGGTGCTGGCGAAGAACTCGTAGGTCCGCCGGCCGAACAGGAACGCGTCGGCGCTCTGGCAGCGCTGTTCGACGTAGGCCGTCGCCTCGTCGTCGAAGTGCGGCATGGCCCAGCCGCCGCGGACGAACCCGGGGTCGAGATCGGGGTGCGCCCCGCCGTTGCCCTGCGCCACGCCGTCGACCGTGACCTGCATGATCGCCGTCAATTTCATGATCGTGTCCCGTCTTTCCGTGCGTATCCGGCGCGGTGCCGGACGCCGTCCGCGCCGAGCGAACCACACGGGCGGCGTCGCCTCGGCGTCACTTCGCTGTCACGTGAGTGGACATACCCTAGGGGGGTAGTGTATGAATGTGTCAGACGTCGATACGGCACCTGGGTACCGTGTAGGGGAACGGATCGGCGTCGACGCGAGGAGGACACATGACCGAGACACTGGACGAGGGCTCCGCCCCCCATGGCTACATCCACCGCAAGGACGACTACCTCAAGCGGCTCACCCGCATCGAGGGTCAGGCGCGGGGGCTGCAGCGCATGGTGGACGAGGAGAAGTACTGCATCGACATCCTCACGCAGGTCTCGGCCATGACGAAGGCACTGGAGTCGGTCGCGCTCGGCCTGCTGGAGGAGCACCTGGCCCACTGCGTCGTCGAGGCGGCCCGTCAGGGCGGCGCCGAGGCCGACGCGAAGGTCAAGGAGGCCTCCGACGCCATCGCCCGGCTCGTCCGGTCCTGACTCGCGCCGTCCACGCACCACCGTTCCGAGGGAAGGCATCGCCATGACCACTTCTACCTACACCGTCGTCGGCATGACCTGTGACCACTGCGCCGGGTCGGTCCGCGAAGAGCTCGGCCGACTCGACGGCGTCAGCCAGGTCGACGTCGACCTCGCCACCGGCAACGTCGACGTCACCAGCGCGACGCCGCTCGGCGCCGACGACGTCAAGGCCGCGGTAGAAGAGGCCGGCTATCAGCTCGCCGGGTCCTGATCCCCTGTCCACGGAGGTAGTGCCATGAACGCGCCGGCCAAGCTCGGCGTCTACGCGCTGTGCCTTGCCGGCGCGTTCGGACTGGCAGCCGCGGTCGGCGGTGTCGTCGGCCCCATCGGCGACGACGACACCGCGCCCGCCGCGACCGAGTCCGAGGAGTCCGGCATGGCCGGGCACGGAGACGAAGCAGGCGAGGAGGAGGAAGGCCACACCGAGTCGGCCGAGGGCGCCGACCACCTGCCCGGCGGCCTGATGTCGTCGGAGAACGGCTACACGTTCGCGCTGGTGGCCGACACCCTGCCGGCCGGCCCCGCCCGGCCGCTCCAGTTCACCATCGACGGGCCCGACGGCCCCGTCACCGACTACGACGTCGAGCACGAGCAGGAACTGCACCTCATCGCCGTGCGCCGCGACCTCACCGGGTACCAGCACGTCCACCCGGTCCGGGCCGGCGACGGCACCTGGAGCGTCCCGCTCGACCTCACGTCCGGCGAGTGGAAGCTGTTCGCCGACTTCTCCACCGAGGGTGAGGCCCTGACGCTCGGGACCAGTCTGTCCGTCCCGGGCGACTACCAGCCGGCGGCGCTGCCACCTGCCAGCACCACCGCAGAGGTCGACGGCTACACCGTCACGCTCGACGGCCACATGGACACCGGGGTCGAGTCGAAGCTGACGCTGTCCGTCAGCCGCGACGGCGTCCCCGTGACCGACCTCGAGCCGTACCTCGGCGCCTACGGCCACCTGGTGGCGCTGCGCGACGGCGACCTCGCCTACCTGCACGTCCACCCCGAGGGCGAGCCCGGCGACGGCGTGACGCCGTCCGGACCGGACGTCTCGTTCTTCGCCACCGCCGCGTCCGCGGCCGACTACCGCCTGTTCTTCGACTTCGAGCACGACGGTGTCGTCCGTACCGCGGAGTTCACGATCGCCGCGGAGGATCACCCATGAGCACCGTCGACCTCGACATCGGTGGCATGACCTGCGCCTCGTGCGCCATGCGGGTCGAGAAGAAGCTGAACAAGCTCGAGGGCGTCACGGCCACCGTCAACTACGCGACGGAGAAGGCGCGGGTCAGCTACGACGGCGACATCGCCACCGCGGAGCTGATCGAGGCCGTCGAGTCCGCGGGGTACACCGCGCGGCTTCCGCAGCCCGAGTCGTCCGCCGCCGAGGTGGCGGAGGCCGACCCGGTGCGTCCGCTGCGCGACCGGCTGATCCTGTCCGCCGTGCTCAGCGTGCCGGTCATCGTGCTGGCCATGGTGCCGGCCTGGCAGTTCGACTACTGGCAGTGGCTGTCGCTGACGCTGGCCGCTCCGGTCGTGCTCGGCGCCGGGCTGCCGTTCCACAAGGCGGCCTGGACCAACCTGCGGCACGGCACCGCCACCATGGACACCCTCATCTCCATGGGCACGCTGGCCGCGCTGAGCTGGTCGGTGTACGCGCTGTTCTGGGGCACGGCCGGCATGCCCGGCATGACGCACCCGTTCGAGTTCACCATCTCGCGCGGTGGCGGCGCCGGTGACATCTACCTCGAGGTCGCGGCCGGTGTCACCACGTTCATCCTGGCCGGGCGGTACTTCGAGGCCCGGTCGAAGCGGCGGGCCGGTGCGGCGCTGCGGGCGCTGCTCGAGCTGGGCGCCAAGGAGGTCTCCGTCCTGCGCGACGGCGTCGAGCAGCGCATTCCGGCGGCGGACCTCGCCGTCGGCGACCTGTTCGTGGTCCGGCCGGGGGAGAAGATCGCCACCGACGGCGTCGTCACCGAGGGCGCGTCGGCCGTCGACCGGTCGATGCTCACCGGCGAGTCCGTCCCGGTCGAGGTCGGTGCGGGCGACGAGGTCGCCGGCGCCACCGTCAACGCGCACGGCCGGCTGGTCGTGCGGGCCACCCGGGTCGGCGCCGACACCCAGCTCGCGCAGCTGGCCAAGCTGGTCGAGGACGCACAGAACGGCAAGGCCGAGGTCCAGCGCCTGGCCGACCGCGTCTCCGGCATCTTCGTGCCGATCGTCATCGGGCTGGCCGTCGCGACGCTGGGCTTCTGGCTCGGCACCGGCGGCGGGGCCGCGGCGGCGTTCGCGGCCGGGGTGGCCGTGCTCATCATCGCCTGCCCGTGCGCGCTGGGCCTGGCCACGCCGACGGCGCTGCTGGTCGGCACCGGCCGCGGGGCGCAGTTGGGCATCATCATCAAGGGCCCGCAGGTGCTGGAGTCGACCCGCCGCGTCGACACCGTCGTGCTCGACAAGACCGGCACGGTCACCACCGGCACCATGACGCTGGTCGACGTCGTGCCCGCCGACGACGAGTCCGCCGACGAGCTGCTGCGGCTGGCCGGCGCCCTGGAGGACGCGTCGGAGCACCCCATCGCCAAGGCCATCGCCGACGGCGCCCGCTCGAAGGCCGGCGCGCTGCCGGCCGTCGAGGACTTCCGCAACATCGAGGGCCTCGGCGTCCAGGGTGTCGTCGACGGGCACGGGGTGCTGGCCGGGCGGCCGCGGCTGCTCGCCGAGTGGTCCGTCCACCTGCCGCCGTCGCTGGAGGTGGCGATGGAGCGGGCCGAGGCCGCGGGCCGCACCGCCGTGGCCGTCGCGTGGGATGGCGCCGCCCGCGGCGTGCTGGTGGTCGCCGACGCCGTCAAGCCGACGTCCGCCGACGCGATCGCCCGGCTGCGCGGCCTGGGGCTGACCCCGATCCTGCTGACCGGCGACAACGAGGCGACCGCCCGCACGGTGGCCCGTGAGGTCGGCATCGACGAGGTGGTCGCGGAGGTGCTGCCGGCCGACAAGGTCGACGTGGTGAAGCGGCTGCAGAGCGAGGGCAAGGTCGTCGCGATGGTCGGCGACGGTGTCAACGACGCCGCCGCGCTGGCCCAGGCCGACCTCGGCCTGGCGATGGGCACCGGCACCGACGTCGCCATCGAGGCGTCCGACCTCACGCTGGTCCGCGGCGACCTCAACGCGGCGGCCGACGCCATCCGGCTGGCCCGGCGCACGCTCACGACCATCAAGGGGAACCTGTTCTGGGCCTTCGGCTACAACGTCGCGGCGCTGCCGCTGGCCGCGGCCGGACTGCTCAACCCGATGCTGGCGGGCGCGGCCATGGCGTTCTCGTCGGTGTTCGTGGTGTCGAACAGCCTGCGGCTGCGCCGGTTCAAGGCAGCGGCCTGACGCCGGCACACCCGCGTTGGGCGGCGCGGCTCGCGGTTCACCCCGCGGCCGCGCCGCCCTCGTCGTTTCGGTGACTGTCACGAGTTGACGAGCGCGGTCACACCTTGGGCGGCGGAGGATCGTGCCGGAACTGCTTGACCCGCACCTCCCACGTACTGCGCCGACGCTTCGCGTCGCGCCACACCCGGTTGCGGTGGTAGGTCTCCGGCGGCTTCGCGAGGCCGTAGCTGCTCGCCCACCAGTCGTCGGCGACTGGATCCAGAACCAGGTCCAGGTGCGCTGGGAACATCTTCTCGCCGCCGTCGCGTGTCTCGTCCCAGACGCGCATGGGCGCGATGACCTTGCCATCTGCGTTCGTCACGACGAGCATCAGTTCGGCCACGTCGACGATACGGAGCAGGGTGGCGATGCTCGGCACGAGGCGTCCTGCCTCCAGTCGTGAGACGGTCGAATGCGACACGCCGATACGGGCCGCCAGCTCGCGTTGGCTCAGGTCGGCGAGGCGCCGCACCCGCCTGACGAGCCCAGGCAGCGTTGACGGCTCGAGCCGCGCCAGCGGCTCGTCATCGTCGGGGGGTTCGACCGGCGTCATGGGTCAAGCCTCGGGCGTCGTCGGCTGCTCCGCATGGCGTCGGGCGTCGATTGTGGACAACCTTCCTGATCGGTTCGACCTGTGGACGACCCGCTGACGGTGGCACGTCCGGAGTCCGTGTCGAGCGCTTTGCAATGAGCACCTATGCGCACCGCCTGCCCGCTCGGCGGCGGATGGCGGGCGCCTCGTCCGTATCCAGCTCGCGCCCGTCGTCACGTCTCGCCCGCTGGCGCCTCGCGGCCTGCGTGGTGCGTAGGGGTGCTCATTGCAAAGGGGCCGGGGGCAGGCGGGGTCGCCGGGCCTCCGAGTCGCCGGATGTGCGGCGTGTCGCGTGACGCGCGGTACCGCGGCATGCAGAATAGTCCGCCATGGACACCAGTCAGCTCCTCAAGGGTGTGCTCGACCTCGCCGTGCTCGCCGTCCTGCGCGAGGACGACGGCTACGGCTATGACGTCGTGCGGCGGCTGCGTGCCGCCGGGCTGACCGAGGTCGGCGACGCCTCGGTGTACGGGACGCTCCGGCGGCTGTACCACGCCGGCGCGCTGACCACGTACGTCGTGCCTTCCGAGGAGGGCCCGCACCGCAAGTACTACAGCCTCAACGGCACCGGCCGCGACCTGCTGCGACGCTCGGCCAAGACGTGGCGCGAGTTCGCCGGGGTGCTGACGGAGCTGGTCGACCACGCCACCAAGGAGGCAGCGTGAGCACCACCCGGGCCACCGCCCACCCGGCCGTCGCGACGTACGTCGCCGCGGTCCGCGACGAGCTCGGCGACCTGCCGGCGGACGAGCTCGCGGAGATCGCCGAGGACGTCCGCGACCACCTCGACCACGTCGCGGCCGAGTACGGCGACGACGTCACCATCGGCGTGCTGATCGACCGCCTGGGCGCGCCGGCGGCGTACGCGGCCGAGCTGCGCGCCGCGGCCGGGCTGCCGCAGCCCGAGCCGGAGCCGAGCGTCGAGCGGACCGGTTTCATCCGGCGGCTGGTCCGGTTCATGGTCGCGTTCTTCGGCTGGACCGCGGTCGGGCTGGCCGCGGTCGCGTTCGTCGACACCGTGTTCGGGCTCAGCGGTTCACCCGCGACGTTCGCGGTGCCGGCGCTGGTCTCCGCCGTGCTCGCTGTCGCGGGGGCGTTGCTGCTGGTCATCGGCCGTGTGGACGCCGTCGCCGAGCTGCGGAGGCTGCCGACGGCGCCGCTGCTGGCGCAGGTCGAGGAGTGGGTGCGCAGCATGCCGTGGGGCCGGCCGGCGATCGAGCTGGTGACGTCGCTGCGCCCGGCCTGGTGGCTGGCGCGGGCCGTCGCGCTCGGCATGATCACCGCGCTCGTGCTGGGCAGCGTCCCGTTCGGCATCGCGGTGTTCCTGGTGGCGGCGGTCGCGTCGGTGTGGCTGGGCCGGCGGGCCGCGGCCCGGCAGATCCGCGGGCCGCGGCTGGTCGCGGTGCAGGCGGTCAACGCCGCGCTGGCGATCGGCGGCCTGGTGGTAGCCGGGGTGGCGCTCGACGCCGCCACCAGCGACCGGGTGCAGTACGTGGACGGCGGCTACGACTACCCGGGCCCGGGCTTCTACGACCAGAACGGCGCGCAGATCACCAACATCTTCCCGTACGGCGCCGACGGCGCCCTGCTGGAGAACGTCCGGCTCTACGACGGCGACGGCAACCCGATCGACCTCGGCTGGCGGGAGGACTGCTACGACGGCGCCTACGACGAGCAGTCGTTCACGGCCGCCAACCCGTGGGGCGACCACGTCTTCCCGCGGCTGACGGTCGGGGTGACGCCAGACGGCCGGTGCGAGCAGGCGGTCCTGGACGCGCCGTTCGGGCCGCAGCTGCCGGGCACGGTGACGGTGCCGCCGCCGTCGGATCCCGACGCGCTGAAGTGACCGGTCAGACGCCGACCGGGTGCCAGACGGTCTTCGTCTCGAGGTAGGCGGTGATGCGCTCGAGGCCGGGCTCGGCGATCCAGTCGGGCTCGGCCTGCGGCGCGCGCACCACCCGCTTGAGGTTGTCGGCCGCGGCCAGCTCGAGCGCGCTCGCCCGTTCGGCGTCGCCCGCGGCGCCGGCGAGGTCGACGGCGTTGACGTCCATGTGCGCGGCCAGGACGGGCGCGGTGTCGGCGAGGGCGCCGGTGAGGACGTTCACGACGCCGCCCGGGACGTCGGACGTCGCCAGCACCTCGGACAGCGTGATGGCCGGCAGCGGCCTGTCGGCCGAGGCGAGAAGCACCGCGGTGTTGCCACCGACGACGACCGGCGCCAGCACCGAGACCAGGCCTAGCAGCGACGAGCGCTGCGGCGCCAGCACGGCGACCACGCCGGTGGGCTCGGGCACGGAGAAGTCGAAGTACGGGCCGGCGACCGGGTTGCTCGACCCGACCACCTGGGCGATCTTGTCGGCCCACCCGGCGTACCAGACCCAGCGGTCGATGGCCTCGTCGACCAGCGACACGGCCTTCGCGCGGGCCACGCCCTCGCCGGCGGCGACCTCGTCGACGAACTGGGTGTGCCGGCCCTCCATGACCTCGGCGACGCGGTACAGCACCTGGCCGCGGTTGTAGGCCGTGGCGCCGGACCAGCCGGGCACCGCCTTGCGGGCGGCGACGACGGCGTCGCGGGCGTCCTTGCGCGACGCCCAGGCCGCGTTGGCGAGGAACCGGCCCTTGGCGTCGGTGACCTCGTAGGACCGGCCGGACTCGGAGCGGGGGAACTTGCCGCCGACGTACAGCTTGTAGGTCTTCTTCACAGCCAGCCGCTCGGCCATCAGTGCTCGCCCTTCAGGTATGCCAGGAGACCGTGCCGGCCGCCCTCGCGGCCGTAGCCCGACTCCTTGTAGCCGCCGAACGGCGACGTGGGGTCGAACCGGTTGAACGTGTTGGCCCACACGACGCCGGCCCGCAGCTGCTGCGCCATGGACAGGATGCGCGAGCCCTTCTCCGTCCACACACCCGCGGACAGCCCGAACGGCGTGTTGTTGGCCTTCTCGACCGCCTCGGCCGGGGTGCGGAACGTCAGCACCGACAGGACCGGGCCGAAGATCTCCTCGCGGGCGATGCGGTGCGCCTGCGTGACGCCGGTGAACAGCGTCGGCGGGAACCAGAAGCCGCGCTCGGGCAGCTCGCACTCGGGCGACCAGCGCTGGGCCCCTTCGGCCTCGCCGACCTCGGACAGCTCGCGGATGCGGGCCAGCTGCTCGGCGGAGTTGATGGCGCCGATGTCGGTGTTCTTGTCGAGCGGGTCGCCGACGCGCAGCGTGCCGAGCCGCCGCTTCAGCCGGCCCAGGACGTCGTCGTAGACCGACTCCTGCACCAGCAGCCGCGAGCCCGCGCAGCACACGTGCCCCTGGTTGAAGAAGATGCCGTTGACGATGCCCTCGACCGCCTGGTCGATGGGCGCGTCGTCGAACACGATGTTCGCGGCCTTGCCGCCGAGCTCGAGCGTCGCCTTCTTGGTGGTGCCGGCGACACTGCGGGCGATCTGCTTGCCGACCTCGGTGGACCCGGTGAACGCGACCTTGTCGACGCCGGGGTGCTCGACCAGCGCGCGGCCGGTGTCGCCGGCGCCGGTGAGGATGTTGACGACGCCCGGCGGGAGGTCGGCCTGCTGGCAGATCTCGGCGAACAGCAGCGCCGTCAGCGGGGTGGTCTCGGCCGGCTTGAGCACGACGGTGTTGCCGGCGGCCAGCGCGGGCGCGATCTTCCACGACAGCATGAGCAGCGGGAAGTTCCACGGGATGACCTGGGCGGCGACGCCGTACGGCTTCGGGTCGGGACCGGCGCCGGCCCACGCCAGCTTGTCGGCCCAGCCGGCGTAGTAGAAGAAGTGCGCCGCGACCAGCGGGATGTCGACGTCGCGGGACTCGCGGATCGGCTTGCCGTTGTCGATGGACTCGAGGACGGCCAGTTCGCGGGCGCGCTCCTGGATGATGCGGGCGATGCGGAACAGGTACTTGCCGCGGTCGCGTCCCGACAGCTTCGACCACGTGCGCTCGTAGGCACGGCGGGCCGCCTGGACCGCCTTGTCGACGTCCGCGGCGCCGGCCGAGGCGATCTCGGCCAGCACCTCCTCGGTGGCCGGGTTGACCGACTTGAACGTCGAGCCGTCGACGGGCTCGGCGAACTCGCCGTTCACGAACAGCCCGTACGAGCTGCGGATGTCGACGATGGCCTGCGACTCCGGCGCTGGCGCGTACTCGAACTTCGTCATGGTGATCAGTCCAGCGTCACGTAGGTGTCCGTCACGTTTCCCAGGGTAGACGTTCGCGGGCGGTCTACGAGCCGTGCGGCCCTGGCGCCACCCTGGGGGCCCTGCCACCATGAGGTCCGGGGGCGAACAGGATGAGCCATCGGGGGCGACGGCCGCCGGCGCTGCGGCGACTGGCGGCGCTCGGAGCGGACCGGTCGGCCGGTGAGGACGACCGGCTGCGGCGCTCCACGCTGGTGCTGTCGACCGGACTGGTGTGCGCGCTGACGCCGTTCTGGATCGTCACCTACCTCCTGCTCGGGCTGCCGGTGGCGGCGCTGATCCCGCTGGCCTATCTCGTGGTGTCGCTCGGTTCGCTGGCGTGGTTCGCGCGGACCCGGCGGTTCGCCACGTTCCGGGCGACGCAGCTGGCGATGATGCTCGTCCTGCCCTTCGCCCTGCAGTGGTCGCTGGGCGGGTTCGCCGCGTCGGGTGCGGTGTCGCTGTGGGCGCTGTCGGCCGCGCTCGGCGCGCTGCTGTTCATGGGCTCGGGCGAGGCGATCCCCTGGTTCGCCGCCTACCTCACGCTCCTGGTGGTCTCGGTGCTGGTGGAGCCGCTGCTGGAACCCGCCGGCATCCCCGGCGGCGTGCTCGTCGCGTTCTTCGCCGGCAACCTCGCCGGGCCGTCCCTGGTCGCGTACCTGCTGCTGCAGTACTTCGTCCGCGGCCGCGATCGCGAGCACGTCCGCTCGGAGCGGCTGCTGCTGAACGTGCTGCCCGCCCCGGTCGCCGCGCGGCTCAAGCGGCGCGACGCGATCATCGCCGACCGTCACGAGGCCACGGTCCTGTTCGCCGACATCGTCGACTTCACGCCGCTGTCGGCGGCGCTGCCACCGGAGGAGGTGGTGCGGCTCCTCGACGGCGTCTTCAGCGCCTTCGACCGGCTGGCCGACGAGCACGGGCTGGAGAAGATCAAGACGATCGGCGACGCCTACATGGTGGCCGGCGGCGTCCCGGTGCCGCGTGAGGACCATTGTGCGGCCGTCGCGGACATGGCGCTCGCGATGCTGCGGGAGTGCGAGCGCCGTGGTGCCGGCCCGGACGGCCTGCGGTTCCGGATCGGCATGGACACCGGGCCGGTGGTGGCCGGTGTGATCGGCCGGCGCAAGTTCATCTACGACCTGTGGGGCGACACCGTCAACACCGCCAGCCGCATGGAGAGCCACGGCGTGCCGGGCGCGATCCAGGTCTCGGCCCGGGTGCACGAGCGGCTGCGGGAGCGCTATCTCTTCCGGTCGCGCGGGACCATCGACGTCAAGGGCAAGGGCCCGATGCCGACGTGGCTGCTGCTGGGCCCCGACCGCTGATCGCGATTGTCCGTACCGGTGTTTGCGCGGGTCGCGCTGCGGTGCCAGCGTCGAGAAGCGTGTGAATCGATCTCGGGGGGCGATCTCCATGCCCAGACGGCGAACTCTCACGTTCACAGCCGGTGCCGCGTTCCTCGTGGCCGGAGCGATCCCGGCGATCGCCGGGCCGCTGGCCACCGGCCCGCTGGTCCAGGTGTCGGGGACGAGTCCGTTCCTCGGCTGCACCGCGGACGGCGTCGACGACCAGTCCGGGACGGTCTTCCTCAACAGCGAGGTGGAGCCGTTCGTCGATGTGAGTCCGGCCGACCCGGACGACGTCGCCGGCATCTGGCAGGCCGACCGCTGGGACAACGGCGGTGCCCGCGGCCTGGTCGCGGGGGTCAGCCAGGACGGCGGCAGCACCTGGCAGCAGGTGCCCGTCCCGGGCATCACGCTGTGCTCCGGCGGGACGTACGACCGCGCGACCGATCCGTGGGTCTCGTTCGCCCCGGACGGACGGCTGCACCAGCTGGCGCTGTCGTTCAACGACGTCGCGCCGCCGTTCGAACCGCGCGACTTCGACCACGCCCTGCTGGCCAGCTACTCCGCCGACGGGGGCCTGACCTGGAGCGACCCGGTCGAGGTGATCCGCGACCTGGACGCGAACGTCTTCAACGACAAGCAGTCCATCACCGCCGACCCCACCGACCCGGACCTCGTGTACGCCGTCTGGGACCGGCTGGTCTTCCCGGGCAGTGAGCGCGCCAGCGTGATCGCCGGCTTCGTCACCCAGGCGTTCTCCGGGCCGGCGTGGTTCGCCCGCAGCACGGACGGCGGAGTGACGTGGGAGGCGCCGAAGGCGATCTACGACCCGGGCATGCGCGACCAGACCATCGGCAACCAGATCGCCGTCCAGCCCGACGGCACGCTGGTGAACGTCTTCAACGAGATCCGCAACGACAACAGCGGCGGCCACCGCGGCAACAACGTCGCCGTGATGCTCTCCGACGACCAGGGCGTCACCTGGTCGGACCGGATCTTCGTCAGCCGGCTCGGCACCGTCGAGATCACCGACCCTGACACCGGCGACCCCGTCCGGACCGGCGACATCATCCCCGACATCGCGGTCGACCGGGACAACGGTGCGTTGTACGCCGTGTGGCAGGACGCCCGGTTCAGCGGCGGCGAGTTCGACAGCATCGCCTTCTCACAGTCGCTCGACGGCGGGCTCACCTGGTCCGAGCCGATCAAGGTGAACCTGACGCCCGGCACCGTGCCGCCCGGCAACCAGCAGGCGTTCACGGCGTCGGTGCACGTGGCGGACGACGGGACCATCGGCGTGACGTACTACGACTTCCGCAACAACACGCCGTCGGCGACGACGCTGCCCACCGACTACTGGCTGGTGCACTGCCACCCGGCGACGCCGGCGAGCTGCGCCGACGAGGCGAACTGGACCGACGAGGTGCGGCTCACGAACGCGCCGTTCGACATGCGGCTGGCGCCGTTCGCGCTCGGGTTCTTCACCGGTGACTACGAGGGTCTGTCGAACATCGGGACGGACTTCGCGGCGTTCTTCTCCCAGTCGCACGGCACCGACCCGGCCAGCACGTTCTTCCGGACGGCCGGGTGACCGGAGGTCAGTCGAGGGTGAAGTAGTCGGGGCCCGCGTAGCGGCCGGTGGCGAGCTTCTGCCGCTGCATGAGCAGGTCGTTGAGCAGGCTGGACGCGCCCAGCCGGAACCAGTCGGGGTCGAGCCAGTCGTCGCCCGCGGTCTCGTTGACCAGGACCAGGTACTTGATGGCGTCCTTGCTGGTGCGGATGCCGCCGGCCGGCTTCACCCCGACCTGGCGGCCGGTGGCCTCGCGGAAGTCGCGGACCGCCTCGAGCATGACCAGCGTGACGGGCAGCGTGGCGGCCGGCGCGACCTTGCCGGTGCTGGTCTTGATGAAGTCGGCGCCGGCCAGCATGGCCAGCCACGACGCCCTTCTGACGTTGTCGTAGGTGGCGAGCTCGCCGGTCTCGAGGATGACCTTGAGGTGGGCGTCGCCGGCGGCCTGCTTGACCGCGACGATCTCGTCGAACACCGCGCCGTAGCGGCCGGCCAGGAACGCGCCGCGGTCGATGACCATGTCGACCTCGTCGGCGCCGGCCGCGACCGCGTCGCGGGTGTCGGCCTCCTTGATCGCCAGGCTGGTGCGTCCGGACGGGAACCCGGTGGCGACGCTGGCCACCTTGACCTTTCGGTGAGCGCCGCCGAGTGCTTCCACCGCCGTGGCGACGAGGTCGGGGTAGACGCAGATGGCGGCGACCTGGGGGACCGTGCGGTCCGACGGGTCGGGGCGCAGCGCCTTGGCGCACAGCGCCCGCACCTTGCCCGGGGTGTCCTGGCCCTCCAGCGTCGTCAGGTCGATCATCGAGATGGCGAGGTCGATGGCGTACTGCTTGGCCGTGGTCTTGATGGACCGCGTGCCCAGCGTGGCCGCCCGGGCCTCGGCGCCGGTCTGGTCGACCCCCGGCAGGCCGTGCAGGAAGCGGCGCAACGACGCCTCGGAGGAGGCGATGTCGGACAGGCGCGCATCGTCGAGCGTGGTCACGCATCGAGTCTAGGCCGCTCGTCCGTCATCCGAGATCCGGCCGGGTCTGGCCTCCTGCCGGGCGGCGGGTGTATACGTATACACATGCTGACGCTCAAGGATCGTTCCGCCGCCGTGGACCGCAGCGCCGAGGCCGCCGCCGTCACCGCCACCGTCGCGAGCATGCTGGCCGAGATCGAGGCCGGGGGCGACGCCGCCGTCCGGAAGTACTCCGAGCAGCTGGACTCCTGGTCGCCGCCGTCGTTCCGGCTGACCGAGGAGGAGATCGAGCGGATCGTCGCGACGGTGCCGGAACAGGCGCTGGACGACATCCGGTTCGCGCAGGCGCAGGTGCGCGCGTTCGCCGAGCGGCAGCTGGCGTCGATGCACGAGTTCGAGGTCGAGACGCTGCCGGGCGTGCGCCTCGGGCAGAAGCACCTGCCGATCGCGTCCGTCGGCGCCTACATCCCGGGCGGGCGCTACCCGCTGACCGCGTCGGCGCACATGACGATCGTGACGGCGAAGGTGGCCGGCGTGCCGCGGGTGGCGGCCTGCACGCCGCCGATCCGCGGCGAGATCCCCGCCGCGACGATCGCGGCGATGTCGCTGGCCGGCGCCGACGAGATCTACCTGCTCGGCGGCGTCCAGGCCATCGGCACGCTGGCGCTGGGCACCGAGACCGTGCCGCGGGTCGACCTCATCGCCGGGCCGGGCAACGCCTACGTCGCCGAGGCGAAGAAGCAGCTCTACGGCCGCGTCGGGCTGGACCTGTTCGCCGGGCCGACGGAGATCCTGGTGCTCGCCGACGAGACCGCCGACCCGTTCACCGTCGCCGTCGACCTGCTGTCGCAGGCCGAGCACGGGCCCGACTCGCCCGCCGTCCTCATCACCACCAGCGAATCGGTGGCGCGGGCCGCCCTCGCCCACGTCGAGGAGATCCTCCCCGGCATGCCGACGAAGGACATGGCCGAACCGGCCTGGCGCAACCACGGCGAGGTGCACGTCGCCGCCTCGCTGGACGAGGCGTACGCGCTGGTCGACGAGCGGGCGTTCGAGCACGTCGAGGTGCTGACGGCGGACCCGCGGGCGGCGCTGGACCGGCTGCGCAACTACGGCAGCCTGTTCCTCGGGTCGCTGACCACGGTGTCGTACGGCGACAAGGTCATCGGCACCAACCACGTGCTGCCGACGCGCGGCGCCGCCCGCTACACCGGCGGGCTGTGGGTCGGGAAGTACCTCAAGACCGTCACGTACCAGGAGATCACCGACCCGGCGTCCAGCGCGCTGCTCGGCGAGGTGTGCGGCCGTGCGTCGCGGGTCGAGCTGTTCGAGGGGCACGCCCGCTCCGGCGACATCCGCGCGGCGGCGCACACCGGCGCGACGCTGCCGTGGACGGACCACGCGTTCGGGGCCGTGCGAGACTGACCGGCATGGCCCCTGGACGTCCTCCCACCAGCGTCGACGTCGCGCGGGCGGCGGGCACGTCGCAGGCGACGGTGTCGCGGGCGCTCAACGGCGGGCGGGTGGCGGCGGCCACCCGCGACCGCATCCTGGCCATCAGCCGCGAGCTCGGCTACACCCCCAACGCGGCGGCCCGGTCGATGGTGACCAGCCGGACCGGTCTGGTCGGCGTCGTCGTGTCGGACCTCACCAACCCGTTCTACCCGGAGTTCCTGGAAGAGATCGCCGCCTGCCTTGCGGGCCGGCGGCAGCACATGGTGCTGCAGAACGCCGGCGAGTCGGTCGAGCTGCTGCTGCAGCAACGCGTCGACGGCATCGTGTTCACCGCCGCGGTCGAGGGGTCGACGGCGGTGGCGGACCTGGTGGCGCGCCGGTTCCCGGTGGTGCTGGCCAACCGGGTCCTGGACGCCGCCTGCGACACCGTCGAGGGCGACCACCCGGCCGGCGCCGCCGCCGTCGTCGACCACCTGGCCGGGCTGGGGCACCGGCGCATCGCGGTGCTGGCCGGGCTGCCCGGCGCGAGCACGTCGGCGCGGCGGCTGGCCGGGATCCGTTCACGGCTGTCGGCGCTCGGCCTGCCGGCGGCGACCGTCGTCGAGACCGGGTTCGACTACGCCCGCGCCGTCGCGGCGGCGACGTCGCTGCTGACCGGGTCGTCGCCTCCGTCGGCGATCGTCGGGCTGAACGACCAGGTCGCGTTCGCCGCCCTCAACGCGGCCGCCGCCCTGGGCGTCGCGGTGCCGTCGCGGCTGTCCGTCGCCGGCTTCGACGACGTCCGCCAGGCGTCGTGGCCCACCATCGGGCTGACGACGGTGCGGCAGCCGCAGGCCGCGATGGCCGCCCGCTCCGTCGCGCTGCTGAACGAGCGCATCGACGACCCCGCGCTGCCGCCGCGGCACGAGGTGCTGCCGGCCGAGCTCGTCGTCCGCTCGACGACCGGCCCGGCCTAGCCTCGACGTCGGCGCGAGCCAGTCGATCCAGACAATCATCCCGTGTGGACGAGGCGTGAACGGGGTTCGTCGCTCCACAATCGCCTGGAGAGCCCGGCGTCGCGAGACTGCCGTCCGAGTGCACGCAGCCTCGCGCGCCGATCATCCCCGGCGCGAGGGGACGGAGACGATGAGTGGACCCGATCGCAGCAGGCTTCCGATCAGACGCGAGACCTTCGCGGGGGTTGTCGGCAGGACCCTCGACGGATCGAGACCCGACTGGAACCTGATCGAGCACCCGAGGCCGCCGGGCGGTGCTCCGAACGTGCTGTTGGTGCTGATCGACGACGCAGGGTTCGGCAACCCGAGCACCTTCGGCGGGCCGATCCGGACGCCCACCTACACGCGCATGGCCGCGACCGGACTGCGGTACAACCGGTTCCACGTCACAGCGCTGTGCTCACCGACGCGGGCGGCGCTGCTGACCGGGCGGAACAACCACGCGGTCGGATTCGGTTCGGTCGGCGAGTTCGCCGGAGGGTTCCCCGGCTACTCCGCCACCCTTCCGCGAGATTGTGCGCCCGTGCCGCGGATCCTCCGCGACAACGGCTACAGCACGGCGGCCTTCGGCAAATGGCATCTGACGCCCGACGGGCAGCAGGGCCCGGCGGGGCCGTTCGACCGCTGGCCGAACGGCTGGGGGTTCGACTACTTCTACGGGATCCTCGGCGGCGGGTCGAGCCAGTGGGACCCGTGCCTCGCCGAGAACCAGAAGATCATCGGTACGCCGGAGGAGTTCTACGACGAGCAGCACCCGTACTACTTCCCCGACGCGATGGCCGACCGAACCATCGAATGGCTGCACGGTGTGCGTGCGCAGGACGCCCACAAGCCGTTCTTCGTCTACTACTCGACAGGCTGCAGCCATGCACCGCACCACGTGGCGAAGGAGTGGGCGGACCGGTACAAGGGCCAGTTCGACGAGGGATGGGAGGCGCTGCGCGAGCAGACCTTCGCCCGCCAGCAGGAGCTCGGTGTCATCCCGGCCGACGCCGAGCTGACCCCCCGCGACGAGGCGTTCCCGGCCTGGAGCGATGTGCCCGACAACGTGAAGCCGTTCTACGCCCGCCAGATGGAGGTCTACGCGGGATACTCCGAGAACGCGGACCACAACGTCGGGCGCGTGATCGACGCGATCGACGACCTGGGCGAGCTCGACAACACCCTGATCCTCTGGATCTGGGGCGACAACGGCGCGAGCATGGAAGGCTCCGTCACCGGCTCGTTCAACGAGCTGACCATGCAGAACGGCCTCCCGCTCACCGACGAGATGCAGCTGCAGCTCGCGGAGCGCTACGGCGGACTCGACGCCTGGAGCACGTCGCTCATGGCGCCGCACTATGGGGCGGCGTGGGCATGGGCGGGGAACACGCCGTTCAAGTGGGGCAAGCAGGTGGGCTCGCATCTCGGCGGCACACGCAACCCGCTGGTCGTGCACTGGCCGGCCCGCATCACCGAGGAGGGCGGGCTGCGCACGCCGTTCTCCCACGTGATCGACGTGGCACCCACGATCCTCGAGGCTGCCGGTATCCCCGCGCCGGACACCGTCGACGGCATCGAGCAGGAGCCGCTGCACGGAACGTCGTTCGTCGCATCCCTGAGCGACGGCGCCGCGCCCGAACACCACACGCAGCAGTACTTCGAGACCATCGGCAACCGGGCCATGTACAAGGACGGCTGGTGGCTAGCGATGAAGACGGAGCGCATCCCGTGGTTGCTCACCCCGGAAGCGCTCGCGCCGTACGCGCCGGGCGTCTGGGACCCGGACTCGGGTCCCGCCGAGCTGTACTACCTGCCCGACGACTTCACCCAGGCCAAGGACCTGGCTGCCGAGCACCCCGAGAAGGTCGACGAGCTGAAGGACCTGTTCTGGCGGGAGGCCGAGCGCTACAAGGTGTTGCCCCTGCTCGCGACCCTGTCGACGTTCTTCGGCATGGTGCCGCCCCTCGGGGGTGAGACGAGCTACGAGTTCCGGGGCGACGTGCAGAACGTGATGCCGGGCATGATCCCGAGGATCTACAACCACTCGTACACGATCACCGCCGACCTGGTCGTGCCCGACGGCGGCGCTGAGGGCGTGATCGTCGCCGAGGCCGACCACCTCGGCGGATTCACCCTCTACGTCAAGAACGGAAGGCTGACACACACCTACTCGATGATGGGCGTGTTCGTCTTCAAGCAGGTCGCGGACGAGGATCTCCCGAGCGGCGACGTGACCGTCCGCATGGAGTTCAGGGCCGACAGCGCCAAGCCGGCGACCGGCGGCGACGTGGCCTTGTTCATCGGGGACCGGCAGGTCGGCAAGGGGCGCATGGACCACACCGTCCCGGTCCGGTTCTCGGGCTACTCGGGGATGGACATCGGGCGCGACAACGGTGGCGTCGTCGATCGCAGCTACGAGCGGGAGAAGCCCTTCGCGTTCACGGGCACGGTCGAGCGGGTCGTGTTCGACGTCAAGCCCCACCTGTCGGGCGAGGACGAGCAGCAGCTCCACACCGCTGAGCAGCACGGACAAGCCGCCCACGGGCTGTCAGCCTGACCCCGCCGGAGGAGTGATCGCGATGCCATTCGACGCCGAGGTGACCGACGTCCTGATCGGCGGATACATGTCCGGCGCCGCCGCCCACGAGGACTACGACGCGGTCCTGACCTGCGGTGCGCGCCTCTGGGGCGCCGTCGTGGTCAGCCGGGATCTCGACGGCAGCCTCACGGTGGAACACACCGACCACATGGTCGAGGAAGGCGCTGGAGGCCTTGCCTCGGTCGGCTTCGTGGTCGGCCTCTTCGCGCCACCGCTGCTCGCGGCGACGGCCATCGGCGCGGCCCTCGGCGCGGTCACCGGAAAGGCACTGCACCAGAGGACGGGCAGCAAGATCGAGGAGGCGGCGGCCGAGACGATTCCCATCGGCGGCGCCGGGTTGATCGTCGCCTACAAGCACGCCGATGCCGCGACGGTCGAGCCGGCCGTCACGCGCGCGCTCCAGAAGGCCGTCGGCAAGGCGGAGGGACACCACGTCGACGCCCTGAGAGGTGCGCTCGCCGACGCCCAGAAGAAGCTGACCGAAGGCGGCGGATGACGGAGCGTCAGGACAGGCGAGAGGAACGTCGCGACCGCCGAGACGACCGTCGCTGAGCGATTCGCCTGATCTCTGGCAGATCCCGCCCTGCGATGCACGATCGCCGCTGCCCGACGCCCTGGCTCACATCCGCGCCCGCAGTACGTCGATCTCGCAGCCGGGCGCGGCCGGGTCGAAGCCGTGCTGGATCAGCCAGCGGATGTTCAGCAGGCTGCGCAGCGACCACCACGCGCGGATCACGTCGCGGTCGGCGTCCGCGCCGTAGCCCGCGACGACGTCGTCGAGGTGTTCCTCGTGGCCGAGCGTCAGGGAGGCGAGGTCGAACATGGGGTCGCCCCGGCCCGCCTCGGACCAGTCGAGCACGCCGGTGACCTCGTCGCCGTCGACGAACACGTGCGTGAGCTGGAAGTCGCCGTGCGAGAACACCGGCGTCCACGGCCGGAACGCGGCCTCGGCGACCTCGCGGTTGCGCTCGACCAGGTCGGCGGGGACGACGCCGTTCGCGACCAGCCACTCGCACTCGTCGTCGAGGCCGGCCGCGTCCTGCTCGGGACCCCGGCCCGGCCACGGCGGCAGCGGCGCGTCGTGCAGTTTCCGTGCGACGGCTCCGGCCGCGGCCCACGCCGCCGGCGACGCGGGCGACGGTTCGCCGAGGACGCCGAGGGCCGTTCCGGGGAGCGCGGCGAGGGCGAGCACGGGCGGCTCGCGCCACAGGACCCGCGGCGTGGGGATGGGCGCGAGGGCCATCGCCTCGACCTCGACGGCGGTGCGCCTCGAGTCGGCGTCGACCTTCAGGAACACCTCGCCCACTCGCAGCGTGGTCCGCTCCCGATGCGCGACGATGACCTCGATCTCATCCACGCCGGCCATTCTCGAAGGCCGCTCGCCGGCGTCGCAACGGGTTTTGCCGCGGGCGGGGATCGCGCGCTACGGCAGACCCCTCCCGGCCCGGGTGGGGCCCACCCTACGGGCGGGCACCGACACACTCGCCGACGCGGGCGACGCTACGGCTACCGCGGTCGCCACCGCTGCCGCTACCGCTTCCGCAGCCGACGCGGGCCGGGCTGGTGTCGTGCGTCGCTGATTCGTTGACAACGCTGGTCGTCGCTAGGGGTGACGAGACCCACCTTCATGATCATCAACCTTTTGCGCTGTCATGACGACCGAGAAGGTGGATGAAAACGGCCGGTCCGGGTGGCGGGGCAGGACTACGACCAGACCGTCCACACGGTCGCCTGTCATCTGGATTCAGACGCGCGACACTAGGAGCCGGACGGGTCGACGCGGAGGCTGCCGCCGAACATGGTGCCGGTCACGGTGATGACGTGGGTCACCGCGCCCGGCGCGGCCCGCCGGGAGGCGTGGTCGCGGACCCGGCTGCCGGTCGCGACGATGCCGCTGAGGTCGACCGCGACGCCCGGGGGCACGGTCAGCCGCACCCGCGAACCGGACGTCGAGAGGCGCAGCGTGCTCCGCCCGCCGTCCGGCAGCTGCGCCTGGGTGTAGTCCAGCCGCGCCGAACCGCCGATCACGCCGAGCTCGACGACCCGCGGCACCGTCCACGCGCCCTCGCGCCGGAACCGCTGGCCGGCCGCCTGCCACGTCACCACCGCATCCGCCGAGGCCGGGGCCGCCGAGGCCGCCGCCGGCACCGGCGCGGACGAAGGCGGCGCGGGCGCCTCGGCCGGCAGGTCCTCCGTCAGCGGCTCCAGGTCGGCGAACGTGCGCGCCCGGAGCGCCCGCTCGACCCGTTCCTCCAGTTCGTCGGTGTCCAGCCGCCCGTCGGCCGCCGCGTCGCGGAGGATCTCGACCATCCGGTCGCGGTCGGCGTGCGAGACGCGCAGCCGGCGGGGGTCGGGCTCGTCGGTGCTCATGACGCCAGCCCGAGCGCGGCGCCGATGTCGGCGCGGACGGCGGCCAGCCGGTCGCGGGCGGTCGCCCGCGCGGCCGCCACGTCGCCGTCGCCGACCGGGACCACGACCTCCAGGTAGCACTTGAGCTTCGGCTCGGTGCCGCTCGGCCGGACGACGACGCGGGTGGCGTCGGCGGTGAGGTAGCGCAGGCCGTCGGTCGGGGGCAGCCCGCCGTCGCCGGCCAGCAGGTCGTCGGCCGTGACGACGGCCGACCCCGCCAGCGACGACGGCGGCGCCGAGCGCAGCCGGGCCATCGCGGCGGCGATCAGCGACAGGTCCTCGACGCGGACGGAGAGCTGGTCGGTCGCGTGCAGGCCGTGCGCCACCGCGAGGTCGTCGAGCACGTCCCACAGCGTCCTGCCTGCCGCCGCCGTCGCAGCGGCCAGCTCGGCCACCAGCACCGCCGTCGAGATGCCGTCCTTGTCGCGCACCGACTCGGGGTCGACGCAGTAGCCGAGCGCCTCCTCGTAGCCGTACGTCAGGCCGGGCACCCGCGAGATCCACTTGAACCCGGTCAGCGTCTCGGCGTGCGGCAGCCCGTGCGCCGCGGCGATGCGCCCGAGCAGCCGCGACGACACGATCGAGTTGGCCAGCACGCCCGTGCGCCCGCGCTCGGCGAGGTGCGCGCCCAGCAGCGCGCCGACCTCGTCGCCGTGCAGCATCGTCCAGCCGCCGGAACGTGCGGGCAGGGCGACGGCGCACCGGTCGGCGTCGGGGTCGTTCGCGATGACGATGTCCGCCTCGACCCGCTGCGCGAGCGCGAGCGCGAGGTCGATGGCGCCCGGCTCCTCCGGGTTCGGGAACGCGACGGTGGGGAAGTCGGGGTCGGGTTCGGCCTGCTCGGCGACGGTGTGCAGGTCGGTGAAGCCGGCCCGGATCAGCGCCTCGGCGGCGGTGACGCCGCCCACCCCGTGCAGCGACGTGTGGACGATGCGCAGCTTGCGCGGCCCGCCGGGCGCCGCCACCTCAGCGGCCGAGGCCAGGTACGCCGTCACGACGTCCTCGCCGATCTCCGCCCAGCCGTCCTCGGCCCGCGCGACGGCGGCGACGGACGTGACGGCGTCGATGTGCGCGGCGATCTCGGCGTCGGCCGGCGCGACCAGCTGTGAGCCGCCGTCGGGGCCGCCCAGGTACACCTTGTAGCCGTTGTCCTGCGGCGGGTTGTGGCTGGCCGTCACCATGACCCCGGCGTCGGCGGACAGCCGCCGCACCGAGAACGCCAGCACCGGCGTCGGCAGCAGCCGCGGCAGCACCAGCGCCTCGATGCCGGCCGCGGTCAGCACGGCGGCGGTGTCGGTGGCGAAGTCGAAGGAGCGGTACCGGGCGTCGTAGCCGATGACGACGCGGTGCCGGGCGCCGTTCACCGGGGTGCGGGCCGTCAGCAGGTACGCGGCCAGCCCGGCGGCGGCGCGGATGACGACGGCGCGGTTCATGCGGTTCGGGCCCGCGCCGATGGCGCCGCGCAGCCCGGCCGTGCCGAACTGCAGGATGCCGGCGAACCGGTCGGCGAGGTCCGCGGTCGCGGCGTCGTCGCCGGTCGCGGCGGCGTCGAGCACCGTCTGCAGCTCCGCCCGGGTGGCCGGGTCGGGGTCGTCGGCCAGCCAGGCGCGGGCCTGCTCGAGCACGTCGGTCATCGCGAACCTCCCCTTCTCACGGGGCGGCACCGTGCGCCGGTCCGTGTTCAGGAGATCCTAGGAGCATGCAGGTCTCCATTCTCGGACCGGTGCGGGTCGGCGCCGCCGGTGAGATCCCGGGCGCGGGCGTGCGCGCCCTGCTCGCGCGGCTGGCGCTGGCGCCGGGCCGGGTGGTCGGGGTCGAGACCATCGTCGACGACCTGTGGGCCGGGCCGCCCGCCAACCCGGCCAACGCCGTGCAGGCGGCGGCGTCGCGGCTGCGCAAGGCGCTGAACGGGCACCCGGTGACGGTCGACGCGGTGGCCGGCGGGTACCGCCTCGCGGTCGCCCGCGGCGACGTCGACGCCGCCGCGGCCGACGCGCTGCTGGCAGGCGCGGCTGCGGCGCTGCGCGACGGCGATCCCGCGGCCGCTGCCGCCGGGTCCGGCCAGGCCCTGGATCTCTGGCGGGGCGAGCCGCTGGCCGACGTCGGCGACGCGCCGTTCGCGCCGGTCGAGGCGGTCCGGCTGGCCACGCTGCGGCTGGACCTGCGCCGCACCCGCATCGAGGCCGACCTGCGCCGCGGCTCCCACGCCGACCTCCCGGCCGAGCTGGCCGGGCTCGTCGACGACCACCCGCTGGACGAGGCGCTGCTCGGCCAGCTGATGCGCGCGCTCGTCGCCACCGGCCGGTCGGCCGAGGCGCTGGCCGCGTACGAGGACGGCCGCGAGCGGCTGGCCGAGGCGTTCGGCGCCGACCCGGGCCCGCAGCTGCGCGACGTCCATCTGGCGGTGCTGACGCACGACCGCCCGGCGCTGCGGCTCGGCCCGGAGTCGCTGATCGCGCCGGCCGCACCCGACGCGCCCGCCGGGCCGGAGCCGAGCGGGCCCGGCCGCCCGCGGCTGCGCCGTTCCGTCACCCCGCTGCTCGGCCGCGACGACGAGCTGGCGCGGGTCGAGGCGCTGCTCGACGACGCCCGGCTGGTCACGCTGCTGGGCCCGGGCGGCGTCGGCAAGACCCGGCTCGCGACCGAACTGGGGCTGCGCCGGCTGGACCGCACCGGCCGCCCGGTGCACCTGGTCGAGCTGGCCGGTCTGCGCGACGACGCCGACGTGCTGCCCGCCGTGCTGGCCGCGCTCGGGCTGCGCGAGGTCAGCCTGGTCGACCGCGCCGGGTATCCGCTGTCGCGCACGCCGATCGAGCGGCTGCGCGACCTGCTGGCCGACAGCGACGCGCTGATCGTCGTCGACAACTGCGAGCACCTGGTCGACGCCGTCGCGCAGGTGGTGCACGAGATCGTGACGGCGTCGGCGGAGGTCCGCGTGCTGGCCACCAGCCGCACCCCGCTGGCCGTCGACGGCGAGGCCGTGCACCCGCTGCCCGCGCTGGCGCTGCCGCCCGACGGCGCCGGCCCGCTCGACTACCCGGCGGTGCGGCTGTTCCACGACCGCGCCCGGGCGGCCCGGCCGGCCGCCCGGCTGGACCCCGACGTCGTCACGGAGATCTGCCGGCACCTCGACGGCCTGCCGCTGGCCATCGAGCTGGCCGCGGCGAAGGTGCGGTCGATGTCGGTGGAGCAGCTGGCCGCCCGCCTCGACGACCGGTTCGGGCTGCTGGTCGGCGGCCCGCGGTCCGCGCCCGAGCGGCACCGCACGCTGCTCGCCGTCGTCCGCTGGAGCTGGGAGCTGCTGGGCCCCGCCGAGCAGGCGGTGCTGCGCCGGCTGGCCGTGCTGCCGGTCGGCGCCGACGCCGTCGCGGCGGCGGCCGTCTGCGGGTTCGGCGAGGTCGGCGCGGACGCCGTCGAGGCCGCCCTGGCCGGGCTGGCCGACCAGTCGCTGCTGGTCGTCGACGAGTCCGGCGGCGCAGTGCGGTTCCGGCTGCTCGAGACCGTCCGCGAGTTCGCCGACGCCGAGCTCGACGCGGCCGGCGAACGCGCCGCGACGATGGCCCGGCTGGTCGCCTGGGCCGCCGACCTCGCGCTGCGGGCCGAGCCGAACCTGCGCGGCCGCAGCCAGGTGACGTGGTTCGGCGTGCTGGCCGGCGAGCACGACAACCTGGTCGCCGGGCTGCGCGCCGCCATCGACACCGGCGACACCGGGTCGGCGTACACCATCGCGGTGACGATGTGCTGGTACTGGGCGGCGCTGGGCCTGCACTTCGAGGTGGCCGGCTGGGGCGAGCAGCTGATCGCGATGGACGGGCCGGCCGACCCCAGCACCGCCGCCGTCCTGTACGCCATCATGATCCCGAACTCGCTGGTCGCCGGGCCGACCCGCATGGGGGTGCGGTACATCAGGCGGCTGCGCCGGCTGGTCCGCGACGACGCCGGGCTGAGCCCGCTGGCCCGGGCCTTCGGCGAGCTCGTGCTCGCCGCGATGAACGGCCGGCCGTCGGAGCTGCAGCGGGCGGCCGCGAGCGTCGAGGCAGCCGGCGACCCGTGGGCGCGGTCCATGGCGTCGCTGTTCTTCAGCATCCTGGCCGACAACGAGGGGGAGCGGGGGGAGTCGCGCCGCCTGGCGCAGGAGGCGCGGACCGGCTTCGCCGCTCTCGGCGACCGGTGGGGCGTGGCGATGACCTCGATGACCCTCGGGCTGACGGAGGCCGCCGACGGCGACGGCACCACGGCCATCGAGCTGCTGGACGAGGCCGTGCGCAGCTTCGACATCCTCGGCATCCGCGAGGACGGCCGCCAGGTGCAGCTGCTGCGCGCGATCGTGCTGGTGCGCTCCGGGGAGATTTCGCGCGGCGTCGCCGAGCTGACCGCGCTGCAGGAGCGCTACCCGAACGACCCCGAGGTCGTCACCATGGCCGAGACCGGGCTGGCCGAGGCGGCGGCCCGGCTCGGCGACGCCCTGTCCATGCTGGCCCACTACGACGTCGCGGTCGCGGCGGCGCGGTCGGAGGAGGTGGGCGGGCCGCCGCAGCTGCGCGTCATGGCGCTGGCCGGCGCGGCCCTCGCCCGGCTGCGGGTCGGCCGCGACGACGTCGACGACCTGCTCGCCGACTCCTACCGGCTGGCGGTCGCCGACGGCGACCGGCCGGTCATCGGCGTGGTCGCGGTCGCCTACGGGCGGCTGGCCCTCGCCCGCGGCGACGGCGGCCGCGCGGCCCGGCTGATCGCGCTCGGCCGTCGCGTCGGCGCCGTCGAGCTGCTGGGCGACGTCCGCCACCCGGCCTTCGTCGAGCTCGCCGAGCCCGACGAGCAGCTGCTGGCGGCCGAACGCGAGCGCGCCCACGACCTCCCCGGCATCGCCGTCGTGCGGGAGATCGGGACGCTGCTCCGTCCGTGAGGGTCAGGACTTGCGGCGGTAGGCCCGCACGGTCAGCGGCGCGAACACCGCGACCAGGGCCGCGCAGCCGATCAGCGACCACCCGATCGCGCCCGCCTCCGGAGCGCCGGCCATCAGCCCGCGCACCGCGGTGACCAGGTGCGACACCGGGTTGACGTCGACCCAGGCGCGCAGCCAGCCGGGCATCGTCGACGGGTCGACGAACACGTTGCTGGCGAACGTCAGCGGGAACATCGCCAGCATGCTGACGCCCTGCACCGCGCCGGCCGAGCGCATGACCAGCCCGAGGAAGGCGAAGATCCAGCTCAGCGAGAACGCGAACACCAGCACCAGCAGCACGGCGGCGACCACGTCGAACACGGTGCCGTCCGGCCGGAAGCCCATGGCCATGCCGACGCCGAGGCAGACGACCGCCGCCACGACGTAGCGGATGCTGTCGGCCAGCAGCGCGCCGACCAGCGCGGACGGCCGCCAGATCGGCAGCGAGCGGAACCGGTCGAAGATGCCCTTGCCGATGTCGGTGTTCAGTGAGATGCCGGTGTACAGCGACGCCATCACGACGGTCTGCACGAGGATGCCGGGCAGCACGAACTGCAGGTACTGCTGCGTGCTGCCGGAGACGGCGCCGCCGAACAGGTAGACGAACATCACGATGAAGATCACCGGCTGGAACGTCACGTCGAACAACTGCTCCGGGATGCGCCGGATCTTCAGCACGCTGCGCCAGCCCAGCGTCAGGCTGGCCGACAGCGCGCTCGGCGGCTGCGGGCGCTCCACCCGGGCGGCGACGCTGCTGGCCGGCCGCTCGACGGCGCGGGTCTCGGTGGTGGTGGTCATGCGGCGGTCCTCTCGGCGTCGTCGTCGGCGCTGTGGCCGGTCAGGGTGAGGAAGACCTCGTCCAGGCTGGGGCGCTGCACGCCGATCTCGTCGATGCGGACGCCCTCGGCGCGCAGCCGGATCATCAGGTCGGCGACGAGGTCGGGGTCGGCGACCGGTGCGGTGATGACGCCGGCTTCCGGCGTGCGGTGCGGCGTGGTGTCCAGGGTCTGCGCCACCAGCCGCTCGGCGAGGTCGCGCTGCGTCTCGTCGGCCAGCCGCAGGTGCAGCGAGCTGCGGCCCACGGACGCCTTGAGGTCGGCGCTGGTGCCCTCGGCGATGACGGTGCCGCGGTCGATGACGGCGATGCGGTCGGCCAGCTGGTCGGCCTCGTCGAGGTACTGCGTGGTGAGCAGCACCGTCGTGCCGCCGGCGACGAGGTCGCGGACGATGTCCCAGACCTGCCCGCGGCTGCGCGGGTCCAGGCCGGTGGTCGGCTCGTCCAGGAACAGCACGTCCGGCGTGACGACGATGCTGGCCGCGAGGTCGATGCGCCGGCGCATGCCGCCGGAGAAGTGCTTGACCGGCCGGCTCGCGGCGTCGGTGAGGTCGAAGCTCTCCAGCAGCTCGGCCGCCCGCCGCTTCGACTGGGTGCGGCTCAGACCGACCAGCCGCGACTGCAGCACCAGGTTCTCGGTGCCGGTGAGGTCCTCGTCGACCGACGCGTACTGGCCGGTCAGGCCGATGAACTTGCGCACCTCGTCGGCGTCGTCGACGACGTCGCGGCCCAGCACCCGCGCGCTGCCGCCGTCGGGGCGCAGCAGGGTGGTGAGCATGCGGACGGTGGTGGTCTTCCCGGCGCCGTTCGGCCCGAGGACCCCGTACACGGTGCCGGCGCGGACGGCGAGGTCGACGCCGTCGACGGCGCGGTTCTCGCCGAACGTCTTGACCAGGCCGTGTGCCTCGATGGCCAGTGTGGTCATGCGGTCCTCCTGAGTTGATGTGCTCAGGATTCAGCGTCGGGGGTGCGGCTGACCGGCCGCTGACAGAGCGCTGACGGACCTCGTCAGAGGCTGGTCGTCAGAGTTTGGCGACCACCGCGGCGAGCAGGGCGCTGATGCGCGGGCCGGCGGCCTGACCTGCCTCGATGACCTCGGCGTGGCTCAGCGGCGTGGTGCTGATGCCGGCGGCGGGGTTGGTGACCAGCGAGATGCCGAGCACCTCGAGGCCGGCCTCGCGCGCGGCGATGGCCTCCAGCGCCGTCGACATGCCGACGAGGTCGCCGCCGAGGCGCTGCGCCATGCGGACCTCGGCCGGGGTCTCGTAGTGCGGGCCGCGGAACTGGACGTAGACGCCGTCGGGCAGGCTCGGGTCGACCTCGCGGGCGACGGCGCGCAGCCGCTGCGCGTAGAGGTCGGTGAGGTCGACGAAGTTCGCCCCCTCGATGGGCGACTCGGCGGTCAGGTTGAGGTGGTCGCTGATCAGCACCGGCGTGCCGGCCGGCCACTCCTCGCGCAGCCCGCCGCAGCCGTTCGTCAGTACCAGCGTGCGTGCGCCCGCCGCGGCCGCCGTGCGCACCCCATGCACGACGGCGCGCACGCCGCGGCCCTCGTAGAGGTGGGTGCGGGCGCCGAGGACGAGGGCGTGCCGGCCGGTGTCGCCGATGCGGACGGAGCGCAGCGTGCCCACGTGCCCCTCGACGGCCGGCTTCGCGAACCCGGGGACGTCGGTGCTCGGGATGGTCGCCACGGTCTCGCCGACGAGGTCGGCCGCGCCGCCCCACCCGGACCCCAGCACCAGCGCGATGTCGTGCCGCTCCACCCCGGTGGCGGCGGCGATGTGCTCGGCCGCGGCCCGTGCGGCGGCCCGCGGATCGTCCAGCAGCTCGGTCACCGGCCGACTGTACCTTGCGGGGGCGCCCGCCTCGTCCGCTGCTTCGGCCACTCTCGTCGAGGATGCTGACCGCCCGGGGTCCGGGGGTTGGATGCGACGTGTTGACGGTGGCGCCAACTGTTGGCGTCAGCGTCAACACGCGCGAACGCAGCACCGCCCGTATGGCGGTCAGGCGCCGGCCTTCGGTGCGGAGTCGCGGCGGACGCCGTCGATGCTGACGCCGCGCCAGGTCAGGATCGCGATGAGGACGGCCGCCACCGTGATGGCGATGTCGGCGACGTTACCCACGAACAGGCCGCCGTAGTCGATGAAGTCGACGACGTGGCCCTCGGGGAAGCCCGGATCGCGGAACAGCCGGTCGATGAGGTTGCCGAACGCGCCGCCCAGCAGCAGCCCGAGCGCGATGGCCCACGCCGTCGAGCCGAGCTTCGCCGACGCCCGGATGACCGCCGCGATCACGACGACCACGAGCAGCGTGAGCAGCCACGTCAGCCCTGTCGCGATCGAGAACGCCGCGCCCGAGTTGTACAGCAGCCGCAGCTGCAGCAGGTCGCCGACGATCTCGATCGGCTCGCGGCCGGCCAGCTCGCGCTCGGCCCACCACTTGGTCAGCTGGTCGGCCGCCGTCAGCGCGACGGTGATGGCGGCGAGCCGGCCGATCAGCCGCCAGTTCGTCGACGAGGACGGCGCGGGCTGCTCGGGCGATGGGTCGCCGGCCGCGGGATCGTCGCCGGCCGCGGGGTCGGGTGTGGTCGGCACGGTGTAAGGGTGCCATGCCGGTGCGCCGCGCCCCAGCACCGGGCGGACGACAGAGCGTACCGGTGTACGGGACAATGGCCGGGTGACACGTGTGGCGATTCTCGGTGGCGGACCCGGCGGCTACGAGGCGGCGCTGGTGGCGGCGCAGCTCGGAGCGGAGGTCACGCTGGTCGACCGCGACGGCCTGGGCGGCTCGGCCGTCCTCACCGACTGCGTGCCCAGCAAGACCCTCATCGCGACCGCCGAGGTGGTCAGCGACGCCGCCGAGTCCGCGGAACTGGGCGTCGAGCTGGGCCACGACTCCGTCGGCGTCGACCTGCGGCGGGTCAACAAGCGGGTGCTCGAACTGGCCAAGGCGCAGTCGGCCGACACCGCGGCGACGGTCGAGAAGGCCGGCGTGCGCATCGTGCGCGGCAGCGGGCGGCTGGCGCCCGGCGACCGCGTCGTCGTCGACGATGGCGCCCACGAGTTCGTCGCCGACGTCGCGCTGCTGGCCACGGGCGCGCGGCCGCGCATCCTGCCCGAGGCCGAGCCCGACGGCGAGCGCATCCTCACCTGGGAGCAGGTCTACGACCTCGACGAGCTCCCGTCGCACCTGATCGTCGTCGGTTCCGGCGTCACCGGCGCCGAGTTCGCCAGCGCCTACAACGCGCTCGGGTCCGAGGTCACGCTGGTGTCGTCGCGCGACCGCGTCCTGCCCGGCGAGGACGCCGACGCCGCGTACGTCCTGGAAGAGGTGTTCGCGCGGCGCGGGCTGAACGTGCTGTCGCGGTCGCGGGCGGCGTCGGTGCGGCGCGACGGCTCGGGGGTCGTCGTGACGCTGACGGACGGGCGCGCGGTGCGCGGCTCGCACTGCCTCATGGCGGTCGGGTCGGTGCCGAACGTCGAGGGGCTCGGGCTGTCCGACTGCGGCGTGGCGCTCGACGACCGCGGCTTCGTCAAGGTCGACCGCGTGTCCCGCACGTCGGCGCGCGGCGTGTACGCGGCCGGCGACGTCACCGGCGTCAACATGCTCGCGTCGGTGGCGGCCATGCAGGGGCGGACGGCCATGTGGCACGCCCTCGGCGACGCCGTGTCGCCGCTGAACCTCAAGACCGTCGCCGCGAACGTCTTCACCGACCCCGAGATCGCCACCGTCGGCTGGTCCCAGGCCGCCGTCGACGCCGGCGACATCGACGCCGTGGCCGTCAAGCTGCCGCTGGCCACCAACGCGCGGGCGAAGATGCTGGGCATCCGCGACGGTTTCGTGAAGCTGTTCTGCCGGCCCGGCACCGGCATCATCGTCGGCGGGGTCGTGGTGGCGCCGCGGGCCAGCGAGCTGATCCACCCCATCTCACTGGCGGTCGAGGCCGCCCTCACCGTCGACCAGATGGCCCGCGCCTTCACCGTCTACCCGTCGCTGTCCGGCTCGGTGGCCGAGGCGGCGCGGCAGCTGCACCGCCGCGACTAACCGCTGACGAAGAACGGCGCCGGGTCGTCCTTCAGCGCCTGCAGCAGCCGCTGCTGCTGGTCGCCGGTCAGCGGCGGCAGCTCGTCCGGCGCGAACCAGCCGACCGCCAGCGACTCGTCGTCGTTGACCTTGGCCTCGCCGCCGACCGGGCGACACCGGAAGGCGATGTCGAGGAACTGGACGCGGTCGCCGTTCGGGTAGGCCGCCGGCGTGCCGGCGACGACGCTGCTGAGGCGCTCGACCTCGATGCGCACCCCGGTCTCCTCCCACGCCTCCCGCACGACGGCGACGGCGGGCTGCTCGCCGGGCTCGAGGATGCCGCTGATCAGCGCCCACTGCCCGGTGTCGGAGCGCTGGTGCAGCAGCACCCGCCCCTCCCCGTCGACGACGACCGCCGTGACGCCGCTCAGCCACAGCAACTCGTGGCCGACGCGCTCGCGCAGCGCCAGGATGAACTCAGGCGTCGGCACGGCTCAGCGCTTCGCCGAGCTCACTCGAACCCGCCGAAGTCGCCGCCGCCGCCGTCGAAACCGCCACCGCCCCAGTCACCGCCGCCGCCGTCGAAGCCACCGCCACCGAAGTCGCCACCGCCACCGTCGAAGCCGCCGCCATCGCCACCGCCGTCGATGTAGACGGGGTTGGACAGCGCCGAACCCAGCATGGTGCCCATGAGCATGCCCGGCAGCAGGCCGCCGAAGTACCCGCCGGCCCACCCGCCGTACGCGGGGCCCGCGTCGTAGTACGGACGGCGTTCGCCGTCGCCGACCGGGACCATGCGGGTCTCGGGATCGGCGCCGGCCTTGACCCGCATCGCGTCGGCGGCGCAGGCCGGGACCGTGCGCGGCGCGCCACCGATGGGCGCCCAGTCCACGTCCTCGACGGACGGGCCGTGGCCGGGGTCGAAGAAGCAGGGCAGCCGGCGCTCCGGGATCGGCTCGCCCTTGACCCGCGCATCGACGCAGGCCAGCAGCCAGCGGCCCTCCTCGAGGGCGGTGGTGACGGGCTTGAGATCGGTGGGCCGCTCGGCGCGGTCGGCGAAGGTCTTGGCGTTCTCGTAGAGGTCGAGGGCGCGGCCGTACTCGTTGCGGGCCTCGATCGGGACCTTGGAGTCGTGACGGAGGTCGAGGTCGAGCTCGGACAGCCGCTCGCCGTACTTGGTGATGTCCTCCTCGAGGGCGCCGCGGACCTGCACGAGTTGCGCACGTTCCTTGCTGCGCTTGTTGCGGCGGTACAGCAGGAAGCCGCCACCGCCGGCGGCCGCCAGGATGGCGAGCGGGAGCAGCCCGCCTCCTCCACTGTCACGCGATCCGGAACCCGTACCGCCCCCAGAGCCCTGCCCGGAGATGGCCTGCTCCGCCGTCGCGACGAAGTCGGAGATGCCGCTGCCGAGATTGTCGCTCGCGTTGCCGAGTTCCTGGCTCGCCATCCCCTCGGCATCCCGGAATTCGGTCGAGCCGGCGCTGAGTCTCTGGTCTCCGAAGACCACGAGATAGGTGCCGTCGCCCAGTTGCTGGTTCAACGCGGCGGCCGCGCCCGAATTGGCCAGCGCTGCGGGGAGAACCGCGACGTAGAACGTCGACGACGCGTCCTCGACGGCGGAACGCGCCGTGGACTGTGCGCTGCTGTCGAACGTGACGCCGAGCTCACTGAGTTCGTCGACCGCGGCCGGGTCGACGTAGAGCGGGTCGGATTGGAGGGCGGCGGCGACGTCGTCCAAGCTGCTCGACATACACCCATCATCCACGGTCTGGCGCGTCGTGCCACGAGCAGGTCCGGCCGGGACGATCAGCCGCGCCGGCGTTGTCGGGGCCGGATGGTTCGATGGACCCGTGGAGAAGCTCACCTGGAACCAGGTGCTGGCCCGCCGGCTGCGGCGCCTGCACGTCACCGACCCGTCCGCCGGTCTCGTCGACACCGCGGGCCGGTTGGTGGGGCTGCACGCGCAGGTGGCGTCGTCCGCCGAGCTGATCGCCGCCGTCCGCACGCCGGGCTACGCGCTCGGCGACACCGGCACGGCGCTGTGGACCGACCGCACGCTGGTGAAGACGTGGGGCATGCGCGGCACGCTGCACCTGTTCCCGTCGCACGAGCTGCCGCTGCTGGTGGCGGCCTGGGCGCAGCGGCAGTGGCCCAACGTCAACGCCGCGTGGGAGCGCTACCACGGCGTCAACCTCGCCGTGTTGCAGCAGGTCACCGAGATCATCGGCCAGGTGCTGCCGGGCCGGGTGCTCACCCGCGAGGAACTGCTGGCCGAGATCGCCCGCGAGGTCCGCGCCCCCGGCATCGCCGACGCGGTGCGGTCGGGGTGGGGCCAGATGTTCAAGCCGGCCGCGGCGGGCGGCCTGCTCTGCTCGGGGCCTGAGCGCGACCGCAACGTCACCTTCACCAGCCCGCGCACCTGGCTGCCCGACGTCTCGTGGGACGACCAGCCCGACCAGCACACCGCCCTGAGCACGCTCATCGAGCGGTTCCTCGACATCTACGGGCCGGCCACCCACGTCGACTTCAGCCGCTGGTGGGGCATCGACGCCGCGAAGGCGCGGCGGGTCTTCAAGGAGCACGCCGAGGTCATGGTCGAGGCCGAGGTCGACGGCGTCGCGTGCTGGTCCACGCCGGCGGCGCTGGCCGACCTCCAAGCGCACGAGGGCGACGACGGCGGCGGCGTCCACCTGCTGCCCGGCTTCGACCCGTACGTCATCGCGCCCATCGGGCACCGCGTGCACACCGTGCCCGACGGCTTCATCGACCGCGTGTCGCGCGCCGCCGGCTGGATCTCGCCGGTCGTGCTGGTCGACGGCGTCGTGCGCGGCGTCTGGAGCCACGAGCTGAAGAACGGCGCGCTGACCATCACCGTCGAACCGTTCGCCAAGGTCAGCGCCGCCACGAAGAAGGCCGCGACGGCCGCGGCCCGGCGCTACGGAGAACTGTTCGACGCCGAGCCGCGGCTCACCTGGGGGTGATGCGTCAGGCGGCCTCTTCGTGCACCCGGTCCACGGCGACGCGCACCGTCACCCGCTGCTCGCCCTCCTTGCGGAACGGGTAGCTGTCGGCGTCGAGGTACTTCTTCGCCAGCCGGTCGATCACGTCGTCGCCGTCGTCGGTGGTGAGGGTGGCGCGGCCGGTGACGCTGGCCCACCGCCACGCGTTGTCCGGGTCCAGCACGCTCACCGAGACGACGTCGTTCTCACGCAGCCGCCGCTCCTTCACCCGGCCGGCGGCGGTGTTGAAGACCACGCCGTCGCCGTCGACGTCCACCCAGACGATCGAGTTGTGTGGGCGGCCGTCGGCGTCGAGGACGGTGGCCCAGGCCGGGATCGGGCGGGAGAACAGCTCACGGGCGGTGTCCGACAGAGCGGGCATACGGGTGCATCCCTTCAGAAAAGGTTGACGTGTCAAGTGTTGCCACTATCGACAACACCGGACGCACCCGTGGTCCTTCCCGGAATCAGCCTTCGATCGTGCAGATGACGGCGCCGTTCGCGATGGTCGCACCGACCTCGGCGGTCAGCCCGGTGACCGTGCCGGCCTTGTGCGCCGTGATGGGCTGCTCCATCTTCATCGCCTCCATGACGACGACGACGTCACCTTCGGCGACGCTCTGGCCGTCCTCGGCGACCACCTTGATGATGGTCCCCTGCATCGGCGACGTGAGCGCGTCGCCGCCGGCCGCGGCCGCACCGGCCCGCCCGGACGAGCGCCGCACCGGCCGCCGGGCCGCCCCGGCCCCCGCGCCGACGAGGGCGGACGAGCCCAGCCCGGCCGGCAGCACGACCTCCAGCCGCTTGCCGCCGATCTCGACGGTGATGCGCTCGCGCGCGTCGTCACCCTCCGGCGCGGCGTCGGCGGCGAACGGCGCGAACGGGTTCGTCCACTCGGTCTCGATCCAGCGGGTGTGCACGGCGAACGGCTCGTCGTCGGCGGCGGGGACGAAGGCGGGGTCGTCGAGGACGGCGCGGTGGAACGGGATGACCGTGGCCAGGCCGCCGACCTCGAACTCGGCCAGCGCCCGCCGCGCCCGCTCGACCGCCTGACGCCGCGAGGCGCCGGTGACCACCAGCTTGGCCAGCAGGGAGTCGAAGTTCTGCCCGACGACGCTGCCCGCCTCGACGCCGGCGTCGACGCGCACGCCCGGTCCGGACGGCGGCCGGAACGTGGTGACGGCGCCCGGGGTGGGCAGGAAGTTGCGCCCGGGGTCCTCGCCGTTGATGCGGAACTCGATCGAGTGCCCGCGCACGACCGGGTCGTCGTAGCCCAGTTCCTCGCCCTCGGCGACGCGGAACATCTCACGGACGAGGTCGAGGCCGGTGACCTCCTCGGTGACCGGGTGCTCGACCTGCAGCCGGGTGTTGACCTCGAGGAACGAGATGGTGCCGTCGAGGCCGACCAGGAACTCGCAGGTGCCGGCGCCGACGTAGCCGGCCTCGCGCAGGATGGCCTTGGACGCGCGGTACAGCTCGGCGTTCTGCTCGTCGGTGAGGAATGGCGCCGGCGCCTCCTCGACCAGCTTCTGGTGCCGCCGCTGCAGCGAGCAGTCGCGGGTCGAGACGACGACGACGTTGCCGTGGCGGTCGGCCAGGCACTGGGTCTCGACGTGGCGCGGGCGGTCGAGGTAGCGCTCGACGAAGCACTCGCCGCGGCCGAACGCCGCGACGGCCTCGCGCACCGCGGACTCGTACAGGTCGGGGATCTCGTCCAGCGTGCGGGCCACCTTGAGGCCGCGCCCGCCGCCGCCGAAGGCGGCCTTGATGGCGACCGGCAGCCCGTGCTCCTCGGCGAACGCGACGACCTCGGCGGCGCCGGTGACGGGGTCGGAGCTGCCGGCGACGAGCGGTGCGCCGGCCCGCGCGGCGATGTGCCGGGCGCTGACCTTGTCGCCCAGTGCGGTGATGGCGGCCGGCGGCGGGCCGATCCAGACCAGCCCGGCGTCGAGGACGGCCTGCGCGAACCCGGCGTTCTCGGCGAGGAAGCCGTAGCCGGGGTGGACGGCGTCGGCGCCGGAGCGCGCGGCGACGTCGAGCAGCTTCGCGATGTCGAGGTAGGTCTCGGCGGCGGTCTCGCCGCCGAGCGCGTACGCCTCGTCGGCGAGCCGGGCGTGCGGCGCGTCGCGGTCGCCGTCGGCGTAGACGGCCACGCTGGTGAGGCCGCCGTCGCGGCAGGCGCGGATGACCCGCACCGCGATCTCGCCCCGGTTGGCCACGAGAACCTTGCTGATCCGGCGGTACTCCACGCTGGCTCCCTCCCAGAACTGCTGGCGAGTCTAGGGTGTCGCGTTCCCAGGCAACCCGCGCGGCCGGTGCTGCGTGTTCACGGCAATGACGCGATACGGGCAGAGCGGGGTCGTGATGCTAATACAGTCCCCTGACGGGGAAACCGCACCGGCCGTGGGCGCGACGGTGATGGCGGGCCGCATCGAGCCGGACGAGGCGACGATGGATTTCGAGGAGTTCGCCCGGGCCAGTCTGCCCGGTCTGCTGCGCTATGGACACGCGCTGACGGGGTCGCCGCACGACGCGGCCGACCTCGTGCAGACAGCGCTGGAGAAGGCCGGCGCCCGGTGGTCGAAGATCACCCGGCACGACGCCGACCCGATCGCCTACGTGCGGCGATCGATGGCCAACGCGCACGTGAGCCGCTGGCGGCGGCGCCGGCGCGAGGTGCTGGTCGACGAGTTCCCGGACCAGGGCGTGGCCCTGCCGGACCGCCTCGACGGCGAGCCGCTCTGGCACGCGCTGGCCGAACTGCCGCCGCGGCAGCGAGCCGTGGTGGTGCTGCGCTACTACGAGGACCTGTCCGAGGCGGAGATCGCCGCGGCTCTGGGCATCACCGCGGGCACGGTGAAGAGCCAGGCGAGCAAGGCACTGACGAAGTTGAGGGCGAGCATGTCCTCGGTGGAGGGACGAGACCGATGAACGACTTCGACGACGATCTGCGCCGCCTGCTGGGTGACGACCGGCTCGCGCTGACACCGCGCGCCGACGCCGTCGACCGCATCGTCAGGGGCGCCCGGCGCCGTCGCGCCGCACGGGTGGCCGCGACCGCGGCGGGCAGCGTGGGTCTGGTGGCCGCGGTGACGGTGGGATCGTTCGCGGTGGCCGGCCAGTTCACCGCCGCGCCGGACCCCGTGCAGCCGGCCGAGACCCCGTCCGTCCCGACCGACGACCCGACGCCGGCACCCAGCGAGACCCCGACGGCCGCCGCGCCGGTGGTGGTCTACCCGAACGAGGGCATCGACGGCCTCACCGTCGGCACGAAGCTGGCCGACCTGGAGAACGTCGACGGCGTCGAGATCACCCGGTACGCGCCGGAGGACGGCTACAGCGAGCTCTGCTACGGCGAGTACCGCAGCCCGAGCGCGCACGGGTACATCTCGACCCGGGGAACGTTCGGGATGGTCCCGGACGACCTGGACCCGTACTACGAGGTGTCCACCGTGAGCTTCGACGTGCCGGTGGCGACCCCCGAGGGGATCACGCCGGGCGCCACCGAGACCGACCTCTTCGCGGCGTACCCGAACCTCGATCTCTACGGCAAGCCCGACGACGGGCACCGGGCGGTGTTCGAGGGCGAGGACATCATCCAGCGCGGCTGGGACTTCCCGGTGACCGGCGGCGTCGTCACCGAGATCGTCATGGAGGGCCTGCACCAGTGTCAGAAGGCGCCGATCCTCGACCCGCCCACCGGCGGCGACGAGGGCGAGGAGGAGCCGGCCGACCCGCCGGACGGCACCGAGCCGGCCGACGACCCCACCGAGACGCCCGGCGACACCGACACACCCGGTGGCGGCACCGAGGCCGGGTGGAGCGTCGACGGCGACGAGATCCTGTCCCCGATCCGGCTCGGCATGACGCTGGCGGAGCTGCAGGCGGTCGAGGGCGTGCAGATCAGCACCGACGGCGGCGGCGACGGGATCTGCTACGGCAGCTTCACGCTGGGCACGCAGACCGGCGCGATCTCGGTGCGGCGCGACTTCGGCAGCGACGACCCGCCGGAGCCCGCCGGGTCGGACGACGACTACCGCGTCACGTACTTCTCGACCAGCGACCCGGCCGCGACGACGCCGCTCGGGATCGGCCCGGGGTCGACCTTCGAGCAGGTGCGCGAGGCCTACCCGGACGTCGTCACCGGCGACACCTTCGACGCCTACGTGCCCGACGCGGGGAACCCGGCGGTGCGCTGGCTGTTCGTGTCGGGCGACGGCGAGACGGTCGCGAGCCTGGGCCTCGACGCCGGCCAGAACTGCTGGGGCTGATCGAGCAACCAACCGGCCCGTCCGCGCGTGTTCCTGATCAACGAGGCAGGGACGGCGAAGCGGGGTCGTGATGTTCATTCAGTCCCCAGGCGGGGAGGCCGCACCGGCCGTGGGCGCGACGGTGGTGGGCCGCTCGGAGACGGGCGAGGCGACGGTGGAGTTCGAGGACTTCGTCCGGGCGAGTCTGCCCGGGCTGCTGCGGTACGGACACGCGCTGACGGGGTCGCCGCACGACGGCGCCGACCTCGTGCAGACGGTGCTGGAGAAGGTGGGGTCGCGCTGGGCGAAGCTGATGCGCCAGGACGTCGACCCGCTCGCCTACGTGCGCCGGTCCATGGCCAACGCGCACGTGAGCCGCTGGCGGCGGCGCCGGCGTGAGGTGCTGGTCGACGAGTTCCCGGAGCGCGCGGTCATGCCGCCCGACCGCCTCGACGGCGAGCCGGTGTGGCAGGCGCTGGCCCAGCTGCCGCCGCGGCAGCGGGCGGTGCTGGTGCTGCGCTACTACGAGGACTTCTCCGAGGCGCAGATCGCGGCGACGCTCGGTATCTCCGCGGGCACGGTGAAGAGCCAGGCGAGCAAGGCGCTGGCGAAGTTGAGGGCGAGTCTGTCCTCGGTGGAGGGAAGCGACCGATGAACGAGTTCGACGACGAGTTGCGCCGGATCTTCGGCGACGACCGGCTCGCGGTGCCGCCCGGCTCGGACGCGGTCGGGCGCATCGTCCGCGGTGCCCGCCGACGGCGCACCGTGCGCATGGTCGCCTCCGCCGCGGGCTCGGTCGGCCTGGTGGCGGCGGTCGCGTTCGGCTCGATGGCCGTCACCGGGCAGTTCACCGCGGCGCCCACGTACGAGCCGCAGCCGGCCGAGTCGCCGGAGGTCAGGCCGGCGCCCGAGCTGACGCCCGACAGCGAGACGCCGCCCAAGGGCGCGGCCGCCCCGTCCGGCGACATCACCGGCGACGCGACCGGCGAGGCCAGTGGCCCGTCCACGGCCGACCCGGCGACGGAGCAGCCCATCGGCGCCGACCCGGGCGGCGAGGCGTCCGGCGACGTCCCCGAACCGGTCGACGTCAGCGGGTTGCCGCTGTTCGACCCGGCCGCGCCGTTCGACGGCGTCCAGGTGCGCATGACGCTGGCCGAGCTGGCCAGTGTCCCCGGGATCGAGATCACCCGGCTGAGCAGCGACCCCCGCAGCATCTCGCCGGCCGCCTGCTACGGCTCGTTCCGCACGGCGACCTCGCACGGCTACATCTCGCTGCGCGGTGCCTGGGGGAGCCCGCCGGACGACCCGGCCGAACTGTACGCCGCGTACGAGGTCGCGACCGTGATCACGGACGTCGCGGTCCGGACGCCGGAGGGCCTCGGCGTGGGCAGCACCATCGACGACCTGTTCACCCTGTACCCGGACGCGTACGCGGCGTACCCGGGCGCGGGCCCCGGCGAGCCGGACGGCTACGACGTCGGGGTCCCCGGTCTCGGCGGCCTCGCTTCGCACCTGCGGATCCAGGTCACCGACGGCGTCGTCAGCCAGATCGACCACGACGGCGTGCACAACTGCGGCGACGACCCGCGGCCGGTGGACGAGCCGGCGCCGGCCGACTTCGACGTGCCCGGGGCGGACGTGTTCGGGCCGGTCCGGCTCGGCATGACGCTGTCCGAGCTGCGCACGGTCGCCGGCGTCGAGCTGAGCGAGTGGGAGGGCTACGAGAGCAAGCCGTACTGCTACGGGCAGTTCCGGATCGGCGACGTGAGCGGGCTGGTCTCCGTGCGCCGGGACGTCACGTCCGGCGACCTGCCGGCACCGGCGGCCACCGAGGACGACTTCGTCGTCACGGAAATCGGATCGACGGCGGCCGCGACGCTGACCCCGGCCGGCGTCGGCGTCGGGTCGACGCTGGAGCAGATCGCCGCCGCTCAGCCCGGGTACACCACCGACGATCCGATGTCGGCCCTCCCGGCGGCGCCGGCCACACAGGGCGTGCGCTGGACGTTCGAGCTGTGGGACGCCGACGTCGTGCAGCGGCTCGGGCTCGACGCGGGGCACACCTGCATCGGGTGAGCGTCAGCCGGTGAGGCGGTCGAGGTCGGCGCGGCAGCGACGCTCCAGTTCGGCGAGCTCGGACAGGGTGGCGTCGATGTCGCGCCGGCGCTGCTCGAGCTCCGCGCGCCGGTGCTCGACCTGGTCGAGCAGGTAGCGCAGCTGGCCGACCTCGCCGGGCTCGGCGTCGTACATACCGATGATCGTCTTGATCTCGTCCAGGGGGAAGCCCAGCCGCTTGCCGCGCAGCACCAGGCCCAGCCGGACGCGGTCGCCGTCGGCGAAGATGCGGCGGGTGCCGTTGCGGGCCGGGGTGAGCAGGCCCTGCTCTTCGTAGAACCGGATCGTCCGCAGCGTGACGCCGAACTCGTCGGCCAGTTCCGCGATGCTCCACGTCCGCTCGCTGTCCACCACAGTCTCCTCGCTCGAACCCCTGGCCGGGACCTGCAACTTACGTTAACGTAAACGTCAAGCAATCACGTGCGACGAAAGCGGGAACGACGATGTTCGAGCTGTCCGCGGACCACGAGGAGTTCCGCGCGGTCGTCCGCGACTTCGCCCGCGAGCGCATCGCACCGCATGCGGCCGAGTGGGACCGCAAGCACGAGTTCCCGGTCGGCGTCGTGCGGGCGATGGGCGAGCTGGGGCTGTTCGGCCTCACCGCCCCCGAGGAGTACGGCGGCGCGGGCGCCGGCCTCACCAGCCTGTGCGTCGCGATCGAGGAGCTCGGCCGGGTCGACCAGTCGATGGGCATCACGCTCGAGGCGGCCGTCGGTCTGGGCATCACCCCGATCCTGGCGTACGGCACCGACGAGCAGAAGGCGCGGTGGCTGCCCGACCTCGTCGCTGGGCGGGCGCTGGCCGCGTTCGGCCTCACCGAGCCCGGCGCCGGGTCCGACGCCGGCGCCACGGCCACCCGCGCGGTGCTCGACGGCGACGAGTGGGTCATCGACGGCGCCAAGCAGTTCATCACCAACTCCGGCAGCGAGCTGACCACCTGCGTCACCATCACGGCGCGCACCGGCGAGCGGCCCGACGGCAGCGCGGAGATCTCCGCCATCATCGTCCCGGCGGGCACGCCCGGATTCATCGTCGAGCCCGCCTACGACAAGCTCGGCTGGCACGCGTCCGACACCCACCCGCTGACCTTCGACGGCGCCCGGGTGCCGGCCGATCACCTGCTCGGCGTGCGCGGCCAGGGGTTCAGCCAGTTCCTGGCCACGCTCGACGACGGCCGCATCGCCATCGCGGCGCTCGCCGTCGGCTGCATCCAGGCCATGCTCGACGCGTCGCTGCCGTACGCGCACGAGCGCACGTCGTTCGGCGTGCCGATCGGCGCCAAGCAGGCCGTCGCATTCCAGCTCGCCGACCTCCACGTCATGGCGCAGGCGGCCCGGCTGCTGACCTACCGCGCGGCCGCCCTGCGCGACGCCGGCGCCCCTGCCGAGCAGGTCAAGCAGGCCGCGGCGGCGGCCAAGCTGTACGCCACGGAGTCCGCGGTCACCGCCACCCGGGTCGCCACGCAGGTGCACGGCGGCTACGGGTTCATGGAGGAGTACCCGGTGACGCGGTTCTACCGCGACGCGAAGATCCTCGAGATCGGCGAGGGGACCAGCGAGATCCAGCGGCTCGTGCTGGCGCGCGGTCTGGGGCTGCCGGTTCAGGCATGATCGGGGGGTGACGGAGGAGAACGGGATGGGGCGCGACCACTACGCCGAGGTCGACACGGCCCGGAAGGCGACCGAGGTCCCCTCCGACGCCGGCGCCGCCAAGCTGGCCCAGCAGGGCAAGCTCTACGTCCGCGACCGCATCGACCTGCTGTTCGACGCCGGCACCTTCGTCGAGGACGGTCAGCTGGCCAACGCGCTGTCCACTGGCCTGCCCGCCGACGGCGTCGTCACCGGCCGCGGGCTGGTCGAGGGCCGGCCGGCGCTGGTCGTCGCGAACGACCCGACGGTCAAGGCCGGCTCGTGGGGCGCCCGCACCGTCGAGAAGATCGTCCGCGTCACCGAGACCGCGCTGCGCGACGAGCTGCCGGTGTTCTGGTTCATCGACTCCGCCGGCGCCCGCATCACCGACCAGGTCGACCTCTTTCCCGGCCGCCGCGGCGCCGGGCGCATCTTCCACAACCAGGTGGCGTTGTCCGGCCGGGTCCCGCAGGTGTGCTGCCTGTTCGGGCCGAGCGCGGCCGGCGGCGCCTACATCCCGTCGTTCTGCGACATCGTCGTCATGGTCGAGGGCAACGCGTCGATGTACCTCGGCTCGCCGCGCATGGCCGAGATGGTCGTCGGTGAGAAGGTCACGCTCGAGGAGATGGGCGGCGCCCGCATGCACACCACGGTGTCGGGCTGCGGCGACAACCTCGCCGCCGACGACGCCGAGGCGATCGAGCAGGCCAAGGCGTTCTTCTCCTACCTGCCCAGCTCGTGGCGGCAGCCGCCGCCGTCGTACGCCGCCGGCGGCGCCGTCCGCGAGTTCACCCGCGACCTCGTCCCGGCCGAGGAATCGGTCGGCTACGACATCCACGACGTCATCGACGCGATCATCGACGAAGACTCGTTCTTCGAGGTCAAACCGCTGTTCGCGGCCGAGCTGGTGACCGGTTTCGGGCTGCTGGAAGGGCAGCCGGTCGGCATCGTCGCGAACCAGCCCGCGGTCAAGGGCGGCGTGCTGTTCACCGACTCCGCCGACAAGGCGGCCCGGTTCGTCTGGCTGTGCGACGCGTTCAACGTGCCGCTGATCTACCTGGCCGACGTCCCCGGCTTCATGATCGGCTCCGAGGTCGAGCGGCAGGGCATCATCCGGCACGGCGCCAAGATGATCACCGCGGTCGCCGAGGCCACGGTGCCGACGGTGTCCGTGATCGTCCGCAAGGCCTACGGCGCCGGGCTCTACGCGATGTGCGGACCCGGCTTCGGCCCCGACGCCTGCATCGCGCTGCCGACGGCGAAGATCGCGGTCATGGGCCCGGAGGCGGCCGTCAACGCCGTCTACTTCAACAAGATCGCCGCCATCGAGGACGAGGCGGAGCGGGCGGAGTTCGTGGCCGGACTGCGGCTGGAGTACGAGGCCGACATCGACATCCTGCGGCTGGCGTCCGACCTCGTCATCGACGCCATCGTGGCGCCGGAGGAGTTACGGGCTCAGCTGGTGGCGCGGCTGGCGGCGGCGGCCGGCAAGGACCGCCGGTTCACCGAGCGCCGGCACGGCGTGCCGCCGGTCTAGCGGTGGGTCGTCGCCGCAGGCTGGGACCGTGAAGGCGGCGTTTTGCAATGAGCACCGATACGCACCGGTGCTCATTGCAAAGCGGCCAGAGGCAGCAGCCACTCGAGGCGGCCGGGCGGGACGGGGTCAGCCGGTTCAGTCGCGGGTGGCGGCCCGGCGGGCGCGGCGGCGGACCGGCTCGTGGTCGGGGTCGGTGCGCCACAGCTCGGTGATCGAGATGCCGAGCCGGCCCAGCAGGGTGCGCAACAGCGGCAGCGACAGCCCGACGACGGAGTGGTGGTCGCCGTCGATGGCGGTGACGAACGGGCCGCCGAGGCCGTCGATGGTGAACGCGCCGGCCACCCGCAGCGGCTCGCCGGTGGCGACGTAGGCGCGGATCTCGGCGTCGGAGAGGTCGGCGAAGTGCACCGTGGTGCTGGCGGTGTCGCCGATGGCCCGGCCGGTGCCGCCGTCGTCGGGCTCGCGCAGGTCGATCAGCCAGTGGCCGGTGTGCAGCACGCCGGACCGGCCGCGCATGCGCTGCCACCGGCGCACGGCGTCGACCGGGCCGTCGGGCTTGCCGTGGATCTCGCCGTCGAGCTCGAGCACGGAGTCGCAGCCGAGCACGACCATGCCGGTGAACGTCTTGCCGGCGACCTGCTCGGCCTTGGCGCGGCCGAGCAGCAGCGGCACGTCGTGCGGCGGGACGGGGCCGCGCGCACGGGCCTCGGCCAGCACGGCGTCCTCGTCGACGCCGGAGACCTGGACGACGGGTTCGATGCCGGCCGAGCGCAGGGTCGCCAGCCGGGCGGGGGACTGGGAAGCGAGCAGCAGGCGCACCACGGACCTCACGTTACCGAAAATGATCATCGGCGGTCGATGCCTGAAACAGGTTCGACCGCCGACGATCATCGGGTGATCATGGTCACGGAGAGGTTAACCCGTGGTACGTCACCTTGTCTCGGTATCGCTCAGGCCGTCGCCAGCTCGGCCGGGCGCTCCTCACCGCCGTCGGCGAACACGTCGCCGCGCCGGTCGGAGTTGTAGATCTCCAGGTCCAGCAGGCCCTCGCGCTTGGCGACGATGGTCGGGACCAGCGCCTGCCCGGCGACGTTGACCGCCGTGCGGCCCATGTCGAGGATCGGGTCGACGGCCAGCAGCAGGCCCACGCCGGCCAGCGGCAGGCCCAGCGTCGACAGCGTCAGCGTGAGCATGACGGTCGCGCCGGTCGTGCCGGCGGTCGCGGCCGAGCCGACGACGGAGACCAGCACGATCAGCAGGTAGTCCGACACCGACAGGTCCAGGCCGAAGAACTGCGCCACGAAGATCGCGGCGATCGCCGGGTAGATCGCGGCGCAACCGTCCATCTTCGTCGTCGAGCCGAACGGCACCGCGAACGACGCGTAGGACCGCGAGACGCCGAGGTTGCGCTCGGTGACCTGCTCCGTCACCGGCAGCGTGCCGATCGACGAGCGGGACACGAAGCCCAGCTGGATGGCCGGCCAGGCGCCGGTGAAGAACTTGACCGGGTTCAGGCCGTGCGCCCGCAGCAGGATCGGGTAGACGACGAACAGCACCAGCGCCAGGCCGACGTAGATGGCCACCGTGAACCGGCCGAGCGAGCCGATGGCGTCCCAGCCGTAGTCGGCGACGGCGTACCCGAGCAGGCCGATGGTGCCGATCGGGGCCAGCCGGATGATCCACCAGAGCACCTTCTGCACGATCGACAGCGCCGCCCGGTTGAACGCCAGGAACGGCTCGGCCTTGTCGCCCAGCTTCAGCGCGGCGATGCCGATGGCGGCCGACACGACCACGAACTGCAGCACGTTGAAGCTCAGGCTGGTGGCCGCGGCGCCGCTCTCCGGGTCGATCGACGTGTTCGCCGTCAGGGCGAGGAAGTTGGTCGGCACCAGGCTGGTGAGGAACGCCCACCAGTCGCCGGTGCGGCCCGGCTCGGCCGCCTGGTCCTGGGTGACGGACGTGTGCTCGCCCGGCTGCAGGATCAGGCCGAGCGCGATGCCGATGGCGACCGCGATCAAGGCGGTGATCGCGAACCACAGCAGCGTCTGCCCGGCCAGGCGGGCCGCGTTGGTGACGTTGCGCAGGTTCGCGATGCTCGCGACGATCGCGGTGAAGATCAGCGGGATGACGGCGGCGCGCAGCAGGTCGACGAACAGCCCGCCGACGGTGTCGAGGGTGCTGGTCAGCCAGTTCGGGTTGCCGTCGGCGGCCGGGCCCAGCTCGCGGGCCACCAACCCGAGGATGACGCCCAGGGCGAGGCCGAGGAGGACCTGGACGGAGAACGAGGGCAGCCGCAGCCGGCGGGGGGCGGGCGCGCCTACGGTCGCTGTTTCGGACATGCGAAGACCTTCCGGAACGGAGGACAGGACGGGGTGAGGCGGGAGCCGCGCGCGGGCAGGCGGCAACGCCGGCGGGGGACAGGGCTCCGCCCGGGCGCGCGCGGATGCAGCGAGTGCTAGGCCGGACAGGCAGAGCTGGCCTGACGTCGCAGATCGACGTGCAGGCGCTGAGTGAGACCCCAGATGTTCACCATGTCAGCGTGCTCAACGGCCCGCATGACCTGGGTATTCCCGATTCCGCCAGATTTCTCCGAGTTGTTTCGCTCACGGGTCCGGAGCGGTGCGCAACCGGGCGTCGACGGCGTGGGCGGCCAGGGCCGCGGTGACGGCGGCCCGGCGCTGCGCGCTCCCGGCGAGCACCGGCAGCGGGTCGTCGGGGAAGCCCGGCCGCCGGGCGAGCTGCGCGAAGGCGTCCGCCTGGGTGGTGGCCGGCAGGTCCGCGATGACGCCGTGGACGCTGCGATAGACGTAGTACGCGGTCATCTCCGTGCCCCACTCCAGGGCGAGCCGGTAGTCCGCCGACGCCAGCAGCACGCGGTCGTAGTTCGGCTCCGTCTCGTCCATGCGGGCGAGCTGAGCGTCGTCGAGCCAGAGCAGCATCGCCGTGCGCAAGGTCTGCCCGGGGGCCGCGTACGGCGCGTACGGGATGTACCCGGCCCGGCTGACGTGCGCCGAATGGCCCACGGCCAGACCGTCCACCCGGGTCGAATACACCGGGACGACGAGGTCCGGGCCGAGCTTCTGCCGCAGCTGGCTCGGCGACGCGTTGGAGCCGACGGCGAGCAGCGGCCGCCGTCCGTCCAGGCGCACGCCGGCGGTCAGTGGGCGCACGGCGGTGCCGGTCACGACGCAGGAGGTGGTGACCGGCACGCCGGGGTAGCCAGGGTGTGTCTCCAGGGTCCATGGCCTACTGCGCGGCGTCCAGGCGGCGCCTCGCTGCGTTCTCGTCAGTCGTCATAGAACCCCACTATGACTCCCTCCTCGGCCTTGCGAGGCATCCACCTGGACGCCGCTCGCTACGGCCGAGACCCAGGAGACACACCCTCGCCGGGTCGAGCAGCGGTGCGGTGTTCAGAGGCGGGCCAGCGCCGCGCGCAGCGGGTCGAGGCCGATGGAGCCGAGGTCGAGCGCGGCGCGGTGGAACTCGCGCAGGTCGAAGGCGTCGCCCTGGCGCCGCTGGGCGTCGTCGCGGGCGGCGAGCCAGATGCGCTCGCCGATCTTGTACGACGGCGCCTGGCCCGGCCAGCCGAGGTAGCGGTCGAGCTCGAAGCGGAGGAACTCGTCGGGCATGCGGCAGTGGGCGCGCAGGAACGCGTACGCCGACTCCGGCGTCCACACCCCGGCCGGCAGCCCGTCGGACGCCACCAGCGATGCCGGGACGTCCTTGCCCAGGTGGAAGCCGATGTCGACGACGACGCGGGCGGCGCGGAAGGACTGGCTGTCGAGCATGCCGAGACGGTCGCCGGGGTCGTCGAGGAAGCCGAGGTCGGCCATCAGCCGCTCGGCGTACAGCGCCCACCCCTCGCCGTGGCCGGACACCCAGCACAGCAGCCGCTGCCAGCGGTTGAGCACCTCGCGCCGGTACATGACCTGCGAGACCTGCAGGTGGTGGCCCGGCACGCCCTCGTGGAACACCGTCGTGGTCTCGCGCCAGGTCGAGAACTCCTCGACGCCCTCGGGCACGGACCACCACATGCGGCCCGGCCGGCTGAAGTCGTCGCTGGGGCCGGTGTAGTAGATGCCCCCTTCCTTGGTGGGAGCGATGCGGCACTCCAGCCGGCGGATCGGCTCGGGGATGTCGAAGTGGACGCCGCTCATCGCCTCGACGGTGCGGTCGGACAGCTTCTGCATCCACTCCTGCAGGCCGTCGGTGCCGACGATGCGGCGGGCGGGGTCGGCGTCGAGGGCCGCGACGGCGTCGTCGACGCTGCCGCCGGGGACGATGTCCTGCGCGACCGCTGCGAGCTCGGTCTCGATGCGGGCCAGCTCGGCGACGCCCCACTCGTAGGTCTCGTCGAGGTCGACGGCCGCGCCGAGGAAGTACCGCGAGGCGACGGCGTAGACGTCGCGGCCGACGGCGTCGCGCTCGCGCGCCGCCGGTGCCACCGTCTCGCCGAGGTAGCCGCCGAACGTGCGGAACGCCTCGGAGGCCGCCGCGGCGGCGGCGTCGAGGTCGGTGCGCAGGGAGTCGGGGCCGCTCGCGGCCAGCCCGGTGAAGAACGTGTCGGCGACCCGCCCGGCCTGCTCGGCGACGGCGAGCACCTGGCGGCGGGCCGGCGGCAGCCCGGCCGCGAGGTCGGCCTCCATCGTCCGCCGGTACTGCTCCAGCGCCACCGGGACGGCGCGCATGCGGGTGGCGATGTTCGCCCATTGCTCGTCGGTGTCGGTGGGCAGCAGGTCGAAGTTCTCGCGGGCCCAGTGCATGGGGCTCTCGATGACGTTGAGGTTGCGGTTCAGCCCGGCGTCGTCCATCTCGAGGTCGAGCGACAGCCGCTCGCGCATCGCCTCGCCCGCGACCCGTTCGCGCTCGTCGGCCGAGGTGGCCGTCTCGAGCGCGGCGAGGGTGCGCTCCGCGAGCGCGCGCCGCTGCGCGAACCCGTCCGGCGACAGATCCGTGCTCTGGGCGTCGTAGCCACTCAGGCCGGCGTAGGTGGCGGTGTAGGGGTCGAGGGCGGCGTACTCGTCGACGTAGGCGTCAGCGATCTCGTCGACGGTGCGCGGCTGCGGAGTCGTCACGCAGCCGACCTTATCCGGGCGATCCTTCCGGCGAGAAGGACGAACGACGGGCAGATCTTCGGCCGTGCGTCAGCGCGGCAGCGCGCTGGCCCGCCACGCGCCGTCGCCCGGTGTGAGCGGCGCCCGGCGCCGCGCCCAGTACGACGCCCACGCCGACCGCGGCGGTTCGGCCGGCTGCTGCCCGCCCGCCGCCTTCGCCGTCAGCACGACGGTGAGCGCGGCCAGCTCTTCGTCCGTCGGCGTCCCCCGGACCACCCTGAACAGCGCCGCGTCGGTCATGCTCGTCAGACTACCGGTGCAGCGGGATCGTCGCGGTGACCGTCGTGCCGCCGGAGCCGGAGCCGAGGTCGAGCCGTCCGCCCAGCTCGGCGGCGCGCAGTCGCATCGATTCCAGCCCGACGCCGTCGTCGCGCCCCAGCCGGCCGCCGCGGCCGTCGTCGGCGACGCGCAGCAGCACCTCGTCGCCGCACTGGCGGAGCAGGACGTCGCAGTGGCCGGCGCCGGCGTGGCGGGCCACGTTGGTCAGCGCCTCGGCGCCGATGCGGTACAGCGCGACCTCGACGGCGGCGGGCAGCCCGGCGAGGTCGCCTTCGATGACGACGTCGTGCGGCAGCCCGGCCAGGACGGCGCCGGCCTGCTGGCGCAGGGCGGCTGGCAGCCCCTGGTCCAGGGCGGGCGGCCGGAGCCCGTCGACGACGCGGCGGATCTCGCCCGCGCAGCCGGTGAGGTCGTCGACCGCGGCGGCCAGCATCGCCGCCACGTCGTGCGCGCCGGCGGCACCGGCGCCGGCCTGGGCGGCCCGCACCTGCATCCGGGTGCCCACCAGCGCCGGACCGAGGCCGTCGTGCAGGTCGCGGCGGATCCGCAGCCGTTCCTCTTCGCGCGCCAGCACGAGGTCCTCGCGGGAGCGTTGCAGGGCCAGTGTGAGCCGGTGCGCCTGGGCGGCGATGCCGGCCTGCGAGGCGACGTCGCGCAGCAGGGTCCGCTCGGCGGGCGTGAACACCTCGCCGGCCCGCCGCGGCGCCACCTCCAGGGAGCCGACCCGGTCGCCGTGCGCCAGCAGTGCGAACGTGGTCAGTCCAGGCTGCGGCCGGCCGTGTGCGGCGGTCACGTGGCTGCCGTCGCTGGTGTCGACGAGCATGCGCACGTACGGCACCCGCAGCGCGTCGGCCAGCGTGACGACCAGTTGGTCGAGCATCGTGCCGGGGTCGCCGGCCTCCTGCATGCGCCGGCCGAGCCGCTGCAGGACGAGGTGCGGCGCGTCGCGGTCGCCGAACAGCAGCCGGTCGACGGCGCGCTGGACGGCCCGCCGGACGGGGTCGAATCCGGCCGCGACCAGCCCGGTGGCCAGCGCTGACGCGACGACCGTGGAGCCGCCGGAGTGCAGCCGGCTGCCGGCCAGCCCGATGCCGACGGCGTAGACGCCCAGCACCAGCAGCGTCATGACCAGCCAGACGAGAGCCCGGTTGACGACGAGGTCGAGGTCGCCGAGGCGGAACCGCAGCACCGCGAGCCCGATGCCGAGCGGCAGCGCGACCAGTCCCGGCACCAGCGCGCCGCTCACGCCGGCCGCGTCCAGGACCACGCCGGCGGCGAACAGCACCCCGGCCGGCAGCATGCAGGCCAGCTGCCGCCGGACCAGCGGCTCGGCGCCGCGGGCGCGCCGCAGCAGCGACGCCACCACGAGCAGCGCCGCGATGATCAGGACCAGCGCGACCGCGATGACACCGCGGACCAGCAGGTGCGCCAGCGGCGAACCGGACTCGCCGCTGGTCAGCAGCGAACGCGGGTGCTGTGCCGCCGCGACGGCCAGCGCGAGCGTGCCCGCCGCGGCGCACCCGGCGAGGACGACGGCCAGCGGCCGCCAGCGTGGCGACGGCAGCACGCCGTCCGGGAAGAACAGCAATGCCAGCGGCACCAGCGCGACCGCCGGCCACCACGTCCACTGCGCCACCCACGCCGCGACGAGGGCGCCGGACCACGCGACCGCGGCGACGGCGCCCGCGGCCAGCATGCCGGTGGCCAGCACCAGCCGGGCGACGGCGTGCCCCGGCTGGGCCCGGATCAGGAACAGGCCCACCGGCAGGAACCCGCCGGCCAGCGCCAGCAGCATGTCCAGTGGCGCGTCGACCCGGCCGGACGGGCCGACCAGGAAGCCCGCGGCCGCGAGCAGCACCAGGACGAGGCAGCCCCAGCGGGCCGCCGCCGTCGACCAGCGGGCCACGGCTCAGACGTGGAACAGGTTGTGGAACCACCCGGCGCGGTGACCCGGCCCGGGACGCACGTCGAGCTCGTCGTTCAGCGCGCCGAGGACGTCGGCCAGCGACCCCTTGGGGCGGGGCACCTCGGTGGCGGTCGGGAGTGACTGCTGGCGGCCGAGATCGGGGTCGGCGGTGAGTCGTTGCTGGGCGAGCTCGAGGGCGGCCGCGACCCGGGCGGCGACGGCGTCGGGGTCACCCGGCCCGTCGCCGGGCACGAACCCGGCGACGACGAGTTCGGCGGTCACGACCGGCCACAACCGCCGGCCCGCCGCGTCGTACAGGTCGACGACCCGCTCGTCCGCGTGGTCGTCGTGGCCGCCGGGCAGGTGCGCGAGCATCGCCTCCGCCGTGCCGACGTGCAGGAAGGTGTGGTCGGCGGAGATCGCCAGGACGAGGTCGCCGAGGTCGACGAGGGAAGGGTCGGTGCTGGTCACGGTGGGTCTCTCCTCATGATCGCGGGCGGGCCGAAAGTGCACCTTAGTGGGACGGTCGTGACAGATCGTGCGCCGGCTTCGCTACGCTCGGCGTCATGGCGAGCGACCCGCTGACCGTGCTGCTGGTCGACGACCATCCGGTGGTCCGGCGCGGGTTGCGGGCGCTGCTCGGGGCCCAGTCGTGGGCCGGCGCGATCCACGAGGCCGACACCGTCGCGCGCGGCCTGGAGCTGGCCCGCGAGCACCGTCCCGATGTCGCCGTGGTCGACCTCGCGCTGCCCGACGGCGACGGCGGCCGGCTGGTCGAGCGGCTGGCGCCGGACTGTGCCGTGCTCGTGCTGACGATGACGGTCGACCCGGGGCGGGCACGGGCACTGCTGGCCGCCGGGGCGGGCGGGTACCTCGCGAAGGAGACCGACCCCGACGTCGTCGTCGACGCCATCCGCACCGTGGCCGGGGGCGGGCTGGTGCTGGGGCCGAACCTCGACCGGTCCGCCGTGCTGGGCGCCGGCCCGGCCACTGCCGCGCCGCCGGCCCCGTTCGACCGGCTCAGCCCGCGGGAGCTGCAGATCGCCACGCTGATGGGGCAGGGCCGGTCCAACGCCGAGATCGCCCGCACCCTGTCGCTGGCCGACAAGACGGTCCGCAACCAGGTGTCGTCGCTGCTGACGAAGCTCGGCGCGCGCGACCGGCTGGAGGCGGCGCTCATGGTGCGCGAACACGGTCTGGTCTAGTACGCCAGGCGCGCAGCGCCCGGGCGCCGTCGCTGCGCGGACCGGCGGTCAGCGCGGCCAGTGCCACGAACGCGTTCAGCACCAGCAGCACGCGGCCCAGCCGCCAGTCGTCCGCCGTGCCCGCGACGACCGCGACCCCGGCCAGCGCGAGCAGGACGGACGCCGCCGGACCGGCCAGGCAGACCAGCACTTCGGTGCGCCGGTCGGGGCTCACCGCGCGGACGGTGCCGGCGTCGAGCAGCCCGCGCAGGACGACGGTGTGCACCCGCAGGCCGCGGGCGCGCGCCACGAGTGCGTGGCCGGCCTCGTGTACGACACCGGTGGCGACCGCGACGACGCCCGCGGCGATCCCGCGGGCCAGCGCCGTCGCGGCGCCGTCGTCGCGGGCCAGCAGAGCAGCGACGGCGACGACCGCGGCCAGCTGCGGGTACACCGCCCGGCGCACCTCGATCCGGGTCCGCTCAGCCGGCGACACGGCACGCCTCCGCGGCGAACGCCAGCACCTGCGACAGCGCCGGCAGCGCGCCCGGGCCGACGGAGCCGTCGCCGAGCGAGACGCCGTCGACCGGGTCGAGCACGCCGACACCGTCGGCACGCAGCGCGGCGACGTTGCGCCGGACCGCCGGCTTGGCCCACATCGCGGCGTTCATCGCCGGCACCATGACGACCGGGCAGGTCGCCGCCAGCAGCACCGTCGTGAGCAGGTTCGGGGCCAGCCCGAGGGCCGCCTCGGCGAGCAGGTCAGCCGTTGCCGGCATGACCAGGACGAGGTCGGCCCAGGCGGCCAGTTCGACGTGCGGGACGATCAGATCGCCGGTCCGTCCGTCGGAGTAGACCGGATGCCCGGCGGCCGCGGCCAGCGGCAGCGGCGTCGCGAACAGCTCGGCCGCGGGGGTGGTGACCACCCGCAGCCGCGCCCCGGCGCCGAGGCGCAGGGCCGCGGCGGTCTGCGACATCGTGGCCGCGGCGACGGAGCCGCCGACGCCCAGCAGGATCCGCCGGTTCAGCCAGTGCGACGTGTCCATCTCCCTCAACTCCCTGTCAGTGCCGCGGCCGCGTCGAGGACCGCGTGGCCCAAGCCGGCCATGACGGCCGTCGCTTCCGGCCGCGCCCCGAAGGACGCGACGACCCGGGCCTCGTGGTCCAGGACCTTGACGGCGGCGGCGTCCGTGGCCGCCCGCCAGAACGCCGCGGGCCGCGGGCGGTCGTCGTCGTACCCGCGCCGGACCGCCGCGGCGAGACCGGTCAGCGCGGCCCTGGTCCACGGGTCCCGCCCCCCAGGGGACCCGTGGACGGCCGCCCCGGCGGGCCCGCTCGGTGCGCGGTGGCCGTCCGCCGGGAGCAGGTGCGCGATCTCCAGCAGATCGCCGATCAGGTAGCCGGCGTCGAACCACGCCGGCCCGCGGGCCCGCCCGGTCCAGCCGGTCACGACCGCGAGCACCGCGTCGTTCGCCGCCGGCCGCTGCGCGACGAGGAGATGGCCGGTCGACGGCTCGCCGTGCAGCGGCGCCGGTGGCTGCGCGTGCCAGCCGGCGCGGACCCCTGCCAGCGCGGCAGCCAGCCGGTCGTCGGTGCGGGCCAACGTGCCGGTGGCGTCGATGCGGGCGAGCGCGGCGGGTTCGGCGGCCGGTACGGTGCCGGGGCCGTCGTGCAGGGTGCGCAGGGCGCGGCCGAGGCCGGCGCCCAGCTCGGGCCCGGCCGGGTGCCGCGGGGCGCCCGCGGTGATCGTGGCCGCCAGCAGGGCGGGCCGCCAGGGCACCTCGTACGCGACCGCTCCGCTTGGCAGTGGGATCGGCGCGCCGATCCGCACGGCTGGGTCCTGCGGCGGCGCCTCGGCGACCGCCGCGGGTGTCGTACGTTCCGCCGGCACGTCGGCCCAGAGGTGGCCGCCGGCCACGGTCGTCAGCGACCAGCGGGACAGCAGCGGCCCGGCCAGCACGGCCGCGGAGTCCGCCCGCACCGGGACACCGGCGGCGGCGAGGTCGGCGGCGAGCGCGGGTGGCACGGTCGCGGGCGCCGGACCGGCCGGATGGGCGCTCATCGCGGTCCTCCGTCACCGGCGCCGGCCAGCACACCGGCGCCGAGGTCGGGCTCGGCGCCGCCGGGGCCAAGGTGCGGCCGGTCCGGATCGAGGCCGGCGGCGGTGAACTCCGCTCTCACCCCGTCCCAGCGGGCCGCGACACCGGCGCCCGGCCCGGCCGCGAGCACGCCCTGGACCAGCAGCAGGCATCGATGCTGACCGAAGCTGAGTGCGCCGGCGGCCGTGCGGGCCGGCTCGTCGGCAACCGCGAGGCCGGGCGCGACGGCCCGGGTGAAGGCGGGCACCGGGGCTCGCAGCCGCACGCCGGGTGCGGCCAGCGCGGCGCGCACCACCGGCGCCGTCGCGGCGGAGTCGCCGCGCGGCGTGTAGAGGACCAGCGCGTCGGGCCGCGGGTGCGCGGCCGGGTCGTTGAGCGTCTTGACGGTGAACGGGAGGCCGGCCGCGTCCAGGCCACTCACCAGCGCACCCAGCAGCGCCGCCGCACCGTCGGCCGTCGTGTTCAGGTACCACCGCAGCACAGGGCCGGCGCCGGGCCCGGCCAGGCCCGTGGTCAGGTAGAACCCGGGCGAGACGAAGCGCCGCTCGGCGGGGAACGCCACCTCGACGCCGTCGCAGGCCGGGCGCACCTCGTCCGGACGGGCCGTGAGCCGCACCCCGTCGTCCGCGCCGACCACCGTCAGCCGGTCCCCGTCGGCGCGGTCCAGCCGCCAGCCGGGCAGCCAGCGCCGCCGGCCGCCGTCGGCCCGGCGCAGGGCCGCGACGAAGGCGGGGTGCTCGCGGTCGGCGGGCAGCCGGCGGTCCGGCGTCGCGGCGGGGTCGTGGTCCCGGCCGAGGTAGAGGTGGTCGTACACGGCGGCGTGCAGCCTGGTGGCCGTGACGGTGCGGTCGCCGCAGCGCGCGGTGTGGTCGTCGAGGAGCTCGACCCGGCGGACGGCGTCGAGGAGGTCGGTCGTGGTCATAGCAGCATCGGCGCCGTTCGGTCGGGGTCGGTGAGGAGCTGGGCGGCGAGGTGCGCCGTGAGCACGCCCGGCGCGTCGAGCCGCTCGGCCAGCAGGCCGGCGGCCAGGGCACGTTGCAGCAGGAACACGCCGGCATGGGCGGCGACCAGCCCGCGGTCGGCCGGTGTCAGCGGCCCGTAGCCGCTCAGCGCGGCGCGGACCCGTGAGCGCAGCTCGTCCAGCGGGACCGGCGCGCCCGACAGCCAGGACTCCAGCGTCCCGCCGGGGGTGAGGCGCAGCGTGTGCAGCCACAGTTGGACGAGGTTGCCGACCAGGCTGCCGAGGTCCCACAGCGGGTCGCCCCAGCCGGCCGTCTCCCAGTCGAGCAGCACGACGCGGCCGCCGTCGGCCACGACGTTGTCGTGCTTGACGTCGCCGTGGATCAGTGCGCTCGGCCGCCACCGCGCGGCGAGCCGGTCAACGATGGTGTGCGTGGCGGCGGCGCGGGCCCACACCTCGCGGAACCCGGACGGGAACGCCGCCAGCGCGGCCGGCGTCACGGCCGCCCAGTCCAGGGTCGGCCGGCCGAACGGGCCGGTGGGCGCGATCCCGTCGATCGGGTGTGTCCCGGGCCGGACGGCGTGCAGCCGGGCCAGAGCGGCACCGATCGCCCCCACGACGTCCGGGCCGACGTCCGGCCAGCCCGTCAGCGTGCGCCAGTCCTGGTAGCCGCGGTACACGGCGGCCGATCCGGCGACGTCGACGGCGAGCAGCTCCGGCGCGATCGCGGCCGTCCCGGGCAGGGCGTTCACCGCGCGGACCACACCGGCCTCGCCCGTCACCGCGGGCCGGCCGGGCCGGGCCCGCTTGACGAAGAGCAGGCGGCCGTCGGCGAGGCCCACCTGGGAGCAGAGCGCCCGGCCGGGCAGGTGACGGACGGCTCGGACGTCGTCCGGTGCGGCGAGGCCGGTCCCCGCCAGCGCGGCGAGCAGCGGGTCGTCGATGATCATCACGGCGATCCTCCGTGGGACGGGACGGCCGCCGGGGCACGAGACCCCGGCGGCCACCGGGAACGGACCGGATCAGCAGCTGAAGCCGTAGCTGGCCGCGATGATCGACGGGCAGTAGATGATCGACGCGATCACGATCGGGGCGAGACCGTCCTCGGTGGTCTCGGCCCGCTCCGCGACGTCGGCCGACAGCGCGGCCTGCTCGGCGGGGGTCCCGAAGAGGTTCTGAGCGGACATGGTGACTCCTGTTCTCCAGTCCGGGAGCGCCTCTCGCCCCCGGCCGAAGACCACGCTGGTCGGCCCGCCGTCCCGGCCTCCAGGGACAATGTCCCCGTTAGAGCGGGATGTTGCCGTGCTTCTTGGGCGGCAGCGTCTCGCGCTTGGTGCGCAGCGCCCGCAGCGCCTGCGTCACCGCGGCCCGGGTGCGCGACGGCTCGATGACGGCGTCGACGTAGCCGCGTTCGGCGGCGATGTAGGGGTTGGCGAGGGTGTCCTCGTACTCGGTGATCAGCTCCGCGCGCCGCTCGGCCGGGTCGCCGGCGTCGGCGAGCTCGCGGCGGTAGAGGATGTTGACGGCGCCCTGCGCGCCCATGACGGCGATCTGGGCGGTCGGCCAGGCGAGGTTGACGTCGGCGCCGAGGTGCTTGGAGCCCATGACGTCGTAGGCGCCGCCGTAGGCCTTGCGGGTGATGATCGTGACCAGCGGGACGGTCGCCTCGGCGTAGGCGAAGATCAGCTTGGCCCCGCGGCGGATGATGCCGTTCCACTCCTGGTCGGTGCCGGGCAGGAAGCCGGGCACGTCGACGAAGGTGAGGACGGGGATGTTGAAGGCGTCGCAGGTGCGGACGAACCGTGCCGCCTTCTCCGACGCGTCGATGTCGAGGGTGCCGGCGAACTGCAGCGGCTGGTTCGCGACGACGCCGACGGACTGCCCTTCGACGCGGCCGAAGCCGACGACGATGTTGCCGGCGAACAGCGGCTGCACCTCGAGGAAGTCGCCGTCATCGAGGACGGCCTCGATGACGGCGTGCATGTCGTACGGCTGGTTGGCGCTGTCGGGGACGAGGGTGTCCAGCGCGAGGTCGGTCTCGCTCACCTCGAGCGACGCCTCCACACCGGCGAACGACGGCGCCGGGTCGAGGTTGTTCTGCGGCAGGTACGACAGCAGCGCCTTGACGTAGTCGACGGCGTCGGCCTCGTCGCCGGCCATGTAGTGGGCGTTGCCGCTGCGGGTGTTGTGCGCGCGGGCGCCGCCGAGCTCCTCGAAGCCGACGTCCTCGCCGGTGACGGTCTTGATGACGTCGGGCCCGGTGATGAACATGTGCGACGTCTGGTCGACCATGACGGTGAAGTCGGTGATGGCCGGCGAGTACACGGCGCCGCCGGCGCACGGGCCCATGATCAGCGAGATCTGCGGGATGACGCCGGACGCGTGCACGTTGCGGCGGAAGATCTCGCCGTAGAGGCCGAGCGACACGACGCCCTCCTGGATGCGCGCGCCGCCGGAGTCGTTGATGCCGATCATCGGGCAGCCGGTCTTCAGCGCGAAGTCCATGACCTTGACGATCTTCTCGCCGAACACCTGGCCGAGGCTGCCGCCGAAGACGGTGAAGTCCTGCGCGAACACCGCGACCTGGCGGCCGTCGACCGTGCCGAAGCCGGTGACGACGCCGTCGCCGTAAGGCCGGTTGGCGTCCATGCCGAACGCGGTGGAGCGGTGCCGGGCCAGCTCGTCGAACTCGACGAACGAGCCGTCGTCGAGCAGCATCGCGATGCGCTCGCGGGCGGTCCCCTTGCCGCGTGCGTGCTGCTTCTCGACCGCACCGCCGGAGCCGGCGTGCACGGCGTCGTCGATCCGCTGCCGCAGGTCGGCGAGCTTGCCCGCGGTGGTGTGGATGTCCGGAACCTCGTCGGTCATCAGGGGCCTTCCGTCAGTCGATCGAGCCTTTGCAGGGTAGAGCACGGGTGTCTCGCTCTGTGGGGCATGCCCGCGGCGTTCCATGTGCGCTGTCTACGCTGGACGCATGGCCTCCACTGCCACCGGATCCCGCGAAGCCGCGCGCTTCGAGATGCCCGAACGGCTGCGTGCCGACGTCCGGCAGCTCGGCGACGCGCTCGGCCAGGTGCTGCGCGAGTACGGCGGCGACGCCCTGCTGGCCGACGTCGAGCGGCTGCGCGAGCTGACCATCGCCTCGCACCACGAGGACCAGACGGTCGCCGACGACGCCGCCTCGCAGGCCGAGCACCTGGTCGCGTCGTGGTCGCTCGGCCGCGCCGACGAGGTCGCCCGCGCCTTCACCGTCTATTTCCACCTGGTCAACGCCGCCGAGGAGTACCACCGGGTCCGCTCGCTGCGGGCCGGCGACCGCGCCGACCACCCGCTGGCCGGCACCGTCGCGAAGGCGGTCGAAGACGTCGCCCGCCTCGCCGGGCACGACAAGGCCAAGCACCTGCTCGACGGCCTGGAGTTCCGGCCGGTGCTCACGGCGCACCCGACGGAGGCCCGACGCCGGGCCATCGTCACGTCCATCCGGCGCATCGCGCAGCTGCTCGAACGCCGCGACGACCCCAGGCTGGGCGCGTCCGAGGACGCCGAGACACAGCGCAACCTGCTCGAGCAGATCGACGTGCTGTGGCGCACGGCCCCGCTGCGGGTCGACCGCCCCGGCCCGCTCGACGAGGTCCGCACCGCCATGTCCGCCTTCGACGACGTGCTCTTCCACGTCGTGCCGCAGGTGTACCGGCGGGCCGAGATGGCGCTGGCCGGCGGCGCCGGGACGGTCGCGGCGCCGCAGGTGCCGGCGTTCGTGCGGCTCGGCTCCTGGATCGGCGGCGACCGCGACGGCAACCCGCATGTCACCAGCGCCGTCACCCGTCAGGCCATGGCCATCCAGTCCGACCACGTGCTGCGGGCGCTGGAGGCGGCCTGCGCCCGGGTCGGCCGCGGGCTGACGCTCGACGCCGGCAGCACGCCGGCCGCCACCGAGCTGCGCCGCATCCTGGCCGACGCGCAGGCCGCGCAGCCCGACCTCTACACCGAGCTGGCGTCGCGCTCGCCGAACGAGCCGCACCGCATCGCCGTCCTCTACGCGGCCGCCCGCATCGCCGCCACCCGCCGCCGCGACGCCGACCTCGCCTACGCGTCGGCGGGCGAGCTGCTGGCCGAGCTGCGCGCCGTCCAGGCCAGCCTGGCCGAGGCCGGCGCCGCGCGGCAGGCCTACGGCGAGCTGCAGGGCCTCATCTGGCAGGTCGAGTCGTTCGGCTTCCACCTGGCCGAGCTCGAGGTCCGCCAGCACAGCGCCGTGCACCGGGCCGCGCTGGAGGAGATCCGCGCCGGCGGCGTGCTGTCCGACCGCACCGAGGAGGTGCTGGCCACCATCCGGGTCATGGCGCAGATCCAGGCCCGGTTCGGCCCCGACGCGTGCCGCCGCTACGTGGTCTCGTTCACGCAGTCCTCCGACGACGTCGCCGCCGTGTTCGAGCTGGCCCGGCACGCCCTCGACGGCCGCCCGGTGGCGCTCGACGTCGTGCCGCTGTTCGAGACCGGCGCCGACCTCGCGGCCTGCGTCGACATCCTCGACGGCGCGCTCGAGCTGCCCGAGGTCCAGGCGCGGCTGGCCGAGGCCGGCCGGCGCATGGAGATCATGCTCGGCTACTCCGACTCCGCGAAGGACGTCGGGCCGGTGTCGGCCACGCTGGCGCTGTACGACGCGCAGGACCGGCTCACGGCGTGGGCGCACGAGCACGAGCTGACGCTGACGATGTTCCACGGCCGCGGCGGGGCGCTGGGGCGGGGTGGCGGGCCGGCCAACCGGGCCGTCCTGGCGCAGGCGCCGGGATCGGTCGACGGCCGGTTCAAGCTGACGGAGCAGGGCGAGGTCATCTTCGCCCGGTACGGCGACCCCGCCATCGCCCGCCGCCACATCGAGCAGGTCGCGTCCGCCGTGCTGCTGGCGTCGACGCCCGCGGTCGAGGAGCGGGCCCGCGCGGCCGCCGTCGAGTTCTCGTCGGTCGCGTCGGTGCTCGACACCGCGGCCCGCGAGGCCTACCACGCGCTCGTCCGCACCGACGGCTTCCCCGAGTGGTTCGCCCGGGTCACCCCGCTCGAGGAGGTCGGCTCGCTGCCCATCGGCTCGCGGCCGGCCCGGCGCGGGCTGACGGTGTCGTCGCTCGACGACCTCCGCGCCATCCCGTGGGTGTTCTCGTGGTCGCAGACCCGCGTCACGCTGCCCGGCTGGTACGGCCTCGGCGCCGGCCTGGCCGCCGTCGGCGACCTCGACGTGCTGCGCCGCGCGTACGAGGAGTGGCCGCTGTTCACCGTCATGATGGAGAACGCGGAGATGTCGCTGGCCAAGTCCGACCGCCGCATCGCCGCACGCTACCTCGCGCTCGGCGACCGGCCGGAGCTGACCGACCGCATCCTCGCCGAGCACGCGCTCACCACCCGCTGGGTGCTCGACGTCACCGGGCACAGCCGGCTGCTCGAGGACCGCCACGTGCTGGGCCGCGCCGTCGCCCTGCGCAACCCGTACGTCGACGCGCTGTCGTACCTGCAGGTCCGGGCGTTGCGGGCGCTCCGGCGCGACGACGTCGAGTCCGGCTCGGCGGAAGAGGCGGCCACCCGTCGGCTGCTGCAGATCAGCGTCAACGGCGTCGCCGCCGGCCTGCAGAACACCGGCTGATGTGGGACGTCCACCGGGTCGCCACCACGGGGTCGACGAACGCCGACGTCGCCGCCGCGGCCCGGTCCGGCGCGGCTGAGGGCCACGCCGTCGTCGCCGAGCACCAGAGCGCGGGCCGCGGCCGGCTGGACCGCCGCTGGGAGGCGCCGCCCGGCACGTCGCTGGCGATGTCGTTCCTGCTCCGGCCGCACGGCGTGCCGGACCTGCGGTGGTCGTGGCTGCCGCTGCTGGCCGGCGTCGTCGTGGTCGACGCCGTCGACGCGGCGGCCGGCGCCGTCGCCGTGCTCAAGTGGCCGAACGACGTGCTGCTCGACGGCGGCAAGCTGTCCGGCATCCTCGTCGAGCGGGTCGAGACGCCGTCCGGCGCGGCCGCCGTCGTCGGCATCGGCCTGAACGTCGCGCAGACGCCCGGCCAGCTGCCGCCCGGCGGGGTGTCGCTGGCGCCGTACGGCGCGCGGGCCGACGCCGTCCTCGACGCGGTCGCGTCCGGGCTGGCCGCGCGGTACGAGACCTGGCGCGCCGCCGGGGGCGACCCGTCCGCGTCCGGGCTGGCCGAGGCCTACTCGGCCCGCTGCGACACCCTCGGCCGCGAGGTCCGGGCCGAGCTGCCCGGCGGCGACACCGTCGAGGGCCGCGCCACCGCCGTCGACGCCGCCGGCCGGCTGCTGATCGCGCCGTCCGCGGGCGGCGATGTGGTCGCCATCGGCGCCGGTGACGTCGTCCATCTGCGTCCGCGGTGAGAGCGCCTGTTCTCGCGAGCGGGTGCGACGTGCCAGGATGCACGCCATGGGGTTCTCCGATAAATACCTCAGCGACGACGAACAGGTCATCTACCACCTGCACACGCACGTGAAGGCGCTGATCCTGCCGGTGCTGGTGCTCTTGGTGCTGGCCGCGGGCGTGGGCTTCGGCCTGGGCGCGCTGCCCGACGACGAGCTGATCGGGACGGTGGGCCGCTGGGCCATCGTCATCGTCGCCGTCGTGGCGCTGGGCGCGTGGGTCATCTGGCCGTTCCTCACCTGGCTGACCACCACGTACACCATCACCAGCGAGCGGCTGATCACCCGCCAGGGCATCATCACCCGCACCGGCCGCGACATCCCGCACACCGTCATCAACGACGTCGCGTACGAGATGCAGCTCACCGACCGCCTGCTGCGCTGCGGCACGCTGGTGGTGTCGGCCGCCAGCGAGCAGGGCCAGGTGCGCCTGCACGACGTCCCGCGGGTGCACCAGGTGCAGCTGCGGCTCAGCGAGCTCGTGCGCGAGGCGCACGACCTGGACGAACGCACGTGACGCTGCCGCCCGAACCGCCGCGGAAACCCTCCACCGACGAGCTCGAACGGCTGCTGCTCGGCGCGTCCCGCCGCTACACGCGGGAACAGATCGCCGAGGGCGCCGGGCTCACCGTCGAGGAGGTGACGCGGTACTGGCGGGCGCTGGGGTTCCCTGACGTCGGCGAGGAGCAGGCGTTCACCGTCTGGGACATGGAGGCGCTGCGCGGCGTCACCGAGCTGATCCAGGACGACGTCGTCGACGAGGCCACCGCGGTGCAGATGGTGCGGGCGCTGGGCCGCATGACCGGCCGCCTCGCCGAATGGCACGTCGAGACGCTGGCCGAGATCATCGAGGACAACGAGGCCGCCGGCCACGGCACCGGCAGCCGGCTGACGTCGGCCTACCTCGTGGCGCAGAAGCTGCTGCCCGAGTTCGAGCGGCTGCTCATCTACGCGTGGCGGCGCAAGCTGGCCGCGTCGGTGAACCGGCTGGTCGCGATCGGCCGCATCGGCGACGCGCCGCTGCTGGCCGCGCCCGCCTCCGTCGGGTTCGCCGACCTCGTGTCGTTCACCCGGCTGTCCCGCGGGCTCAGCGTCGACGAGCTGGGCCAGCTGGTCGAGCAGTTCGAGGCCACCACCAACGACGTCATCTTCGGCACCGGCGGGCGGGTCATCAAGACCCTCGGCGACGAGGTCGTGTTCACCGCCGACGACCCGGAGACGGCGGCGGAGATCGGCTGCCGGCTGGTCGAGGAGATCGGCGAGAACGGCGACCTCCCCGACATCCGGGTCGGCATCGCGACCGGTCCCGTGGTGGCCCGGCTCGGCGACGTCTTCGGCACCCCGACGAACCTCGCCGCCCGGCTGACCGCCCTGGCCGAGCGCAACACCGTCCTCGTCGACGACGTGACGGCGAAGGAGCTGGCCGCGGCGCCCGCCTTCGCGCTGCGCGCCCTCCCGCCGACCACGGTGCGCGGGCTCGGCGTCGTCAACGCGTTCACCGTCACGCCGCGCCGCGACCCGCAGGCGCCCGCGTGATCGAGCACCGGGTCGCCGTCGCGGTGCTGGCCTCCGGCGGCCGCGTCCTGATGTGCCACCGGCGGGCCGACCGCTCGTGGTACCCCGACGTCTGGGACTTCCCGGGCGGCCACCTGGAGGACGGCGAGACCGCCGCCGACTGCGCGCGGCGCGAGTGCGGCGAGGAGCTCGGCATCGACGCCGGGCCCGCGCACCGCGAGCTGGCCCGCTGGGTCGAGCGCGACGAGGACATCACCTTCGTCCAGCTGCTGAGCTGGACCGGCACGCCGTCCAACCGCGCGCCCGAAGAGCACGACGACATCCGCTGGGTCACGCTGGCCGAGGCGCTGGAGCTGACGCTGCCGGACCCGCGGTACCCGGACCTGCTGCGCGGCGTGCTGGACCCGCGGGCGGGCGGGTAGGGTCCGCGGCATGACGTCCGGAGCGACCGTGCGGCAGGCGGTGATCCTCGCCGGTGGGCAGGGGTCCCGGCTCAAGCCGTACACCGACACCGTCCCGAAGGTGATGATCGAGATCTCGGGCCGGTACATCATCGACCACCAGCTCGACTGGCTGGCCGAGGCCGGCGTCACCGACGTCGTCGTGTCGGCGGGGCACCTGAGCGAGGTGCTGCTGGCCCACCTCGACTCCCGCGAGCTGCCGGTACGCGTGCGCACCGTCGTCGAGGAGCAGCCGCTGGGCCGCGGCGGCGGGCTGAAGTACGCCGGCAAGGAGCTGCCCGCGCCCGACGAGGGCTGGTACGCGCTCAACGGCGACATCTGGACCCGGTTCGACCTCCGCGCCATGACGGCGTACCACCTCGAGCGGCAGGCCGTCGCCACCATCGCGCTGGCCCGTCCGCGCATGCCGTGGGGCGTCGTCGAGCTCGACGAGCTGGGCCGCGTCACCGACTTCGTCGAGTCGCCGCCGTCGCCGTACCCGATCAACGGCGGCGTCTACGTGTTCGCGCCGCGCATCCTCGACCTCCTGCCCGACGTCGGGGACCACGAGCGCACCACGTTCCCGTCGCTGGCCAAGCAGCGGCTGCTGGCCGGGTACCCGATCGAGACGTACTGGCGGGCCATCGACACCGCGAAGGACCTCTCCGAGGCGGCGAAGGAGCTGGCGGCGCTGCGGTCCAGGCTGGGCGACTGAGGCGCCGTCGCGGGCCGGTAGGGTCTCGGCATGGGCAGTGTGACGATCAACCGGCACGATGACGTCCCGGGTGTCACGGAGCTGGTTCTCGACCGGCCCGAGGCGCACAACGCCATCTCCACCGAGCTCGCGCGGCAGCTGGTCGCGGCGACCGCGGAGCTGGCCGCCGACCCGTCCGTCCGCGCCGTCGTCCTGACGTCGTCGGCGCCGAAGGCCTTCTGCGTCGGCGCCGACCTCAAGGAGCGCAACTCCATCGACGACGACGGCCTGCGGGCGCAGCGGCTGGTGTTCCGGGCGATGTTCACCGACCTGCTCGCGCTGCCGGTGCCGGTCGTCGCCGGCGTGCACGGGTACGCGCTGGGCGGCGGGCTGGAGCTGGCGCTGTGCTGCGACCTGATCGTGGCCGACGAGTCCGCCGTGCTCGGGCTGCCCGAGGTGTCCGTCGGCGTCATCCCGGGCGGTGGCGGCACCCAGCTGCTGACCCGGCGGCTGGGCTGGAGCCGGGCCGCCGACCTCGTCTTCACCGCCCGGCGCATCGACGCCGCCGAGGGCCACCGGCTGGGGCTGGTCGACCGGCTGGCCGCTGCTGGTGCGGCGCGCGTCGACGCGCTCGCGCTGGCGACGGTGATCGCCGGCCATTCGCCCGTCGGCGTGCGCAACGCCAAGCGGGCCATGCGGCAGGGGTTCGACGCGCCGCTCGCGGCCGCGCTCGACATCGAGGACGCCGCCTGGCGGGCCACCGCGTTCAGCCGGGATAGAAAAGAGGGTGTCGCGGCGTTCAACGAGAAGCGACGCCCGGATTGGCCAGGTGAGTGACGTGACGTTCCCCTCCCGCGTGAGTGTCCGCGAGGTCGGCCCGCGCGACGGCCTGCAGAACGAGGACCCCGTCCCGGCCGACGCGAAGGTCGAGCTGATCGACGCGCTCGGCCGCACCGGCCTGCGGCGCATCGAGGCGGTCTCGTTCGTCCACCCGAAGGCGATCCCGCAGATGGCCGACGCCGACGAGGTGTGGTCGCGGGTCCGCCGTTCGCCCGACATCCGCTACTCCGCGCTCGTCCCGAACGTGCGCGGCGCCGAGCGGGCGCTGGCCGCGGGGTTCACCGAGCTCGAGGTGGTCGTGTCGGCGTCCGACACCCACAACCGGCGCAACATCAACCGGTCGACCGCCGAGTCCTTGGCGGACCTGCCCGAGCTGGCCTCGCTGGTGCATTCGGCCGGTGGCACCCTGCAGCTGATCGTGTCGACGGCCTGGGGCTGCCCGTACGAGGGCGACGTGCCGGTGTCGCGGGTGCTGTCGGTCGTGTCGTCAGGCGCTCGGGCCGGCGTCGATTCCCTGGCCTACGGCGACACCACCGGCATGGCCACGCCCCCGCGCGTCACCCGGCTGGTCGAGGAGACGCGCGCCGCTCATCCGTCGCTGCCGCTGGGGCTGCACTTCCACAACACCCGCGGCACCGGCCTGGCCAACGTCTACGCCGCGCTGCAACTTGGCGTCGACGACTTCGACGCCTCGGTCGGCGGCCTGGGCGGCTGCCCCTACGCCCCCGGCGCGTCGGGCAACATCGCCACCGAGGAACTCGTGTACCTGCTCGAGGACATGGGCATCGACACCGGCGTCGACCTGCCCGCCCTCATCGAGGTGGCGGGGCTGGCCGAGCGGCTGGTGGGGCGCAAGCTCGATTCCCAGGTGCTGCGCGCCGGCCCGGCCGTGCGCTAGCCCCTGCTACGTCGTCTGCTCCTGCACCCGGTGCGCCGGGAACACCCAGGTGCGGTACGACCAGAACCGGAACAGCGTGCCGAGCAGCAGCCCGACCACGTTGGCGGCGATGTTGTCGGCCAGCGGGCCGGACAGCCCCAGCACGTACCGCGAGAAGCCGAGGCAGGCCAGCGCGATGCCCAGCCCGATGCCGTTGAGCACGAAGAACAGGGTGTACTCGCGGGCCAGCCCGGTGCGGGCGCGGTGCCGGAACGTCCACAGCCGGTTGCCGGTGTACGTGACGGACGTGGCGCCGACGACGGCGATGGTCTTGGCCCAGAGCGGGGAGTCGTGCAGCGGGCCGATGCCGTCGTCGCCCCAGAAGAGCAGCGCGTTGAAGATCGCGAGGTCGACGAGGAAGCCGATGCCGCCGACGGTGGCGAACTTGGCCGCTTCGCGGACGAGGTGGTGAAGGCCGTACCACAGTCGCGACACCGCGCCCGGCAATCGCGGGGCGCGGCGCTTCGGCGGCACGGTATCGAGCACGCTGCCCAGAGTAAGGCAAAACGCGTAAGGCACAACATCGCCCGGATCGGACGGATCGGTGCCGTACGCTCGTGGCCCGTGGGTGATGATGCGACGTGGCCCGTGGTGGGCATGGTCGGCGGGGGACAACTGGCCCGGATGACCCAGCCGGCGGCGGTGGCCCTGGGCGTACGCCTGAAGGTGCTGGCAGCGGCGCCGGACGAGTCGGCGGCGCAGGTGGTGAACGACCCCGTCATCGGCGACGAGAAGGCGCTGGCCGACCTCCGCGCGTTCGCCGCCGGATGCGACGTCCTGACGTTCGACCACGAGCACGTGCCGCCCGCGTGGCTGGAGGCGCTGGAGGCCGACGGCGTGCTGGTGCGGCCCGGGTCGGCGGCGCTGCTGCACGCCCAGGACAAGGGCGTCATGCGGTCGCGGCTGACGGCGCTGGGCGTGCCGTGCCCGCGCTGGTCGATCGTGGCCGGCCCGGACGAGGTGGCGGCCTTCGGCACCGACGTCGTGCTGAAGACGACGCGCGGCGGGTACGACGGCAAGGGCGTCTGGCTGGTCTCGGCCGACACCCCCGCCGAGGTCGTCGAGGAGCCGTTCAAGGCCGGCGTCCCGGTGCTGGCCGAGGAACGCGTCGACTTCCGGCGCGAGTTGTCCGCCGTCGTCGCCCGCTCGCCGCACGGCCAGGCCGTCGCGTACCCCGTCGTCGAGTCGGTGCAGCGCGACGGCATCTGCGTCGAGGTGGTCGCGCCGGCGCCGGGGCTGTCGCCCGACCTCGCGAGCGAGGCGCAGGGGCTGGCGCTGACGGTGGCCGCCGCCCTGGACGTCGTGGGGGTGCTGGCGGTCGAGCTGTTCGAGACGACGGACGGCCGGCTGCTGGTCAACGAGTTGGCGATGCGGCCGCACAACTCCGGGCACTGGTCCATCGACGGCGCCGTGACCAGCCAGTTCGAGAACCACCTGCGCGCCGTCCTGGACCTCCCGCTCGGCTCGCCGGTCGCGCGGGCGCCGTACGCCGTCATGGTCAACCTGCTCGGCGGCGACCTCCCCGAGGTGTACTCGACCTACCGCCACATCATGGCGCGCGACCCGGAACTGAAGGTGCACTGGTACGGCAAGGGCGTGCGGCCGGGCCGGAAGGTCGGCCACGTGACGGCGTACGGCGCCGACCTCGAATCGCTGCGGGAACGGGCCTGGCACGCCGCCGACTACATCCGAGGGGACATCGATGAGTGACCTGGTGACGGCACGAGGGTCCGGCGCGCCGCTGGTCGGCATCGTCATGGGCTCCGACTCGGACTGGCCGGTGATGTCCGCCGCCGCCGAGGTGCTGGACGAGCTGGCCGTGCCGCACGAGGTCGGCGTGGTGTCGGCGCACCGCATGCCGCAGGCGATGCTGGCCTACGGCGCGGACGCGGCCGGACGGGGCCTGCGGGTGCTGATCGCCGGCGCCGGCGGTGCCGCTCACCTGCCCGGCATGCTCGCGTCGGTGACGTCACTGCCCGTCGTCGGGGTGCCGGTGCCGCTGAAGTACCTGGACGGCATGGACTCCCTGCTGTCGATCGTCCAGATGCCGGCCGGCGTGCCGGTGGCGACGGTCTCGGTGGGCGGCGCCCGCAACGCCGGCCTGCTGGCCGCCCGCATCCTGGGCGCGTCGGACGACGCCCTGCGCGCCCGCCTGGACGACTTCCGCTCGTCCCTCGAAGCCTCGGCGACCGCGAAGGGCGCGGCCCTGCGCGCCCGGCTCTCGTCCAGCTGACGGCAGCTGGCAGCGGGGACAGCCGGTCGTCCACAGGGCCGGGGACTGTGGTCTCGTCGTCCACAGATCGTGGTTCGGGCCTACCACCGGCTCGTGCCGGTGTCGGTGAGAGCAGGCTGCGCCGGCTCGTCGCCGCCGGTCTGCTGGTTCGGCTCATGCCCGGCTGCTACGCGTCGGCGGCCGTCGTCGCCGCCGCGTCGCCATGGGCGGCACATCGGCTCGTGTCCCGCGCGTTCGCGCTCTACAGCGGTGGTTCGACCTGCCTCACCGGCTGGTCGGCGGTCGCGACCTGGCAACTGCCGACGGTCGGCCCGGCACCGTCGCGGGTCAGCGCGATCCGGCCGGATGGCACCGGCCACAAGGTCCAGCAGGGCGTGTACGGCGACATCAGGGTCGTCTCGGTACCGCCTGACCAGGTACGACGAGCCCAGGTCTTGGCCTGATGTCCCCCGGCTGGGCCGTCGCCGATGCCGCCCGATCCGGGCCGATCGCGCCCGCACTCGTCGCCGCGGACGCGGCGGTGGCGGCCGGCCACGACCTGCGTTCCGTGGCCTCGGCGATGACCGGTTGGCCAGGGGTCAGCCGGGCGAGATGGGTGGCCGAGTACGCCGACCCGATGGCCGAGTCGCCGCTGGAGACGCTCGGGCGGTTCGCGTGTCTGCAGTTCGACCTGCCGCTGCCGGTGTGCAACGCGTGGGTCGGCGCCGACGGGCCCGAGTACCGGGTCGACGGGCTGTGGCCCTATCACCGGGCGGTGTTCGAGGCCGACGGCGCGCTGAAGTACGACAACCGCCCGGACGCGTCCCGGATCGTCGCGCGGCAGGGTGAGCGGGAGTGGCGTCTGCGGCGCCTCGGCCTCGACGTCGTCCGGTTCGGGTGGGACCACGCCTGGCGGAATCGGGCCGAGTTGGCGGGGCGGTTCACCGCCCTGCTCCGCGACAACACGGGGCACGAGCGGCCGGTTCGCTGGTGGAAGCACATGCCGGGCGTCGGCGCGGTGGAACCCGAGCCCGCCGACTGGCCGTCGCCAGGGCGGTCGGGCATCGTGCTGCCGGCCGGTTGGGACCGGTGACGCCCGGAAACCGGCGGACGTTCCGGAAACCGGCGCTTACCGGCCCGGACGGGGCACCAAGCGCCGGTTCGCGAGGCGTCCGCCGGATTGCGGGGTGTGGGGGCCGCGCGGAAATTCGGTTGCGCCGACGGGCACCGACCGGGTTGGCTGGGAGCACTGATGTCCGGGTCGGCTGCGACCCGGCGAGGCGAAGGGAGGCGTGTCCGATGGCTGCCCACTCGAGGCGGCGCGCTGTCGCCTGCGCGCCAGATGGCCCTCACTTCGCCGTTCCCACCGCCTGACCCGAACGAACGCGGTGGGGACCTCCTCGTCAGGAGACCACCGCAGTGCCGAACGACGATCAGTTCCAGCCCATGCGCTCCCGCGGCCGCGCCCGCACCCGTGAGGACCGCGCCGAGACCGCCGGCCGCAGCCTCGACACCACCTTCGCCGACTACGCCGCGAAGTACGGGCTCACCCCGCCCGGCGAAGAGGCGGTCACCGACGACCCGCCGTACGGGGACCGGTGGACCACGTGGGACGACTCCACGGCGGGCCAGCGCGGCCCGCGGCCGTACCCGGACTGGGTCGTCACCGAGCTCGGCGCCGTCGACACCGAGCTGGGCATCCTGAAGACCGGCAAGGAGGCCGACGTCTTCCTGGTGGAGCGCTCGGTCCCCGGCACGCGACGAGCCACGGTGATGGCGGCCAAGCGCTACCGCGACCCGAAGCACCGCATGTTCCACCGCGACGACGGCTACCGCGAGGGCCGCCGCGACCGCGAGTCCCGCGTCAACCGCGCCATGGCCAAGGGCAGCGCGTTCGGCCGCGAGGCCGTCGCCGGGCAGTGGGCGCACGCCGAGTTCGCGGCGCTCACGGCGCTGTGGGCGGCCGGCGTCGCCGTCCCGTACCCGGTGCAGATCGTCGGTACCGAGCTGCTGATGCAGTTCATCGGCGACGACGGCGGGAGCGCGGCCCCGCGGCTGGCCCAGCTGCGGCCCGACCCCGACGAACTGCGCGACCTCTGGGACCAGCTGGCGCACAACCTGTCGCTGCTGGCGCTGGCCGGCTACGCGCACGGCGACCTGTCCGCGTACAACCTGCTGGTGCACGACGGCCGGCTGGTGGTCATCGACGTGCCGCAGATCGTGGACGTCGTCGGCAACCCGCGCGGCCGCGAGTTCCTCGACCGCGACGTCCGCAACGTCGGCGGCTGGTTCACCGCCCGCGGCCTCGACCCCGGGCACGTCGACGCGCTCAGCGAGGCGCTGGCGAGGGACGCCCGGCTCGCGTGACCCGCTTTGCAATGAGCACCGATGCGCACCGGTGCTCATAGGTGCTCATTGCAAAGCGGCGCGGCGGGCCCCGCTGGAGCCCGCCGCGCCGGTACTGCTCAGATCGGACCCGTCAGCGGCCGTCGCTGACGATGCCGACGGTGGCCGAGGCCGGGTCGCCGGCCGCGTAGCCGGCGCCGTCCTCGATCGTGACGGTCACGGAACGGTCGCGCGGGCTCGGCCCGCGCCGGTTGATCACCCCGACGGTCTCGACCACGGTGGTCTCGCCGGGTGCGAAGGTGACGGTGCCGTCGAGCGGCTCGTAGTCGCGGCCCGGCCTGGTGTACCGGTTGTTCGCGACCGAGTACGACACGGTCAGCTCACCCGACACCGACCCGGCCGGACGGGTGAAGGTGAACGCGCCGTCCGTCGCCGGCTCGACCGCGTCGGCCGTCGCCGCGACCGTGACGACCGGCAGCGACACCGTCACGCTGTCGGAGACGGTGACCTCCTGCGCGCCCGGGTTGTCGGTGACGTGCACCGCCGAGTTCGTCAGCACCGTGCCGTCCGCGACGTCGCCGTCGACCGTGACGTCGTAGGTGATGACGACCGGGTCGAGGTCCGGCCCGGCGTAGGAGGCGCAGACGACGGTGCCGTTCGTGATGACGCCGGCCGCGCTGCCCGCGTTGACCAGCGCCGTCGCCGACGTGCCGGCGGCGTTCTCGGTGCCGATGGTGATCGGCCCGGCCAGCGGCCCGGTGACGTTGTCGTAGGCGAACACCAGGTCGTTGCTGCCGGTTAAGAGGAACGCCTCCATGTCGTAGGTGCCCTGCGCCCCGGTCGGGTCGCCGGCCAGCCGCAGATCGTCGTACTCGACGACGGCGAGGTCGGCGCCGGCCGTCGCGACCGAGACGCCGGAGTTGGCGGCCTGGTCGTACACGATCTCCATGTCCTGCCAGAGCATCGCGGCCACGTTGTTCGGCCGGTCCGCCGACGGCAGGGTCTGCGGGGTGCCCGGCTGCCCGCCGCCGTTGTTCGGGAAGTCGTAGATCAGGAACCCGTCGTCCGACATCCCGACGCCGGCGTACGGACGGTCGTAGAAGCCGAACGTCCGGGAGCCGAGTGCGTTGATGATGATGCCGTCGCCCTCGAGACCCGCCTGCGTCAGGATGCCGAACTCCTGCAGGTCGGTGTACGACGCGTCACCGGAGAAGGGGTTGACGCACTGGGGGTCGGTGGCGCTGGTGGTGATCGTGTACGACCCCTCGGCGCCGACCGCGGTCGGCAGCGTCCCCGACCAGGTCAGCACGCCGTCCTCGACGGTGGCGCCCTCGGTCGCCGACCCCTCGACGTACGTCGTGCCCTCGGGCAGGGCGTCGGTGATGGTGTAGGCGAGGTCCTCCGGCGTGACGTTCGGCGCGACCGTCAGCGTGTACCTGACGGTGTCGCCCGGCGCGGCGGTGTCGACGGACGCCGTCTTGGTGACGTCGTCGGCGTGCCGGGTGACGGTGACCGGGATGACGCCGATGTCGCCCGGCGAGTCCGGCGACGAGCCCAGCGCGACCGCGCCGAACCAGGTCTCGCCCGCGTCGAGGTCGTCCTCGTCGTAGAAGGCGCGGATGGTGAACGGCTCGCCCTGCGGCTGCGACGCCGGGCCCTCGACCGTCAGGTTGCCCTCGCCGGCGGTGACGACGGCGGTGCCGAGCGTGACGGTGTCGGTGCCGCCCGGCGTCGACGCGTCCCAGTTCTGCACCAGGATCCACCACGTGCCCGCCTCCGGGCTGCCGACGTCGCAGGACTCGGCGGCGGTGGCCGTCGCGCTGGTGCACACCATGGTGGCCGCGCTCGGGGTGTCGCCGGTGCCGACGAACAGGTCGAGGTCCGGCGCGGTGGAGTCGGACAGCTGGGCGACCAGCCGCGCGGTGTCCGCCGGCACGTCCACCAGGATCGTCTGCGTGCCGTTGCCGTCGTACGGGTCGGTGTTGGTGCTGTCCTCGACGATCGACAGCTGCTGCTCCTCGACCGGGACCAGCCCGCCGACCGTCGCGGTGAAGTCCTCGATCTCGATCGACTCGATCGGCGCGGACTCCTGCGAGCCGGCGTCGCGGCGGGTGTCGATGTCGATGCCCTCGGGGAGGACGCCGTTCGACGGCAGCGCGGCGACCGGCAGGTGCGCGACCGGCGCGGCCGAGCCCTCCGCCGGCGTCAGGACGACCGTGGCGAACTGGTAGGCGTCGGTCGGCGCGCCGGTGACGTCCGCCGTGATCGTCAACTCGATGTCCTGGCCCTCGGCGATGGTGAACGTCGACGGCTCGACCGTCACCGCGATGCCGTCGGTGATCCCGTCGGTGCTGACGGTCCAGGTGCCGGCGCCGGTGGAGGTGCCGGTGACGGTGCGGGTCCACGTGCAGGTCTGCAGGCACTGCCGGTCGGTCATGCTGGCGGTGTTGAGCGCCTTGACGTCGCCGCCCTCGGCCGGGTCGGCCGCGGCGTACTCGGCGGGCGTGACGTCGAGGACCAGGCCGGCCATCGCGGCGACGTTGAGGTCGACCCGGCCGGAGCCCATGTCGAACCAGTCGGCGGGGGTGCCGTCGTTGTCGGTGACCTCGGTGACGGACGTCGACATCAGTGCGGACTGCGCCTCGGCCGGCGACCAGTCGTCCCCGTGCAGCGCCTTGAGCAGCGCGTACGAGCCGGCGACGTGCGGGCTGGCCATCGACGTGCCGGAGATGAAGCCCCACGACACGTCGTTGCCGACGCCGTTGGCGGCCAGCACGTCGACGCCGGGGGCGCTGACGGCCGGCGAGATCAGCTCGACGGCGCGGTTCGGGCCGCGGCTGGAGAACGACGCCATGATGTCGCCGAGGTCGTCCGAGATGACCTCGAGGCCGCCGGACAGCGACGCCTTCTCGCCGGTGACCGACGCCATCCACGCCTTCAGCGCGACGCCGTCGGCGTAGGTGACGTGCACCGCCGGGATCGCGTGCGGGTCGGCGTTGAGCGACGTGCCGCTGGCCTCGTCGTTGGCGAGGATGAAGCCCTCGGCGCCGAGCGCGCCGATGATCTGGCCCTTCTCGACCCGGCCGTTCTCGCCGCGGTCGCAGATGACGATCTGGCCGGTGAAGTCGGTGCCGGCCGGGAAGTCGCCGGCCAGGCACAGCGGGTTGTCCAGGTCCGCGGCGTCGACCAGCGCGAACGTGCCGCTGGTGGCGGCGCTGAACGCCTGGCCGCGGATCGCCGGCAGGGTCGCGCCACCGTCGGCGGTGAGGTTCTGCACCTCGGCCTGCCACTGCCGGTTGTGCTGCACGGCGCCGACGGCGGTCAGCCACGGCACGTCGCCGGGGGAGCCGGTGGTGGCCGCGCCCGGGCCCTCGTTGCCGGCCGAGCTGGCGACGTAGACGCCGGCGGCGCGGGCGTTGAGGAACGCGACGGAGTCGGTGTCGCTCCACGGATCCGGCGAGGCCGACGGGCTGCCGATGGAGTAGTTGATGACGTCGACGCCGTCGGCGATGGCCTGGTTGATGCTGGCCAGCGTCGCCGATCCGGGGCAGCCGGTGGCGTTGCAGGCGTCGTAGGCGATGACGTTCGCGTGCGGCGCCACGCCCTTGATGGTGCGGGTGGCGCTGAACTCGTGCTCGGTGCCCTCCGCGCTGAACGTGGTGGCCGTGACCTGGTTGCCGGCCGACGTGCTGGCGGTGTGGCTGCCGTGGCCGTCGTTGTCGTACGGGTTGGTGCCGTCGACGCTGGTGAAGTCCCAGGCGCCGATCAGCTTGTCGTTGCAGCCCCAGTCCGGGATGTGCGCCGGGTTCGCCGGGTCGCAGACGCCGACGTACGTGCCGGCGCCGAGCGGGTTCGTGTGGTCGTAGCCGTCGCCGCCCTCGGCGACCGGCACGACGTCGGCGAACGACGGGTTGGCCGGGTTGATGCCGGTGTCGATGACGCCGACGACGACGCCCTCGCCCTTCGTGCCGGTGTCGTCGGCGGCCGGGGTGCCCGAGCCGTCCCAGAGCGCCGGCGCGCCGATCCACTCCGGGCCGACGTCGGTGTGCAGCTCCCGCTCGACGTCGACGGTGACCGACGTGACGCCGGGCAGCTCCGCGACCGCCAGCGCCTCGTCCTTCGTCAGCTCGACCGCGATGCCGTTGAGCGCGTAGGTGTAGGTGAAAGCGACCTCGGGCGCGCGGCCGATCTCGTCGTCGATGCGGGTGACGAGCTCGGCCTGCGCCTCCTCCAGGTGCCCGGCGTAGGCCTGGGCGGCCCGGCTGCCGATGTCGCCGCCCTCCTGGGCGGGGACGGCCGGCTGGTCGAGCTGCACGATGTACAGCTCGGGCGCGGCGGCGGTGCCGAGCCGGAGGGCGACCCCCTTCTCCTGCTGCTGCACGGAGACGTCGGTCACCGCCTCCAGCTGGTCGGGCGACGGGGGTTCCGCGGGGGCGGCTCCGGCGGCCTGGGTGAGTCCCAGGGCGAGAGCCATCACCGTCGGAAGGGTCAAGCTGCGACGCAACATGCGGGCTCCTTCAACGACGAACCCGCCGGCCGGTCCGGGGTGTGACGGCGGCGGGTCTGCGGTACGCGCGTACGTGCTGACGGGACGGAGGAGATGCGGTACCGGTGACAACGCGTTGGCGTCGGCATCACCGGCCTCCTACGGAGCGTGCGTTTCCCGGACGGATGACGTGCGGAGACGCACAGTGTCACAAGGTGTCCGGTAACCGGTGAAACTAGACGAACTCTGTCACCACTGTCAATGGTGACAGTTAGGGTGAGGCGCATGAACACGTCCGCGACCGTCGCCGGCCTGGTCGACCTCGGGCTGACGAGCTACGAGGCGCGGGCCTACGTCGCGCTGGCCGGCCGGCGCGACGCCACCCCGGCCGAGGTCGCGCGCCTGGCGTCCGTCCCGCGGCAGCGCGCCTACGACGTCCTGGCCACGCTGGCCGAGCGCGGGCTGGTGCAGCAGGTCCCCGGCCAGGCGGTCCGCTACCGCGCGCAGCCGCCCGACCACGTCACCGACCTGCTGCTGGCGGTGCGGCGACGCGAGCTGGACCGCCTCGCGCAGGCCTCGACGGACGTCGCCGGGCGGCTGCGGTCGCTGTTCCAGCGCGGCCAGGACCACGGCCACCCGTTCGACTACGTCGAGGTGCTGCGCGACCGCGAGCACGCCGTCGAGCGGGTGCAGCAGCTGTGGGCCGACGCCCGGCACGAGGTGCTGACGTTCGTGCACCCGCCCTACCTCGGCGCGTCGACGCCGTCGACCGACGCGGTGCCGGCCGGCATCGTCCAGCGCTCCATCTACGAGACGTCCATCCTGGCCGACCCCGTCATGACCGAGCGGGTGCGCACGTGGGCGGCGCTGGGCGAGCAGATCAGGCTCACCACCGAGCTGCCGCTCAAGCTGACCATCGTCGACGGCCGCTCGGTGGCGTTCAACATGCCCGACTCCGCCGAGGGCGACGGCTCGGTGACGACGCTCGTCGTGCAGCACGAGGCGCTGGCGGCCACGTTGAAGATCGCGTTCGAGAGCCTGTGGTCGACGGCCCGCACGCTGGACGACGTCGCGGCGGCCCGCTCGTACTAGCGCGCCTCGATGGCGGGGCAGGTGTCCATGACGACCTCGAGCCCGGCCGCCTTCGCCCGCTCGGCCGCGTCCTCGTCGACGACGCCCAACTGCAGCCACACGGCCCTGATGCCGAGCCGCTCCTTCTCGGCGATGGCGTCGTCGACCACCTCACCCACCCGCCGGCTGTTCACGAAGCAGTCGACGACCTCGACCGGCGCCGGCACGTCGGCCAGCGTCTTGTACCCGGGTGCGTCGAGGGTGTCCTCGCCGCGCGGGTTCACCGGCACGATGGTCATGCCGAGGCGGTCGCGCAGGAACCGCGCCACTCCGTACGCGGCCCGCTCGCGGTTCTGCGACAACCCGACGACCGCCCAGGTGGCGGGGGTCGTCAGCAGGCGCTGGACGGTGTCGGGGTCGTTCACGTGGGGGGTCACTCTTCGAGCGTATGTCCACCCGTTCGGCGTAGGGTCCGTGGCATGAACCGACCGCCGTTGACGGACCGCATGCTCGACCGTGCCGAGGCGGCACTGCGCGATCGCCCGGCGGCGCTGGCTCGGCAGTTCGAGGACTGGGCCGGCGATCCGCAGCGCGATGACGTCGAGGACGCCGCCACGCTGCTGGTCGAGGCGAGCGAGGCCTGGGTCCGAGCGGGTGAGCCCGAGCAGGCCGTCGACGCGGCCCGCCGTGCGGTCGAGGCCGGCCACGACGTCGCGCCCGACACCCGCTGCTATCTCGTCGGCGCGCTGCTGGCCGCCGGCCGCACCGGCGATGCCGACGCCGTCGCGGCCGAGGTGCGCCGGTCCCGTCGCGGTGACACCTTCGTGCTGTCGTTCCTGGGCGAGAGCTACGAGGAGGCCGGGCACCTCGTCGAAGCGCATCGCTGGTTCACCATGGGCCTGGCGGCGGCGGAGCGCGGCGGCGACCCGGCCGGTGCGGCGCCGGCGCTGCTCGCCGGCCGGTTCCGGGTGCGCCGGGAACTGGACCTCCCCGTCGACGAGGACGACCAGGAGTACGCCGACCTCGTCGTCGAGGACCTCGAGGTCGACGGCGTCGACGTCGCCGCCGAGGCCGCGGCGCTGATGAAGGAGGACGGCTCGAACCCGGACGCGTTCTTCCGCCGCTGATCGCCGGTCGCGGGTGTTGGGGGACGCCGGCCCCGCCCGCCTCGCTCGTACCTCGCTCGGACGCCCGCAGCCTACCCCTGCCGGCGTCCCCCACCATCCGCTCGGCTGGGTGCCGCCCGCTCAGCCGGCGAGGGTGGTGGTGGCGGCGCGGAGGGCGGCGGCGACGGAGCCCGAGGTGGAGGCGTGGCCGCCGTCGACGACGACGAGGCGGGCGTCGGGCCAGGCCTGGGCCAGCTCCCACGCCGTGCGGACCGGTGTCTGCATGTCGCCGCGGCCGGCCACCAGCACGCCGGGGATGCCCCGCAGCCGGCCGGCGTCGCGCAGCAGCTGGTCGTCCTCGAGCCAGCCGTCGTGGCGGAAGTAGTGCAGGGCCAGCCGGACCAGCGTCGCCGCGAACCGCGGGTCGGCGAAGGCCGCGGCCGCGTGCTGGTCCGGGTGCAGGCTCAGGGTGGCCGCCTCCCAGGCGCACCAGGCCGCCACCGCGGTGTCGCGGATGGCGGCGTCGGGGTGGTGCAGCAGCCGGTGGTACGCCGCGAACACCGCGGCGGCGTCGCCGCCGGCCGCCGGCGCGCTGAACGTGGCCCACGCCTCGGGGAAGAACCGCCCGGCGCCGCCGCCGTAGAGCCAGTCGGCCTCGGCCGGGCGCAGCAGCGCGACGCTGGTCAGCACCATCGCCGTGACGCGGTCCGGGTGCGCCTGCGCGTACGTCAGGCCCAGCGTGCTGCCCCACGACCCGCCGAGCACCAGCCACCGGTCGACGCCGCGGTCGACGCGCAGCCGTTCGAGGTCGCCGACCAGCGCCGCCGTGTGGTTGGCGGACAGGTCGGCGCGGTGGTCGAGGACGCGCGGCGTGCTGCGGCCGCAGCCGCGCTGGTCGAGCAGCACGATGCGGTAGAGCTCCGGGTCGAACAGGTCGCGGTGCGCCTCCGTGCAGCCGGTGCCCGGGCCGCCGTGCAGCACGACGGCGGGCCGGCCGGCGGGGTTGCCGCACTCCTCCCAGTAGACGCGGTGTCCGTCGCCGACGTCGAGCAGCCCGCGCGCGTACGGCTCCACGGTCAGGCGGCGCCGTCGACGTCGAGGGTGCCGGGGCGGTAGGACGACATCCACGAGCGCAGCAGCTCGACCCGGCTGGTGTTGGCGTCGTTGCCGACGATGACCGGCTCCTCGTTGTAGGCCATGGTGTCGGAGCGGCGCCGCAGCTTGACGTAGAGCCCGGACGCCTCGATGGCGTAGCGCTCCATGTCGTCCTGCAGGGCGCCGACGACGGTGATGTTGTGGTCGTTGCCGATGCGCTCGAACAGCGCGACGGCCTCGCGGCGGTGCTGCTTGCCGAGGTTGCGGCCGAGCTCGTCGAGGATCAGCAGCAGCGGCCGGTCACCACCGCGGGCCAGGGCGGCGGCGCAGACCAGCTTGACGGCCTTCTCGTCCATCTGGGCGGTGTTGCTGCGCAGCGTGTACGCGGACATCCGCTGGCCCTCGGCGCGCCGCCACTTCGGGCTGACCGTCCACCGCCACGGCTTGTCCGGCTCGGACGGCGGCTCCGGCTCGGGGTAGTCGAGGCCGGCGCCGTAGCCGCCGTACTCCTGGTCGAGGCGGTCGAACTCGGACGCGACCTTCTTCAGCATCGTCTTGATGCCGGCCGCCAGCGACGTGCGGTGGGCGCGGACGGTCTGCTCGGCCTCGCTGTAGCCGAGGCGTGCGGCCTCGAGGTCGGCGGTGCGCCGGGCCCGCTGCTCGGCGATCTGCTTGAGCTGGTGCCGGTCGTGGTCCTCGTGGTCGCGCAGGTGACCGTCGAGCGCCCGCAGCAGCGCTGCCACCAGCGACACCCGCGTCTCCAGCGCCGCGCCGGACCAGTTCGGCGTGATGAGCAGCTCGCGCAGCTCCGCGGTCAGCTCCTCCGGCGGGGTGCCGGGCGGGAAGCAGCGGACGGCGACCTCGTCGGTCAGGCGGGTGGCGTCGTCGTCCCACGCGGCGGTGGTGCGCGACTGCAGCTCGGACGGCAGCTCGACGAGGTGCCGGCGGGCGGCGTCGGGGGAGTCGCCCCAGGCCTTCTCGCGGTCGAGCAGGGCGAGGCCGTCGCGCTCCGCGGTCAGCGCGTACCGCTCGGCCTCCCTCTCCTTGGCCGTGACGGCGAGCCGCTTGCGGGTGTCGCGCAGGCTGGTGATGCGCTCTTCGCGCGAGTTGTGCACGCCCAGTTCGTGGGCGTAGGCGGCCTCGGCGGAGGTCAGCTCGGGGGCGAGGGCGTCGCGGTGCTCCTGGCGCTCGGCGTTGGCCCCGCGCAGCTCACCGATCTCGTCCTGCAGCGCCTCGGCCCGCTCGGCGGCGTCGGCGGCCTTCGCGCGCGTCTCGGCTCGGGCCAGCGTGGCGCGGGCCTGCTCGACGACGGCGGCAGCGGCGTCGAGCGCCTCGGTCAGCTCGCGGTGCGCCTCCCGAGCGGCGGCGACGCGGGCCGGCTGGCCGGTGATCGGCTCGGCGAACCCGCCGATGGCCAGCACGCCGGCAGCCTCGTCGACGACGGCGCCCTTGCCGGCCCGCTCCGCGACGGCGTCGAGGAACCTGGTGAGGTCGCGCTCGCCGTCGGCCAGCACCAGCAGCGAGCCGGGCAGCCCGGCCAGCGCCTTCGCCGCCTTCGTCGCGTCCTTCCGGCCGACCACGACGGCCTCGCGGTACGGCGACAGCCGCGGCTCCCACACGTCCCGCTCGGCGGGGTCGACGGCGACGACGTCGACCAGCGCGGCCGCGTCGAGGCCGGCCGTCCGGAGCCGTTCGACCTGCTCGGCGGCGACGTCGTCGCCGGACTCGGCGGCCGTGACCCGCCGCGCCGCCGTGTTCGCCGCCGCCCGGGCGACGGCGTGCGCGGCGATGGCCTCCTCGAGCGCGGTCCGTGCCTCGGCCACCTCCGCAGCGGCGGTCTCGGGCGTGCGGCCGTCGGCGGCGCGGGCGTCGTCGAGGAGTGACCGTTGCGTCGTGGTCAGGCGGTCCAGATGCTGGGTGGCGGCCAGTTGCGCCGCCTCCAGCTCACGGTCGCGGGCGATCAGCTCGTTGCGCTTGCGCTGCGCCGCCTCGAACCGGCGCGCGGACTCGTCGTCGTCGGTCAGCGCGGCCAGCCGGTCCTCGACGGCGTCCAGCTCCTGGCGCAGCGCCGCCTCGGTGTCGTCCAGCTCGGCCAGCGCCTGCCGCAGCTCGGCGGCCCGCTCGACGCCGTCGAGCAGGTGCCGCGCGCACCGCGACCGCCACGCCGTCCGCGCGTCGCCGAGCAGTTCGCGGGCCGCGAGCCGGCGGGCGATGCCGGCCTCGATGACGGCGACCTCGCTCTCCCAGTCGGCGATCTGCCGCTCGGTCTCCTCGACCTCGCTGCGGTGCCGGTGCTCGGCCGAGCGCAGCACCTGCTCGTGCTCCAGCTCGCGGTCGAGCCCGGTGAGCGTCGCGATGGCGTCGAAGATGCGGTGCGGCGGAAGGTCGTTCAGCGGTTGGGCCAGCAGGTTCGCCGCCTGGCTGGAGCGCACCGACGTCGACAGGAACGACACGCAGCGCGCGTTCTGCCCGAACAGCACCCGCGACAGCTGGCCGGCGTGGAAGTCGGTGCGGCCGTTGCTGCGCGGCAGCTGCGCCCACAACTCGTCGACCCGCGCGGCCCGCTCGGACTCCGTCGCGCCGTACGGAACGTGCAGCCCGCTGGTCCAGCGCAGGTCGAGGTAGGGCGCCTTGCGGTTGATGCGCAGCCAGACGGTGACGGCGTCGTCCTGCGGCGCGCCGCCGGGCGTGCCGAAGACGCCGATGACGTAGCCGCGGTCGACGTTGGACCAGCGGCCCTCCTGCGCGGCCAGCTCGGCGGTGAACAGCAGCTCGGCCGCACCGGCGGCGCCGCTGGCCAGCTTCCACTGCTCGTCGGCGTGCAGCAGGCTCAGCGCGGCGATGAACGACGATTTCCCGGCGCCGTTGGAGTCCTTCGGCCCCTGCCCGGCGACGGTGACCAGCCCCTGCCCGATCATCGGGACCGGGTGCGTGGACAGCCGGGAGATGTCGACGACCTGGACGCCGACGAGCACCCGCTCGCCGACGATGTCGAAGGCGCCCGGTGCGGCAGCGCTCACGTGTCCTCGTTCCTCTCGGTCGTGCTCTCCTCGGCCGGGACGGCGGGGGCCGGGGTCGTTGCCGGGCGGCGGGCCCGGATGGCCGCCGCGAGCGGGCTCTCCGGCGCGGCGGCCAGGATCAGCTCGTGCTCGAGCCGCTCGCGGGCGGCCTTGGTGAGCCGGTGCAGCGCGGGTCCGGGCAGGTAGGCGGGCCCGTCGACGACGGCGGACCGGCCGCGCGGCGGGGCGATCTGCACCAGCCCGGCGGCCCGCAGCCGCTGCAGCGCCGGCCGGATCTCGCCGCGCGGCAGCTGGGTGTAGCGGGTCAGCTCGTCGACCGACGTCGGGTGCGCCGACGTCCACGAGTCGCCGCTGACCAGCCCCTGGCTGCGCGGGATCGCGACCGAGTGCACGAGCACCAGCACCAGCACCGCGCGGTCGGTGCGCGACTGCGCGGTGGCGCCCTCGGCGGCCAGCCGCTCGGTGACGTCGTCGCGGAAGCCGGAGGTCCAGTGCGTACTGCCGACCCGGACCAGCGTGCGGCCGAGGCGGAACAGCAGCCGCTGGAGGTCGCGGCGGACGGTCGCGTCGCGCAGAGCCAGCAGCTGCGCCTCGGGGACCGGCTCGCGGCCGTGCTCCAGCGCGGCGAACGCGGCCAGCACCTCGTCGCGGTGCCGCTCGTTCAGTTCGGCGAGGGCGTTGTCGAAGACCGTGCTCATGCGCCGCCCGCCGGGGGCGCGGGCAGCGAGCGCCACAGCTCGCGCAGCGTGCTCAGCTCCGCCGCGCTCCACGACGCGACCCGCGGGCCGAGCCGGACGACCCGGGAGTCCTCGTCGAACAGCACCCAGCCGGAGCCGGCCAGCCGGCGCACCGCGCCCATCGCGGCGGCGTGCAGCGCGCGCTCGTCGCGGCTGCCGGTGATGCCCCGGAACACGCCGATGACGTGGTCGAACGGCGCCGGGACGGCGGGCCAGACCGGTCCGCTGGGCTCGGTCCAGCAGCAGCGCAGGCAGGCGGCCAGCACACGGGCGGTGTCGTTCGGCTGGTCGACGGCGACGCCCGGCAGCCCGAGCTCGTCGAGCACGTCCGGGCGGGCGTTGTCGGGCAGTTCGGGCAGCAGCCAGACGGCGCCCGCGTCGGGCTCGACCAGGCGGATCATGCCGGTGGGGTGGGCGCTGGCCGGTGGGACGCGCTGCGGCCCGGCAGCGCGGTGCCGCGCCCACCAGAGGGCGGTGTCGTCGACGCTCATCAGCCCTCGGCCCGCCGGAAGGTCCCCTCCGACACCCACGACGGGCTGCCGGCCGGGTCGACGCGCAGCCCGCCGGCCCACGTCAGCTCGTAGGCGAGGTCGGGGTGGTGGTGGATGGCGGTGAGGTCGGCGAGCAGCCGGCGCCCGGACGGCCAGTCACCGGCGCCGTCGAGGACGTCGGCGACCGCCACCGCGGCGCCGTCGCCGAGCAGCCGCTCGGCGGTCTCGCGCAGGCTCGCGGCGTCGTCGGCCGGGCGGATGTCGTCGGGCGGCGGCTGGCCGGGTCCCTCCGGCCGGGGCGGCGGCTGGCGGACGGTGTTGGCGCCGCGGCCCGTCTCGACCGCCTCGGTGAGCAGGTTCGGCGAGAACCACGGCGCCGGCGCGTCGAAGACGAAGGTGTCGAGCACGCCGGCGAGGTCGTCCTCGTCGGCCGTGCGGGCGAAGCTCAGCCATGTCTCGACGGACAGCAGGCCGAGCGCTCGCGTCGTGCCGGCCCGCTCGATCAGCCGCCCGGCCGCCTTCTCGACGGCGTCGCCGTAGGCGGCCAGCGCCACCCGCAGCGCCGTGCACTCGCGGTCCAGCTGCGGCCAGCGGGTCAGGACGACGGTGTGCACCTCTTCGGCCTGGCTGATCAGGCCCTTGTTGCCCCACAGCAGCTGTGCGTGGTCGCCCAGCTGCTCGGCGGTGCTGCCCGCGGCGAGGATGGCCAGCTCGTTGCCGAGGTGGCGGAAGATCCTGGTCAGGCGGCTGATCGTGGTCTGCCCGGTCTCGGGCTCGGCGTCGGGAGCGGTGACGCTGACGTGCTCGAGCGTCAGCAGCTGGTGCAGCTCGGCCTGGCCGCCCTGCTCGGCCAGCCGGCGCAGGAACAGCAGCATGACGTACGGCGCGAACGCGGCCCGGTGGAACCGCTCGTTCGGGCGCTCGACGACCTTGCTGATGGCGCCGTACTCGCGCAGCACCTCGAACCTGCGGTGGATCAGGCCCGGGTCGATCGGCCGGCAGGCGGCGGCCGCCTGGTCGACGGTGAGGCCGTCGCGCCCGGCGTCGGCGAACGCGTCGAGGATCGCCTCGTCGACGTCGAGCAGTTCGAGGTCGCTGATCATGGCGCCGGACTCGCGCGCCAGCACCGCGAACACCTGGCGGTAGAGCCGTTCGACGGCGGCGTCGCCGGCGAGCTGATCGATGGTCAGCTCGGGTCCGGCGGTCATCGGGACAGCATGCCATTCGGGGCGGGGCCTCTGTCCAGCCGGATCGATAGGGTGACCTGGCATGTCGATCACCACGAGATGGACCGGCGCCCTGGCGGCCGCCGTCGCTGTGCTGCTGACCGGGTGTTCGGGCGACGACGACGGCTCCGGCGACGCCGGGTCACCGGCACCGGACGACCCGGCCGCGTCCTCCGACGCGGCGCCGCCGAGCGGGCTCTTCGGCGCGCCCGAGGCGCCACTGCCGGTCGGCGTCCCCATCGCGTTCGAACGGTGGCACGTCACGATCGACCCGGCCGAGCAACGCGACGGACCGGCCGACCCCGCCCGGCCCGACCTCGGCGGACCCGACGACGGCTCGACCTTCCTCGTCGCCGAGTTCGCCGTCGTCTCGACCTACCAGCAGGGGCAGGCGATGAACGTGTTCGGCGGCCTGGAGTTCACGGTGCAGGGGGCGTCCGGCGAACGGCACGCCGAACCCTGCGTGGCCGACAACCCGATGAACACGACCGCGTGGCTGGCCGCGCCCGCGCAGCAGGTGGCCAACGTGTGCGTCGAGGTGCCGCTCGACGACCTCGACGGCGCGGTGTGGCGCATCGGCCAGCGCGGAGCCGGCGAGGACGCGTACGTCGCGCTGTCGTGACCGTTCGTCCGGGCGTCAGTTCCGCTGGCCGACCGGCCGGACGATGATCTCGTTGACGTCGACGTGCGGCGGCTGCCCGACCGCGTAGAGGACCGCCGCCGCGACGTCGTCCGGGTCGAGCTTGGGGTCGTCCCTGCGGTGCGGCGGGATGGCGCCGGTGTCGACGAGCCCCGGCTGCAGCAGCGTCACGCGGATGCCGGTGCCGACGCACTCCGCGCGGATGGCCTGGGCCAGCCCGGTGACCGCCCACTTCGTCGCCGCGTACAGGTTGCCTGGGCGGACGCCGCGGCCGGCCGCCGAGCCGGTGAGCAGCAGGTGCCCCTTCGTCGCGCGCAGCGCGGGCAGCGTCGCGCGGGCGGTCAGCGCCGGGCCGTGGACGTTCGTCAGGACGAGGTCGCGCCACTGCTCCGGCGGGGCGCCGCCGTCGCCGAGGAAGGACGTGACGACGCTCGTGCCGGCGTTGGCGAGCACGACGTCCAGCCGGCCGAAACGTTCCTCCGCCGCCGCGACGACGCCGGTCAGCGCCGTCCAGTCGGTGACGTCGGCCGGGTGAGCGAGCGCGCGGGCCGGCCCGCCGAGCTCGTCGGCCAGGGCCGCGAGCGGTTCGGGCGTCCGGCCGGTCAGAATGAGGCGGTACCCGGCGGCCGCAGCCCGCCGGGCGACGGCCGCGCCGATGCCGCGGGACGCACCGGTGATCAGGAAGACCGGGTCTGTCATGGGGCGACCCTAGGACGTGGCGCCGCGCGGACGGCTTGCGGATCGGGTAATACTTTTCATCGGAAGCCCTCTTTCCGGATGGAGTGAGCAGACGTGTCGCAACGACCTGGCACCCCGAGCCTGCTGCGGGCGATGAACGACCGCAGCGCGCTCGAGTTGCTGCTCGCTGCCGGTCCGCTGACCCGCGTCGACCTCGGCCGCATGACCGGCCTGTCCAAGGTCACGGCGTCGCAGCTGCTCGGGCGGCTGCAGGAGCGCAACCTCGTCGAGGTCGTCGGCACCCGGTCGGCCGGCCGCGGCCCCAACGCCGAGCTGTACGCCGTCCGTCCCGGCTGCTCCTACTCCATCGGCATCGAGCTGAACCCCGACGTCGCCGAGGCCGCGATCGCCGACGTCACCGGCGCGGTCATCGGTTCCGTGACGGCGCCGGTCGCGGCCGAGGTCACGGCCGCCGGCGGCGCCGACTCGCGCCGGCTCGTGCACGACATGGCGCTCGCCGCGGCGGCCGACGCCGGGCTCACCCTCGCCGACGTCGACGACGTCGTCATCGGCCTGCCCGGCGTCGTCGACCCGTCGACCGGCGACATCGAGCTGTCGTTCGACCTCCCCGGCTGGCACCGCGGCATGCGCGACCTGCTGGCCGCCGACCTCGGCTGCGCCGTCTCGTTCGAGAACGACGTCAACCTCGCCGCCGTCGCCGAACGCGCCGAGGGCGCCGGCCGCGACGTCGACGACATGGTGCTGCTGTGGATCGGGCGCGGCGTGGGTCTGGCGGTCGTGCTCAGCGGCCACCTGCATCGCGGCGCCACGGGCGCGGCGGGCGAGATCGGCTACCTCCCGATGCCCGGCGTGCCGTCCCCGGCCAGCGTCGAACGCCCGGCGAGCGGCGCGTTCCAGGCCCTCGTCGGCGCCGGCGCCGTGGACGAACTGGCGGCCGAGTACGGCATCGTCGCCGACGGCGCGGCCGCGGCGGTGCGGGCGGCGCTGGCCGGCGGTGGCGCGGCGGCGGACGGTTTCCTGCTGGCGTTCTCGCATCGGCTGGCGCTCGGTGTGGCGTCGGTGTGCACGGTGGTCGATCCCGCGCTGGTGGTCGTGGCCGGTGAGGTGGGGGCGGCGGGTGGGGACCGCCTGTGCGACCTCGTCGGCGACGACGTCCGCCGCATCGCCCCCGTCAACCCGCGTGTCGTCCCGACCACGGTCCCCGGCGCCCCCGTCCTGCGCGGCGCCGTCCTCACCGCCGTCGAGCACGCTCGGCTGACCCTCTTCGCCTCCACGGAGTAGCGGCCGGGCCCTCGTTCCCCGTCCCGCTGATCGCCGCTGGCCGCCGTTGATCGCGCTGATCGCGCGGACGTTGTCGGTGCCCGCCCGTAGGGTGGGGGCCCTCCCGGCCGGGCGGGGACCGTACTCGGGTCGAACGCACCGGCCCGGCGCGTCAGCCGCCACCGCCGTGCCCGCGCTCCCGCCGCCGCGCCCAGGCCCCCCGCGCCCAAGCCCCCGTGCCCAGGCCGCCGCCCCCGCGCCCGGGCCGCTGTCAGCCGGCCGCCGGGGCTCCCAGCCGGCCCAGGTATTCCGGCCCATCCCCGCTGGCTGCTCATTCGGTAGCGGGACGTTACGGAAACGTGATCACCGAGACTGGCAAGAAACCTTACAGTAGGCACAATTACTGGAAGGTTAGCTTCCAGTTCACCGTCACGCGCCCTGCTCGGGCCGAACCGGAGGAACCGCCGTGAACAGAGCACTTCGTCTCACCGCCGGCCTGGCCGCCGCGGCGCTCGCCCTATCCGCATGCGGTGACGGCGACGACGACACCACCGAATCCGCCGCCGGCGGCGAGACCGCCGACGCCCCGGAGCCCGCTGAGCTGCGGCTGTGGCTCAACGGCCCGGACACGCCCCAGCCGATGCGCGACTGGCTGATCGCCGAGTTCGCGGAGCAGAACCCCGGCTCGACCCTCGTCATCGAGGAGCAGGAGTGGGAGGGCCTGGTCGACCGTCTGACGACGTCGCTGGGCAGCGAGTCCGAGACACCGGACGTGGTCGAGGTCGGCAACACCCAGGCGCCGACGTTCACCACGGTCGGGGCGTTCGCCGACATCACCGACCTGGTGCCGGACCTCGGCGGCGACGACCTGCTCCAGGGGTTCGTCGACGCGGGGAGCGTGGACGGCAAGACCTTCGCCGTCCCGCTGTACGCCGGCTCGTCCTACGTCTTCTACCGCAAGGACCTGTTCGCGGCGTCGGGTATCGAGGTGCCCACGAACATGCAGGAGTTCGTCGACGCGGCCGTGAAGCTGAAGCAGGACAACGCGTCCGTGCCGAACTTCTCCGGCTTCTGGCTGCCTGGCCAGGACTGGCGTGACGGCGCCGCGTTCCTGTGGGACGCGGGCGGCGACTTCGCCGTCGAGGACGGCGGCGAGTGGAGCGGCGCGCTGTCGACGGACGAGTCGCAGGAGGGACTCCAGCTGGTCCAGCGGCTGTTCAACGAGGCCTCCGGCGCGCCGAAGGACGCCAACGAGGCCGACGGCCACATCCCGTTCTGCGCCGGTGAGGTCGGCATGATGCTGCGTCCGGGCTGGCTGCGCGGCCAGATCGAGGACCCCGAGGCCGGCTGCCCGGACATGATCGCCAACGTCGGCGTCTTCGCCCTGCCCGGCAGCGACGGCGAGCCGGCCCCCGTCCTGCTCGGCGGCTCGAACATCGCCATCTCGGCCCAGTCGCAGAACCCGGAGCTGTCCGAGAACCTGCTCGAGCTGATCCTCAGCGACGAGTTCCAGAGCCAGTACGCCGAGAACGGCCTCACCCCGGCCAAGGTGTCGCTGGCCGACGGCCTGGGGACGGACGAGTTCGCCGCCGCCACGATCGAGGCGGTCACGAACGCCAAGCTCACCCCGGCGGCCGCCAACTGGGCCACCGTCGAGGGCTCCCGGGTGCTCGAGGACCTGTTCGTCAACATCGCCAATGGTGGCGACGTGCAGCAGCTGGCTGAGGCAGCCGATGCCACCATCGCCGAGCAGCTCGGTTAGCCGAGCTGGGCGGACCGGCCGGGACCAGGGACCCGGCCGGTCCGTCCCCCCGGCACCGCCACAGGACCCACGGACCGGCCGGGGGCCGGCGGGTGACGTGACACCCCGCCGGCCTCGACGGCCGCGACGCTCACCGCTGCCCTACGTGCTGCTGCTGCCGGCGCTGGCGGTGCTCGTCGCCGCGCTCGGCTACCCGCTGTACCGCCAGGCGGTGATGTCGTTCCAGGAGTACGGCCTGGCCCAGCAGTTCGGGCAGCCGCCCGAGTGGGTCGGCCTGGACAACTACATCACGCTGGTCACCGACTCGTACCTGTGGACGGTGATCTTCCGGTCGATCCTGTTCTGCTTCGCGAACGCCGCCATCACCATGGTGATCGGCACCGCGCTGGCGGTGCTGATGACGCTGGTCTCGCGGGGTCCGCGGCTGACGTTGCAGATCGGCCTGCTGCTGGCGTGGGCGATGCCGCACCTGGCGGCGCTGACGGTGTGGCAGTGGTTGTTCGACGCGCAGTACGGCGTCATCAACTGGGTGCTGACGAACCTCGGGTTCGACCGGTTCGCCGGGCACTCGTGGCTGGTCGACCAGCTGTCGTTCTTCGTCGTCGCGACGGTGATCGTGGTCTGGATGAGCGTGCCGTTCGTCGCGTTCGCCGTCTACGCGGGCCTGACGCAGGTGCCGGACGAGCTGTACGAGGCGGCCGAGATCGACGGCGCCTCGGCGTGGGCGCGGTTCCGCACCGTCACCGTCCCGCTGGTGAAGCCGGTGCTGCTGATCGTCGCGCTGCTGCAGATCATCTGGGACCTGAAGGTGTTCACCCAGATCTTCGTGCTGCAGGACGCCGGCGGCATCACCTCGCAGACGAACCTGATCGGCACGTACATCTACCGGCTCGGGCTGGGCGAGGGCGAGTTCGGGCTGGCGGCGGCCGCGTCGTGGTTCGTGCTGCTGCTGACCGTCGTGCTGAGCCTGTACTACGTCCGGATCCTGGTCCGTGAGGAGGAGTTGTGAGCACCCGCATCCGCACCAGGCAGCGGCCGTTCGGCGTCCTGGCCGTCGTCATCGCGCTGCTCTGGATGTTCCCCGTCTACTGGATGCTGAACAGCTCCTTCCTGCCGTACAACCGCATCCGCTCCGCCGAGCCGTCGTTCGTGCCGCTGAACGGGACGGTGTCGGCGTACGGCCGCGTGTTCGACAGCAACTTCTTCGACACGCTGCGGATCAGCGCGATGGTCACCGGGCTCACCGTCGTGGCGGCGCTGCTGTTCGCGTTCCTGGCGGCGCTGGCGCTGTCGCGGTTCCGGTTCAAGGGCCGGCGCAGCTTCATCCTGGCGGTGCTGATCATCCAGATGATCCCGGCGGAGGGCCTGTTCATCTCGCAGTTCAAGCTGCTGGAAGGTTGGCAGCTGCTGAACAACGTGATCGGGCTGTCGCTGCTCTACATCGCGGCGGTGGTGCCGTTCACGATCTGGATGCTGCGCGGGTTCGTCAACGGCGTGCCGCGCGATCTGGAGGAGGCGGCGCTGGTGGACGGCTGCAGCCGCCTGCAGGCCTTCTTCCGCATCACGTTCCCACTGCTGGCGCCGGGTCTGGTGGCCAGCGGGGTGTACGCGTTCCTGCAGGCCTGGAACGAGTTCACCCTCTCCCTAGTGATCATGACGAGACCGGAGAACATGACTCTTCCACTGTGGCTGCGCACCTTCACCGAGGCGAATCGCGTCAGTGACTGGGCCGGTATCATGGCCGGATCCGTCCTCGTGGCGGTGCCGGTGATGATCTTCTTCCTGCTCGTCCAGCACCGCATGACCTCGGGTCTGGTGTCAGGGGCGGTGAAGGGCTGACATGAACGCCAGTGACCTGCGAGGCCTCGCCCTCGCCACGCTGTTCCCCGGCTTCCTGGGCGCCCACGACGTCCCGCCGTGGCTGGCCGCCATGGCGGCCGAGGGACTCGGCGGTGTCGTGCTGTTCGGCCGCAACGTCGACCCCGACCGCGGCGACGCCGGCGTGGCCGCGCTGACCGGCGCGCTGCACGCGATCAACCCCGACCTCATGGTCGCCATCGACGAGGAGGGCGGCGACGTCACGCGGCTCGACGTCGCGGCCGGGTCGATGCTGCCCGGCAACGCCGCGCTCGGGGCGCTCGACGACCCCGAGGCGACGGAGCGGGTGGCGGCCGAGGTGGCCGCCCGGCTGCGCGCCTGCGGCATCGACCTCAACCTCGCGCCGGTCGCCGACGTCGACTCCAACCCGCTCAACCCCGTCATCGGGGTGCGCTCGTTCGGCTTCGACCCCGACCTCGTCGCGCGGCACGTCGCCGCGTACATCGCGGGACAGCAGGCGCAGGGCGTCGCCGCCACGGCCAAGCACTTCCCGGGCCACGGCGGCACCAGCGAGGACAGCCACCTGGTGGTGCCGTCCATCGACGACCCGCTGGACGTCATCCAGACCCGCGACCTGCCGCCGTTCCGCGCGGCGGTGAAGGCCGACGTCAAGATCGTCATGACGGCGCACATCCGGTATCCCGCGCTCGACGGCGACCGTCCGGCCACGCTGTCGCGGCCGGTCATCACCGGCATGCTCCGCGACGAACTGGGCTACGACGGCCTGGTGATGACCGACGGCATGGACATGTACGCCATCAGCCAGACCGTCGGGCACGCCGAGGGCGCGGTGCTGGCGCTGCTGGCCGGCGTCGACGCGCTGTGCGTCGGCGGCGAGACCGTCGGCCCCGAGACCGTCGAGGCCATGGTGGCCGCGCTGGTCGACGCCGTCCGCACCGGGCGGCTGCCGGAAGAGCGGCTGGCCGAGGCGGCCGGACGGGTCCGGGCGCTGCGCGGCTGGGTCCTCGACGCGGCGTCGTCGCCGGTGCTGTACGGGTCCGCGGCCGACGCCGCGCGGCGCGCCGTCACCGTCCACGGCGACATCACGCTCACCGCGCCGCCGCTGGTGGTCGAGCTCGACGACGACCCGTCCATGGCCGCGGGCCCGATCCCGTGGGGCGTCGGCCGGCACCTCGTCGACCGCCTGCCGGGCACCGTCCTGGCCCGGGTCACGGCGTCGACGGCCGACCTCTCCGCGGTGCTCGCGGCGCTGCCGTCGCGGCGGCTGGTGGTCGGTGTGCGCGGGGTGCGACGGCGTCCGTGGCAGGTCGCGGCGGTGCAGGCGGCCCGGGCGGCCCGGCCCGACCTCATCGTCGTCGACCACGACGTCAACCCGCTGCCTGAGGTCCTCGGCGAGCACTACCTGCTCACGCACGGCGCCGCCCGCGTCACGGCCGAGGCCGCGGCGCAGCGGCTCGCGGCCGCGCTCACCCCGTAGGGGTAGCGACGGCCCACCCGACCCCTCCTACGGGGGAGGCCGGGCCGGACCCGGACCGGAAGCATCGTCGGTATGACGACTGTGCGCACTCGGTCCGGGCCGGCCCGGCCTCGTCAGCTGGCCGGCGACGTCCTCGCGATCGGCCGGCCGTGGTTCTGGTTCGTCTCGCTGCTGCCCTACTACCTGGGCGTCGTGCTGGCGACGGAGCGGCTCGTCCCGCCGGTCGCGGACTGGCCGGTGCTGGCGCTCGGCGCGGTGGTGATCGGCCCGCTGGTGTGGATCTCGGTGCTGGCCGTCAACGACGCGCACGACCTGCGCGGCGACCGGCTGAACCCGCGCAAGGCCGGGTCGCCGCTGGTCGGCGGCCGGTTGACGCCGGCGGCGGCGCAGCTGATCGCGCTGGTGGCCGGGGTGCTGGCGGTGGCCGCGGCGCTGTTCGCGGGGCCGCTTTTCGCGCTCGGGACGGCGGTCGTGCTGCTGGTCGGCTGGGCGTACAGCGCGCCGCCGCTGCGGCTCAAGGCCCGCCCCGGCTTCGACGTCGCCGTCAACGCGCTGGCCATCGGCGCCGCCGGGCAGCTGGCCGGGTGGTCGCTGCTGCGGCCGCTGGCCGAGTTCCCGTGGCCGATGGCGGTGCTCGGGACGCTGGTCGGCGCCGCCCTGTACGTCCCGACGACGCTGGCCGACCTGGAGGCCGACCGGACCAGCGGCTACACCACGCTGGCCGTGCGGCTCGGCCCGCGGCGGGCGTACCTGCTGGGGCTCGGGCTGTGGCTGGCGGCCGGGCTGCTGTCGCTGGCGATGTCGGCGGCCGACGTGGTGATCCCGCGGTCGATGCTGCCGATGGAGATCGTGCTGGTGCCGCTGCTGGTGCTCGCCTACCGGCGCCTCGTGCGGGCCGAGCGGACCTTCCGCGGCATCATCGCCGTCGCCGTCCTCTTCCTGGTGCCGAGTCTCACCTTCGTCCTCACCTACACCGGCACCCTTCCATGATCATCAAGGATCGGTGGTGTCATCGGCCCACCGATCCTTGATGATCATGGAAGCGGACGCGGCAGGACGGGCCGCACGATCGCGGGCGTCCGGTCCAGCCGCGGGCGCGCAGGACGCGGACGTGTTCGGCGGCGACGCCGCACGCGTCGCCGAAGACGTCGGCGTGGCCGTAGCGCAGGGTGGCGTGGCCGTCGACGGTGGCGCGGTTGTCGCGACGCCGGTCGCGGAAGCGGCCCTCGCCGGTGTGGCCGATCCGCCCGTCGAGTTCGACGCGCACCCGGTACTCGTCGTAGTCGACGTCGATCCAGCTGACCCGGCTTCCCGTGATGCGGCGTTGGCGGCAGCCGGCGGGCAGGCCGTGGGCGCGTTCGACCCGTCGCAGGTGGCGCAGCTCCAGCGGTGACTGGGCGCCGTCGGCGACGTCGGCGAGCATGGCTTCGGTCATGGGCCGCCAGCGGATCTTCTTGCGTCGTGCCAACGCGTCGGCCAGACGGTCCGGCGTGGTGAGGCGGCGTTGGCAGGCCGCCGTCACCCAGCCCTCCGCCTCGCGCGGGTGTGGCGCCACGTCGACGAGGTCGAGCACGGTCTCGTCGATCCGCGTGCGGGGTGGGTTCTTCGACGGGTGCCGGGTGGTCGGCAGCCGGCGCGCGAAGTGGACCCGGACGCCGTCGATGCGCGGCTCGACGTAACGGCTGGCAGGCACCGTCACGTGGATGACCGGTCCGGCGTCGTCGCACAGGCCATCGAGGTAGGCGGCGGTGCGGTGACTCGCGGCGGCGCCACGACCGGCGCGCAGGACGGCCGCCCACACCTGCGCCTCGAACGGCAGCGGCCCGGTGAACGTGGCATACACGCCGGCGTGCACGCGCCGCCACCGTCGCGACCGGATCGCCCAGAGGAGCGCGTCGACCGTCACGCCGGCCGCCAGCACCTGCGCGCGGCTGACCACACCGTGCTGCAACGCGCGCAGTTCGTCGAGATCGGACACCTCTCGAGCCTGGTCACCCACCGGCCGTCGCGCCAGACCCGCGGCACGATCTGTGGATAGAGCTAGTCATCAAGGATCGGTGGCGCGATGACACCACGGATCCTTGATGATCATGGGGCGGAGCGGCCGGAGAGCTGCTCGACCTGCAGGAGGAGGGCGCTGTGGTCGAGGTCGCCGTGGCCCTGGGCGCGCAGCGCGGCCATCAGCGTCGCCGCGAGGGAGCCGGCCGGGATGGCGACGCCGGCGTCGCGGGCGGCGGCGGTGACGATGCCGAGGTCCTTGTGGTGCAGGTCGACCCGGAAGCCGGGGGTGAACTCGTGCGCCAGCATGGCCGCCGCCTTGCGGTCGAGGACGGCGCTGCCGGCCAGGCCGCCGGCCAGCACCTCGACCGCCCGGGACCGGTCGACGCCGTGGGCGTCGAGGAAGACGAGGGCCTCGGCGACCAGTTGCAGGGTGCCGGCGACGATCAGCTGGTTGGCCGCCTTGACGGTCTGCCCGGCGCCGGGCGGGCCGACGTGGACGACGGTGCGCCCGAGCGCGTCGAACACCGGCCGGACCGCCTCGAACGCCGCGGCGTCGCCGCCCACCATGATCGACAGCGTCGCGTCGACGGCGCCCTGCTCGCCGCCGCTGACGGGGGCGTCCAGCACCCGCACGCCGCGTTCGTCGCCGGCCGCCGCCAGCGACCGGGCGACGTCCGGGCGGATCGTGCTCATGTCGACGACGACGGCGCCGGGCGCGAGCACGTCGAGCACGCCGTCCAGCAGCACCGCCTCGACGTCGGGGGAGTCGGGCAGCACGGTGATGACGACGTCGGCGCCCTCGGCCGCCGCGACCGCCGACGCCGCGCCGCGCCCGCCCACGTCGACGAGCCGCTGGACCTTCGCCGGGCTGCGGTTGAACCCGGCCACGTCGAACCCGGCCCGCACCAGGTTGGCCGCCATCGGCCCGCCCATGACGCCGAGCCCGATGAAGCCGATGGCCGTCATCGCCAGCTCCCTTCCGTGCGCCACGCGAACGGGTCCGCGTCGGCGCTCACGTGTTCCAGTGCCATCCAGCCGTCGTATCCGCCGGCGAGGAGGTCGTCGATCCAGGCCCGCAGCGGCAGCGTCCCGGTGCCGGGTGCGCCGCGTCCGGGCGCGTCGGCCAGCTGGACGTGCGCGATGCGGTCGCGGAACCGGTCGATCGCGGCCGCGACGTCGTCGCCGTTGACGGCCAGGTGGTAGACGTCGAGCAGCAGGCCGACGTTGGCCGCGCCCACCCGATCGACGACGGCCACCGCGTCTGCCGCCGTGCGCAGCGGGTAGGCGTCGATGCCGCTGACCGGCTCGAGCAGCACCGTCGCGCCGGCCAGCTCGGCGGCCGCGGCCGCGAGGTTGTGATCGGCGACGGCGTCCTGCTCGGCGGGGTCGTGGCCGGGCAGCCGGTTGCCGTACAGCGCGTTGAAGCGGCGGCAGCCCAGCTCGGCGCCGACGTACGCCGCCACCCGCACGCTGGCCAGCAACTCGTCCTCGCGGCCGGGCCACGACACGACGCCGCGCTCGCCGGCCGGCAGGTCGCCGGCGAACAGGTTGAGCCCGGCCAGCGCCAGCCCGGACGCCCGGACCGCGTCGACGAACGCCTCGACGTCGGCGTCGGCGGGCGTCGCGGTGGGGAACGGCCACCAGAACTCGGCCGCCTCGAACCCGGCCGCGCGGACGGTGTCGAGCCGCGCGCGCAGCGGCAGCTGGGTCAGCAGGATCGAGCAGTTGACGGCGAATCGGGGATCGGGCACCGGCCCCACTGTAGCCGTCGCTCCGGGCCCGGCCAGGCCATGTCCGCACACGGCGCACCGGACGGATCGCCGCTGGTGGCAGGCCGCCCGTAGGCTCCGGCCGTCGCCGACCTCCAAGGGGAGCCCGTTCGTGAACCGCACCGCCCGACTGGCCACCTCGCTGGCCGTCCTCGCGGCCGCCGTGACGCTGTCCGGCCCGCCCGCCGCGTCCGCCGACGTCACCGAGCCGCTGCCGCGGATCGCCGCCGGGCCGGACCGGACGCTGGTGAACACCGAGACGGGCGAGGCGTTCCGGCCCCGCGGCTTCAACTACGTCCGGCTGACGCCGATGCCGTCGAAGCCGGAGTCGCCGTACCACTCGACGTTCGAGCCGGGGCGGTACGACCCCGCCCGGGCCGACCGGGCGCTGGCCGAGCTCACGATGAAGGGGTACGACACGGTCCGGATCTTCGTCGACCCGGGGAACGGGCAGGACAACCTGATCGGCCGCGGGCACGGGCTCGGCCACGGCAACGCCGACCTCAGCCCGGCCAACGCCGCGTACCTCGACAACCTCGCCGACTTCGTCCGCCGCGCCGCCGGCTACGGCGTCTACGTGCTGCCGTCGATGGACGCGTTCCCGCAGAACGGCTACTACCGCGACATCATCGTCGGCAGCCCGCAGCCGGTGAACGTCGACGGCCGGAACCGCACGTTCATGTACGAGGGGTACATCCGCGCGAAGGAGGAGTACCTGCGGGTCTTCACCGTCGAGATGACGCGGCGGCTCGGCGACCTCATGAGCACGTTCCTCGCCCTGCAGCTGGACAACGAGGCGTACCTCCACTTCACCGAGGCGCCGTTCGACCGGTTCTCCGGGACGGTGACGGTGGCCGGCCGCAGCTACGACATGGCCGTCCCGGCGCAGCGGCAGGCCGCCGCCGACGACGCGTTCGTCGCCTACGCCGACCGCGGCGTCGCCGCCGTCAAGGCGGTCGACCCGGAGCTCATGGTCACCATGGGCGCGTTCACCAACCTCGCCGTCGAGGGCCGCGGCTTCGACGGTCTGTCCGGCCGGTGCGCGGGCGGCGTGCGCTGCACCAACCCGCGCTACCCGGTGCGCGTCTCGGCCGTCACGCGCCGGTCGGACCTCGACTTCTTCGACATCCACACCTACCTCGCCACCGGCCGCACGCTCGCGGCGTCGCTGGGCTCGATGGAGTGGGGCAGCGTCGCCGGCCCGGTGATCAACGGCGAGTTCGGCACCGAGCGCCGGTGGTTCGGCGGCATCGACCAGGCCCGCACGGCGCTCGTGGCGCACCAGGTCGGCAGCTGCGACTACGGCATCTCCGGCTGGCTGTACTGGACGTGGGACACCGACGAGGACGCCACCCAGCGGCGGTTCTTCAGCGGCGCCGAGAGCGGCGGCGTCATCGGGTCGGCCCTCGCGCCGCGCAGCCGGCCGGACCCGTGCAGCACCACCGTGGTCCGGTCCGAATCGATGACGGTGTTCCCGCTGTCCGCCGCCGAACGCGTCAAGGCGCGGCCGGCGTTCACCGGCGGCAGCGGCACGGGGGTCGTCACGCTCACCGTCGGCGGCGAGGAGTACGGCCGCGCCGACCAGGGCTCGTGGCGGTGGCACCTGGTGCCGTCCCGGGACCTGCCGGTGGGCGTGCCGTTCGACGCGGTGTTCCGCCGCTACGTCGACGGCCGGCTGCGCGACCAGGTGACCGTGCGCAACGTCGTGCTCGGTCAGGCGACGGCCACTGCCGGCGCCTCCTGCGACCGGAACTGCGTCCGGTAGAGGTCGGCGTACGCGCCGCCCGCGGCCAGCAGCTCGTCGTGGGTGCCGCGCTCGACGATGCGGCCGTCGTCGACCACCAGGATCTGGTCGGCGTCGCGGACGGTGGACAGCCGGTGCGCGATGACCAGCGACGTGCGTCCGGCCAGCGCGGTCTCGAGGGCCCGCTGCACGGCGGCCTCGGACTCGGAGTCGAGGTGTGCCGTGGCTTCGTCGAGCACGACGATGCGCGGCGCCTTGAGCAGCAGGCGGGCCAGCGCCAGCCGCTGCTTCTCGCCGCCGGACAGCCGGTAGCCGCGCTCGCCGACGACGGTGTCGAGGCCGTCGGGCAGCGACCGCACCAGCGGGGCGATCTGCGCCGCGTCGAGCGCCGCCCAGATCTCGTCGTCGGTGGCGCCGGGCCGGGCGTAGCCCAGGTTGGCCCGCAGCGTGGTGTGGAACAGGTGGGCGTCCTGCGTGACCACGCCGATGGCGTCGCGCAGTGACTGCTGGGTGACGTCGCGGACGTCCTGGCCGCCGACGCGCACCGTGCCGCCGGTGGCGTCGTACAGACGCGACACCAGGTGGGTGACGGTGGACTTGCCGGCGCCGGACGGCCCGACCAGCGCGATCATCTCGCCCGGCCGCGCCGTGAACGTGACGTGGTGCAGCACCTGGCCGCCCGGCGTGCTGGCCAGCCCGGCCACCGACTCCAGCGACGCGAGCGAGACCTCGGACGCGGCCGGGTAGCCGAAGTCGACGTGGTCGAACTCGACCGACGCCGCGTCGGACGGCAGCGGCCGCGCGCCGGGCGCGTCGGCGACCATCGGCTCGAGGTCGAGCACCTCGAGCACCCGCTCGAAGCTGACCAGCGTGGTCATGATGTCGACCTGCAGGTTCGACAGCGACGTGATGGGCCCGTACAGCCGGCCGAGGTACGCCGTCAGCGCGACGATGGTGCCGACGCCGAGCGTGCCGGCGATGGCGAGCGCGCCGCCGAGGCCGTACACGAACGCCGTCGCCAGCGCGGCGAGCAGGCCGAGCGACGTCATGAGGACCCGCGAGTAGACCGCGGTGGTGACGCCGATGTCGCGGACCCGGGCGGCCCGCTCGTCGAACTCGGCGGACTCGGTCTCGGGCCGGCCGAAGACCTTGACCAGCAGCGCGCCCGCGACGTTGAACCGCTCGGTCATGGTCTGGCCCATGTCGGCGGTGAGCTCGTACCGCTCGCGGGTGAGGTCGGCGAGCTTGCGGCCGACGAGCTTGGCCGGCAGCACGAACAGCGGCACCAGGACCAGCGCCGCGACGGTGATCTGCCACGACAGCACGAACATCGCGGCCAGCACCGTCGCCGTCGTGGCGATGTTGCCGACCACCGTCGACAGCGTGGACGTGAACGCCTGCTGGGCGCCCTGCACGTCGCCGTTGAGCCGGCTGACCAGCGCGCCGGTCTGGGTGCGGCTGAAGAACGCGATGGGCATGCGCTGGACGTGTGCGAAGACCTGGCTGCGCAGGTCGTGCACCAGCCCCTGGCCGATGCGCGCGGACACGTAGCGCTGCGTGAGCCCGATGGCCGCCGTGACGACGGCGAGCCCGGCGACCGCGACGGCCAGGCCGATGACCAGGCCCTGGTCGCCCTTGAGGACGCCCTCGTCGATGATCAGCTTGAACAGCAGCGGCTGGGCCGCCCCGAGCAGCGCGTCGACCAGGATCAGGCCCAGGAAGACGGCGAGCTGCTTCTTGTAGGGGCGGGCGAAGGTGAGGATGCGCCGGACGGTGCCGGGCGCGAGCTTGTGGGCGGTGACGGAGCGGTCCTTGGTGAAGGAGCGAGTCCGGCCGCCGCGAGTGGAGTCATCCATGGCGACCTCCTTGAAAGTCTGTGTTGATACAGAGGTTACCTCCTAAAGAGGCTTTCTCGCAAATCGGTGCTAGGATGACGGCGTGGACAGGGAGCTCGCCGGGCACATCGCCGACCTGCTGACCAGCGCGAACCGCCGCCTTCGCCGGGCGTCCCGGGCCGAGCTCGAACGCGCCGGCGTCACGCCCGGCCAGCTGCGGGTGCTGCGGCTGCTGCACGCGGCCGGCTCGCCGCTGCGGGTCAGCGAACTGGCCCGTCAGCTCGACGTCATCCCGCGCTCGGCCACCTCGGTGGTCGACCTGCTCGAAGAGCGCGGCCTCGTCTCGCGCCAGCCCGACCCCGCCGACCGGCGGGCCATCCTCGTCGCCCTGACCCCGCCGGCCACCGACCTGCTGCGGGCCCTGCGCGCGAGCCGCGCCGCCGGGGTGGCGCAGCTGATCGACCGGCTCTCGCCGGGGGAGCAGGCCGAACTGGCCCGCCTGCTCACCGTCCTCACCGACGACGACTGACCGCCGCGGCCGGTCAGCGGTTGGTCGCGGCCTTGATGACGTCGTCGAGGACCTCGCGCGACCGGGCGAGGTCGCCGATGGCGCGGTCGAGCCGGTCGCGCTGGGCGATCAGCTCCTGTTCGAGCCACGGCGTCGCGTCGGCGGCCGGGCCGCCGTCGGCGTCGCGCATGCAGGGCAGCAGCTCGGCGATGGTGGCGGAGTTGAGGCCCGCGGCGAAGAGCTCCTGGATGCGGATCACGCGGTCGACGCTCGCGGGCGGGTACTCGCGGTGGCCGCCGGGGGTGCGGGTGGCCTCGAGGAGGCCCTGCTGCTCGTAGTAGCGCAGCGACCGTTCGCTGACCGCCGTCAGTCGTGCGAGCTCGCCGATGCGCACGCGGGGTCTCCAGGGGTTGAAACTGACATCAATGTCAGATTCTACCGTGGCCGCATGACTGCGAACGCCCTCTTCACGCCGGTCGGCGCCGGCGGCCTGCGGCTGCCGAACCGCATCGTGATGGCCCCGATGACGCGGCTGCGGGCCGCTGTGGACGGGACGCCGACGCCGGAGATGGCCGAGTACTACGCCCAGCGCGCGTGCGCGGGGCTGATCGTCACGGAGGGGATCTGGCCCGAGCCGGCGGGGCAGAGCGAGTGGCGGGTTCCCGGCCTGAGCGGCGAACGGCACGTCGACGGCTGGCGGGCGGTCACCGCCGCCGTCCATGCGGCCGGCGGTGTCGTCGTGGCCCAGCTCATGCACGGCGGCCGCAATGGGCACCCGGCCGCGCGGTTCGACGGATCGACGCCGGCCGGACCGTCGGCCGTCGCGAAGACCGAGCCGGTGCATCTGCCGGACGGGACGAAGGCGGTGCCGCCGACGCCGCGCGCGATGACGCGCGCCGACATCGACCGGGCGGTCGCGGCGTACGCGACGGCGGCGGCGAACGCGGTCGCGGCCGGGTTCGACGGCGTCGAGATCCACGCCGCCAACAGCTACCTGCCGCACCAGTTCCTGGCCGACAACACCAACCTGCGCACCGACGAGTACGGCGGCGGCGTGGCTGGGCGCATCCGCTTCCCGCTGCGGGTCGCCCGGGCCGTCGCGGACGCCGTCGGCGCCGCCCGGACCGGTATCCGGCTCTCGCCCGGCAACCCGCAGTTCGAGATGCGCGAGAGCGACCTCGCCCCCGTCTACCGGGCGTTGCTCGGCGAGCTCGACCCGCTCGGCCTGGCCTACCTGCACCTCACCGACGACGACGCCTACCCCGCACTGGCCGACCTGCGGCCGCGGTGGTCCGGCACGTTGATCGCGAACGTCGGCGAGAACCGGGCGCCCACGACCGCGGAGGCGGCGGCGCGTGTCATCGCCGACGGGCTGGCCGACGCGGTGTCGTTCGGGCGCGGCTTCCTCGTCAACCCGGACCTGCCGTACCGGCTGCGGCACGGACTGTCCTGGAACCCGCTGGACGAGGCGCACCTCTACACCCCGGGTCCGGTCGGGTACACGGACTATCCGGCCGTGGGTTGACCTGCGGTGAGACCCGGCGGCGACGGCGCGAACCGGCGGGGCGGTCACCACGGCGCCCCGCCGGTCGTACGAGTGGTGCGGACCGACAGCTGGATCGGCCCGCGCTTCGGATCATGATCAACTCCGGCGGACCTGTCAAGATCGCGTCCGCCGGCTGGCGGGGCGGCGGCGATCCGGGCGCCGCCGTCGGTCAGCCGTCGAGGCCGATGCGGACGGTGTCGAGCAGGTCGGCCGGCTGGCAGCGTTTCGCCACCTGGCCGACCGGCACCCACTCGGACGCGGTGTACTCGGCGCTGAGCTGGACGGACGTGCCCCACGGCAGCTCGATGCGGTACACGGCGACCTCGGGGTCGTCGACGCGGACGGGTTCGGGGGTGGCGACGATGCCGGTCTCTTCGCGCAGCTCACGGGCGGCGCAGTCGGCGATCTTCTCGCCCGGCTGCCTGACGCCGCCGGGCGGCACCCAGGCCCACTCGCCCTCGAGGGACTCGATGTCGGCCGGGTGCAGGAGCAGCACGTGCGGCCCCTTCGGCCCCCGGCTGGTCACGACGATCGTGGCGACATCCGGGCCGTTCTCGAGCGCCTCGTTGGTCGGGTCGGTCATGGCGGACAAGTGTGACGCATGACGTGGCCGAATGCGGCCGTATCGGCAGGATCGCGTCGTCCGGCGCGTCGCGGACGGCGCGGTCGCGGGCGCTCGCGGTGGGGCTAGCCCTACCGCAGGCTCGGGTGGCAACCGGCCTGACCTGCCGATCACACGTACGTATGATTTCGATCATGACAGCTCTTGACGCCATGACCAGCACCGATGCCGTCCGGGATCGTCCGCGGCAACGATTCGTCACCGACTATGCGGAGCTCTCCCAGCGCGTGCGCGACGCCGGCCTGCTGCGGCGGCGGCCGGTCTACTACGCGATCCGGGCCGGGCTCCTGGCGGCGGCGTTCGCCGGCGGCGTGGCGGCGTTCCTCGCCCTGGGTGACTCGTGGTGGCAGTTGCTGCTGGCGGCCGGGCTCGGCCTGCTGCTGACCCAGGTGGCCTACCTCGGTCACGACGCGGCACACCGGCAGATCTTCGTGTCGGGCCGGCGCAACGAGCTGACCGCGCTGCTGCTGGGCAACGTCGTCGTCGGGCTGAGCCACGGCTGGTGGATGTCCAAGCACAGCCGGCACCACGCCAACCCGAACAAGGTGGACGTCGACCCCGACGTCGAGGCGTCGGTGCTGGTGTTCACCAGCGACGTGGCGGCCGAGCGGCGCGTGCGCAAGGGGTTCGGCGGCTGGTGGGTGCGCCATCAGGGGACGGTGTTCTTCCCGCTGCTGCTGCTGGCCGGGCTGAACATGCACGTCAGCGGGCTGCGGACGGTGTTCGGGCGCGGCCGCGTCAAGTTCCGGGCGGTGGAGATCCCGCTGCTGCTGGCCCGGCTCGTGCTGTACCCCGTCGCGCTGTTCTCGTTCCTCTCGCCGGGCATCGCGGCCGCGTTCCTGGCCGTCCAGCTGGCGGTGTTCGGGGTGTCGATGGGCGCCACGTTCGCGCCGAACCACAAGGGCATGCCGATGATCCCCAAGGACCTGACCCTCGACTACCTGCGCCGGCAGGTGCTGACCAGCCGCAACGTCCGCGGCAGCCGGTTCGTGGACGTCGCGATGGGCGGGCTGAACTTCCAGATCGAGCACCACCTGTTCCCGAGCATGCCGAGCTCCACCCTGCGCGCGGCCCGCCCGATCGTGCGGCAGTTCTGCGCCGAGCGCGGCGTGCCCTACACCGAGGCGGGCGTGCTGGAGTCGTGGCGCATCGTGGTCGGGCACCTCAACCGGGTCGGCACCACGAACGTCGACCTGTTCGAGTGCCCCATGGTCAGCCGGCTGCGCGCGCCCGCCTGACCCGTCACTCGTCGGCGAGCTCCCCGAGCGCCCCGGCCAGCAAGGCCGCGTCGGGCAGCGACTCGGGGTCGACGAGCGCCTGCGCGACCACGCCCGTCACCAGCGCGTAGACGAGCGTGCCGAGTCCTTGCGCGGCCGGGGAGTCCGCGTCGACGGACGGCCGGCCGAGCACGATCGCGGCCAGCGCCGCCCGTCCGCGGGCATGGCCGGCCGCGATCTCGGCGCGCAGTTCGTCGTCGAATTTCGACTGGGTGAGTGCCAGCAGGCTGGCCGCCTGGATGTCGCCGGAGCGCGGGATCATCTCCAGCAGGGTGGTCAGCAGCGCGCCGAGGCGCTCGGCCCGGGTCGCGCCGCCCGCCGCCCGCGCGGCCGCCTCGACGGTGTCGCCCCACTCGCTGCTCAGCTCGATCGCGGCGAGGTTCATCAGCCGGTCCTTCGAGCCGAAGTAGTAGCTGATCGACCCCAGGTTGGCGGCCGCCGCGCCGGCGATGTCGCGGGCGGTGGTGCCGCTGTAGCCCTTCTCGACCAGACACTTCTTCGCCCCCGCGATGAGGGCTTCGCGCTGCGACATGGTCGTCAGCGTACGGACGCGAGACGCGCGAGGAGAGGGGTGATGCGGTAGGGGACGAGCTCGCGCATGACCAGCGCGGTGTTGGTGCGCTCGACGCCGGGGATGGCCAGGATCTGGCCGGCGATGCGGTAGAGGTCGGTGTCGTCGACGGCGACGATGTGGACGAGCAGGTCGGTGGGGCCGCTGATGCCGTGGACCTGCAGCACTTCGGGGATGTCAGCGAGCGCGGCGCCGACCTCGTCGAGGAAGCGTTGGGTGACCTGGGTGGTGACGAACGCCGTCAGCGGGTAGCCGAGCGTGCGAGGGACGACCCGGCGTTCGAACGAGTCGAGGACGCCCGCACCCTCCAGCCGGGTCAGGCGGGCCTGGACGGTGTTGCGGGAGAGCTTCAGCCGGTCGGCGAGGGCGAGGACGGTGGCGCGCGGGCTCTCGGTGAGCGCGGCCACCAGCCGCGCGTCGGTGGCGTCGAGTCGGTCGTGCGTGGGCATTGTGCTCGCTCCCGTCCCCGGTCGGCGTGGTCCGCCTGAGCATACTGCTGAATCTCGACTCGATAGATGGTGCAACCTGGGCTGGTCGTGCTGTGATCGAGCGCATTCTGTCCGAACGGCGTGGAGGTCGGGATGACGATGGTCGCGGCGGTGCCCGAGGCGGACCGGTTCGAGACGCTGCGCGAGATCGAGCGCCGGGTGCTGTGGTTGTCGACCGCGATGGTCCACCACGCGAACCGCGTCCGGCCGAACCCGTCGGGCGTGAAGGTCGGCGGTCACCAGGCGTCGTCGGCGTCGATGACCACCCTCATGACGTCGCTGTGGTTCCGGCACCTGCGCGCCGAGGACCGGGTGTCGGTGAAGCCGCACGCGTCGCCCGTCCTGCACGCCGTCAACTACCTGCTCGGCCGGCTCGACGCGGCGAAGCTGACGACGCTGCGCGAGTACGGCGGCCTGCAGAGCTACCCGAGCCGGTCGAAGGACCCGGACCCGGTCGACTACTCCACCGGCTCGGTCGGCATCGGGGCGACGGCGCCGATCTGGGGCGCGCTGGCCGGCCGGTACGTGGGCGCGTCCGGCACCGGACGGCAGTACTCGCTGGTCGGCGACGCCGAGCTGGACGAGGGCGCGGTCTGGGAGGCGATCCTCGACCCGCAGGTCGCCGAGCTGGGCGAGATCGTCTGGATCGTCGACGTGAACCGGCAGTCGCTGGACCGCGTCGTGCCCGGCATCGCGATCCCGCGGCTGCAGGGCATGTTCGCCGCCGCCGGCTGGCAGGTGCTGACGGTGAAGTACGGCCGGCTGCTGGACGAGCTGTTCGCCCGGCCGGGCGGCGCGGCGCTGCGCGACCGGCTGGACCGGATGTCCAACCCCGAGTACCAGCGGCTGCTGCGCTGCACGGCCGCGGAGCTGCGCGACCGGCTGCCCGACGGCGACGCCGCGGTCGGCGAGCTGCTCGCCGGCGTCGACGACGACGCCCTGCTGGCCGCGGTGCGCAACCTCGGCGGTCACGACCTGCCCGCGCTGGACGCCGCGCTGGGCGCCGTCGACGACACCCGGCCGTCGGTGATCTTCGCCTACACCATCAAGGGCCACGGCCTGCCCACCGAGGGGCACCCGCAGAACCACTCCGCCCTCCTCACCGACGCGCAGCTGCACGCCCTCGCCGCCACCCTTGGCGTCGACCCGGACCGGCCATGGGAACGGTTCGCCGACGGCACCGACGCCGGCCGGCTGTGCGCGGCGACGGCGGACCGGCTGGCTCCGCCGGACCTGCGCCCGGCGGCCGCGCCCGAGCTGCCGGTGGACCTCGGCCGGACGCCGACCGGCAGCGCGACCACTCAGGCCGCGCTCGGCCGGGCGCTGGTCGACCTCACCCGGCAGGCGCCCGACGCGGCCCGGCGGGTCGTGACCGTCAGCCCGGACGTCTCGTCCTCGACCAACCTGGGCGGCTGGGTGAACAAGGTCGGCGTCTGGTCGCCGCGCGAACGGGTGGACTGGTTCGCCGACGACGCCGAGACCATCCTGCACTGGCGCGAGCGGCCGACCGGCCAGCACATCGAGCTGGGCATCGCCGAGACCAACCTGGTCGGGCTGCTCGGCGAGCTGGGCGCGACGTGGAGCCGGTGGGGCGAGCCGCTGCTGCCCATCGGCGTCCTCTACGACCCGTTCGTCGCGCGCGCCCTCGAGCCGTGGTCGTTCGGCATCTACGCCGGCGGCCAGTCGATCCTGGTCGGCACCCCGTCCGGCGTCACGCTGGCCCCCGAGGGCGGGGCGCACCAGTCGATCATCACGCCGTCCATCGGGCTGGAGCAGCCCGGCTGCGTCAGCTACGAGCCGGCGTTCGCCATCGACCTGGAGTGGACGCTGCTCGCCGCGCTGGCCCGGCTCGGCCGGCCGGACGGCTCGTCGGCGTACCTGCGGCTGTCCACCCGCCCGGTCGACCAGACCCTCGCCGCCGTGCCCGCCGACCCGGCCGCCCGGGACCGGCGCCGCCGCCAGACCGTGGCCGGCGGCTACCCGCTGCGCCGGACCGCCCGGCCGGATGTCACCATCGCGGCCATGGGCGCGCTCGTCCCCGAGGCGCTGGCCGCGGCCGACCGGCTGGCCGAGAACGGGGTCGCCGCCGACGTCGTCTGCGTCACCAGCCCGGACCTGCTGTTCCGCGCCGTCCAGGCCCGCCGCGGCCGCGACGACGCCCCGTCCTGGATCCTCGACCAGCTGCTGCCCGCCGGCCGCGCCTGCCCGCTCGTCACCGTCCTCGACGGGCACCCGCACACGCTGGCGTTCCTCGCCACCGTCCACCGGGTCGACCACCTCGCCCTCGGCGTCGCCGGGTTCGGCCAGTCCGGCTCGCTCGAGGACGTCTACCGTCACCACGGCGTCGACACCGACAGCATCATCGGCGCGGCGCTCGACCTCACCGGTACGCTCCTCAGTTGAAGCGCCGCCGCGGCGCAGGACCGACCTGAGGAACCGAGTTGCGCAGTCTCTCGGAGGCACCCGACCTCTTCGCGATGGCGGGAGCGCTCGCGAACCTGCTGGGCGCACCGGTCACGATCGAGGACCACGACGCGAGGGTCCTGGCCTACTCCGACGGCCAGATGTCGGCCGACCAGGCGCGCACGGCGACCATCCTCGGCCGTCAGGTCCCGCCGGAGTACCGCGAGGCGTTGCGGGCCGCCGGCGTGTACCGCCGCATCGCCACCCAGGACGGCGTCGTCTACGCCGACCTCGCCGACGCCGGGATGAAGCCGCGCGCCGTGGTCGGCATCCGCGCCGGCGACGAGCTGCTCGGGTCGATCTGGGCGCTCGTCCCCGGAACGCTCACCGCGGCGCAGGAGAAGGACCTGCTCGAGGCGGCCCCGATCGTCGCCGACGCCCTCCTGCGCATCCGCGCCCGCGACGATCGGGCCGGCGAGCAGGTCGCCGCACTCCTCGAAGGCGGGGCCGACGCGGAGGCCGCGGCCGCCCGGCTCGGGCTGGCCGGCCGGCTCACCGTGCTGGCCGTCGCGACGACCGACGCGACCCGGGTCGACCGCACGGCCGGCGCGCTGACCCTGCGGCTGGCCGCCTCGGGGACGACGCCGGTCTCGGCCGTGCTCGACGGCGTGCTGTACGTCGTGGTCCCCGCCGAGGCCGACGTCGTGCACCGCATCGCGGCGGACTTCCTGCGCCGCGGCGGCGGCCCGCTCGTCGCCGGAATCGGGCGGACGGTTCCCGGCCCGGCGCAGGCCCATCGGTCCAGGTCCGACGCCGACAACATCGTCCGCATGCTGGCCGGCCGGGGCGCGGCCGGGGTGGCGCTGCCGATCCAGGACGCCTTCGTCGACGTCGTCACGGCCCGGGTCGCCGAGGTCATCGAGGCCGACGACCTCGGCGACTACGGCCCGCTGGCCGCGCTGGAGCGCTTCGACGCCGAGCGGGGCACGGACCTGGTGAAGACCGCGCGCGCCTACCTGGCCCGAGGCGGCGACGTCAGCGCGGCCGCCGCGGACCTCGTCGTGCACCCGAACACGCTGCGCAACCGGCTACGCAAGGCGCAGGAGGCCGTCGGGGTCGATCTCGACGACGCCGATACCAGACTGGCGCTGATGCTGCAGTTGAAGGCGGCGGCACTGGCCGATCGCACCGCGCGCGACGGGGAACGCTGGCCGCGCCGCCAATGACCCGGCGCCGCCGCCCGGTGACGATGGTCACAAGCCGTCTCACCAGGAGGTTTCGTCCATGTCCGCCCAGTCGTCCGGCCGCGCACCGCGGCACGTCGTCGTCGCCGGCGCCGGCATCGTCGGCCTGTCCACCGCGTGGTTCCTGCAGGAGCGTGGCGTGGAGGTCACCGTCATCGACGGTGTGGGCGTCGCGGGCGGCTCGTCCTGGGGCAACGCCGGCTGGCTCGCGCCGGCGCTCACCACGCCGCTGCCGGAGCCGGCCGTCCTGGCCTACGGACTCAAGGCGGTGCTGAGCCCGTCGTCGCCCGTGTACGTGCCGCTGCGGTTCGACGCCGGGCTGATCCGCTTCCTGGCCGGCTTCGCCCGCAACTCGACGCCGCGGCGGTGGCGGCGGTCGATGGCGGTGTTCGCCGGGCTCGGCCGCGACGGCCTGGCCGCCTACGAGACGCTGGTGGGCGGCGGCGTCGCCGCGGAAGTGCGCGACGCCGACCCGTTCCTCGTCGGGCTCGGGTCCGACGCGGCGCTGCGCGGCTTCACCACCGAGCTGCACCACATCGAGGCGGCCGGCGTGGACGTCGCGGCCGACGTGCTCGGCGGCGCCGCGGCGCGCGAACTGGAGCCCGCCCTCGGCCCGGGCGTGGCGGCGGCGGTGCGGCTGCGCGGGCAGCGCTTCATCGACCCGGCCGTCTTCGTGCACGCCCTCGCCGACGCCGTCGTCGCCCGTGGCGGCAAGCTGCTGGAGGGCGTCGCCGTCGACGGTGTGCGCGACCTGGGCGGCGAGGTCGTCGTCGATTCCGGTTCCGGCGAGGTGCGCGCCGACGCCGTCGTGCTGGCGACCGGCGCCCGGCTGGGCGAGCTGGCCCGGCCGTTCGGCGTGCGCCGGGTGGTCCAGGCCGGGCGCGGCTACAGCTTCAGCGTGCCGCTCGACCACGTCCCCGCTGGACCCGTCTACTTCCCCGACGTGCGGGTGGCCTGCACGCCGCTGCGAGGGCGGCTGCGGGTGGCCGGCACCATGGAGTTCCGCCGTCCGGACGCGCCCCGCGATCCTCGTCGCATCGCCGCGATCATCGAGTCCGCCCGCACCCGCCTGGCCGGCGTGCGCTGGGACGAGCGCACCGACGAGTGGGTCGGGTCGCGCCCCTGCACGAGCGACGGCCTGCCCCTGGTCGGACCCACCCGCTCGCCCCGCGTCCACGTCGCCGGCGGCCACGGCATGTGGGGTGTCGCGCTCGGGCCGCTCACGGGTCGCCACGTGGCCGAGACCCTGGTGACCGGCCAGCGGTCCGGCCAGATCGCGGCCTTCGACCCGCTGCGCTGAGGTCGCCGCTCACCGTCGACAGATATCGGGCAAAGGTCCACAATCGGGACATGAGGCGGTCGTTACTGTGCCTCGTGGGTTGGCACAAGTGGCAACGGCTGTCCACCGAGGACGGCCAGCGGTACCTCGTGTGCCGTCGCTGCGGTAAAGACGGCGAAGTCGGCCCCATGATCGGCGGCGACGGCGCGGCGTGATCGCCGCCCGCCTTCGCCCGTCGCCTCGAGCTGGGCCGAGTGGCAGGATCGCCGTCGTGCGAATGCGGAAGGCGCCGGACTGGTGGCGCGGTACCCGGCCGTCGCGCCTGCCTGTCCATCCGGGGGCGATCCACCGGCGCGGGCGGTTGTCGCAGCAGAGTTTCCCGACGTTCTCTCAGCGGCCCGCGGACCTCCAAGCCTTGGTCGTCACGGAGGCCTACGCGGAAGGACTCACGATCTCGTTGGACGACCTGCACTTCGTGGCCAGTTGGTCGGAGTTCGTGGACTGCACCTTCACCCAGCGACGCAGCGGGCCCGTCTTGAACGCTTCGGGGGCGGCGGCGCAGGGCACCCTGGGTTGGGCCGGCGGTCCCAGCGTCTACCGCGGTTGCCGTTTCGAGGGCATCCGGTTCAAGCGGCTCGGCGGGTACAGCATGGACGCCGCGACTTTCGAAGGCTGTACTTTCGACCGCTGCCGCTTCAACGGTCACCACCACACGACGGCCGATCTGATCGATTGCCGCTTCGTCGGCACGATGGACGGTTGCACCTGGTACGGAACGTCGGCGGAGCCCGTGGGCGGTCGGCGCAACGTGATTCGCGGCAACGACTTCACCGCGGCCACCATCACGCCGAACGTGGCTTGGCGCGGGAACTTCGATGTCGAGTCACAGCGCTGGCCCGGAGACTTCACTCCCACGGTCGATGACCAGCCGCACCCGTAGCCCGCGGCGGCCTTCGACGCTCCTCGGGGTCAGAAGGCCACCGCCGGGAATCCGATGCGGAGCATCTCCTCGGGCGTGAACACGACCATGATCTCGTCGCCGGGGATGAAGACCTCACCCGTCTCGGAGGGGTTGCCTGCGACGAACCACAGCGGGCCGGCCGCGAAGTCGAGCCGAAGCGCCACCGGCACTTCGACCGTCCGAGCCGGGGTGGCGATGCTCCCGTCGGAGTATCTGCCGGGGCCGAACCCGAGCCGTTCCCAGAAGGTGCCGGCGGCGAGGATCGGCTGATCGGTGCGTGATCTCCACGCGGGATGGTCCGTGACCGTCCAGTTCCCCGGCCCGTCGTCGCCCCGCACGACGAGCTTCGACAGCGGCTCGTCGAAGATCTCGACGCCGTAGGGGTGGAACGTGTTGGTGCACACCACCGAGACGGGCCCGGCATCGGTCGTCAGCTCCACGCCCATGACAGCGTGGTGCCAGTCGCCGTGGTCCCACTCCCGCGGCTCGACGTCGCGCATGTCCCAGTACTCGACGCCCTCGACTCGGACGCCGGCCAAGCCGGCCGTCTTCCGGTCGTAGTCGTTTCGCACGCTCACGAACCCGACCGATGCACCACTCAGCCGGTCTGGGCGCCGGCAGACCAGTCCGGGAGCTCCTGCAGCGCCCAGCCGTTGCCGTCCGGGTCGGAGAAGAAGACGAACCGGCCCCACGGCTGGTCGTCGACCTCGCTGACCTCGATGCCGCGCGCGAGTAGGTCGGCCCGGGCTGCGTCCGCGTCGGCCACCACCATCTGCAGGTTGTCGAGCGACCCGGGTTCCATCCCGGTCAGCCCCTGGCCGATCGCGATCGAGCAGGCCGACCCCGGCGGAGTGAGCTGCACGAACCGCACCGTCTCGCTGACCGCGTGGTCATGGTCGGCGTTGAAGCCGGCCCGGACATAGAACTCCTTGGCCCGGTCGACATCCGTCACGGGCACCGCCACAAGCTCCAGTCTCATGTCCATGCCGCGAGCGTAGCCACTTCGAAGGGCGGCTGGTCAGAACGCGACATTGCCTTTTGGGCCGGATCTGCAGGCTTGCTGCCGACTCTCGCGCCTTACGATCACCACGTGCGCGGGACGTTGCGGGTCGGCGCTTGCCAAACGCCGGAGATCCTGGGCGACACCGGATCAGCGCTCGAGTGCATCGAAGACTTCGCGAAGAAAGCCGACGCACAAGACGTCGATCTGCTGCTGTTCCCGGAGTGCTTCCTGCAGGGCTATCTGGTCGAGGAGCAGCACATTCGCCAGAGCGCGCTCGACCTCAGCTCGTCGGTGTTCGATTCGATACTGAAGTCGCTGGAAGGGATCAAGCCGGCGCTCGTGTTCGGTGTCATCGAGCGGGACGGCCAGAGGTACTTCAACTCCGCGGTCGTCGTAACACGCGGCCGGCTCCTGGGTGTCTATCGCAAGACCCATCTCGTGCCGGGCGAGTCCTTGTTCCACGCAGGTGACGCCTACCCCACCTTCGAACTGCACGGCGTCAGGTTCGGCATCAACATCTGCCATGACACGCAGTTCGCCGAAGCGGCCGCGCCGATCGCGGCGCAGGGCGCACAGCTTCTCCTCGTCCCAGCGCAGAACATGATGCGCCGCGCGACCGCGATCCATTGGAAGCACCTGCACAACACCATCCGTGCTGAACGCGTGCGCGAGACCGGGATGTGGTTGGTGTCAGCAGACGTCACCGGCGAACGCGATGAGGATCGCGTCGGTCTGGGTCCCACCAGTGTCATCAACCCGCTGGCAGAACTCGTGGCACAGGTACCACTGATGACGACAGGCATGATCGTCGCCGACATCGCGTGACCCTGAGCCGCATGGCGTGTCGTCAGCGCCAGTTGCAGCGCGCTCGCGCGCCGCCTTGATCCCGATCGGCAGAGGCGCTTGATGGCTTCCGTCCTGTCGCGGGTGATGCCGGTCAACTGCCCGGTTGCAGGTACTCGAAGGCCTCTTCACCCGGGCGCCAGGTCATCCACGCTCGGTCGTCGAAGCTGTTGAGCGTGGCGATTTCGGGGCCGACGAGCTCGTCTAAGGTTGGGCGTAGCTGAATGGATCCGCCGCTCAGGTCGAGCCTCACGCCTTTACCGATGGCCTCGTGCGTGGCATTGACGTCATAGCCGATGAAAGCCACGAGCCGACCCAGCAGGGAGTTGAACTCGTAACCCACGGCTCGAGTCTAGAGACGCGTATCCGCCGTGGGCCCTGACGCGGCGATGATTGACGCGCGCCCTCGGGGTTAGAAGCTCACCACCCCTTTGAGCAGCTGGCGGGCCATGACCATGCGCTGGATCTGGTTGGTGCCTTCGTAGATCTGGGTGATCTTGGCGTCGCGCATCATGCGCTCGACCGGGTAGTCGCGGGTGTAGCCGTAGCCGCCGAAGAGCTGGACGGCGTCGGTGGTGACGGCCATGGCGGTGTCGGAGGCGAAGCATTTGGCGGCGGCGCCGAGGAAGCTCAGCGTGGGTTCGTCGCGCTCGGAGGCGGCGGCCGCGCGGTAGACCATCTGGCGGGCGGCCTCGGTCTTCATGGCCATGTCGGCGAGCATGAACTGGACGCCCTGGAAGTCGGCGATGGGACGGCCGAACTGCTGGCGTTGCTGGACGTAGGCGGTGGCTGCCGCGACGGCGCCGGCGGCGATGCCGACCGCTTGGGCGCCGATGGTGACGCGGGTGTGGTCGAGCGTGCGCAAGGCGATCTTCAGGCCCTGGCCGAGGTCGCCGACGACGCGGTCGGAGGGGATCCAGCAGTTGTCGAAGAGCAGCTCGCGGGTGGGCGAGCCCTTGATGCCGAGCTTGCGCTCGGGCGCCCCGTAGGAGAAGCCCTCGTCGGTGGCCTCGACGACGAAGGCGGAGATGCCGCGCGACCCGGCGGAGGGATCGGTGACGGCCATGACGGTGTAGTACTGCGACACCCCGGCGTTGGTGATCCAGGACTTCTGGCCCGACAGCCGGAACCCGTCGCCGTCGGGGATGGCGCGGGTCGTCATGGACGCGGTGTCGGAGCCGGCCTCACGCTCGGACAGCCCGTAGGAGAACATCGCCTCGCCGGCGGCGACGGGCGGCAGGTAGCGCGACTTGACGGACGGCGACGCGGCCAGCAGCAGCGGCATGGTGCCCAGCTTGTTGACCGCCGGGATGAGCGACGACGACGCGCAGACACGGGCGATCTCCTCGATGACGATGCAGGTGGCCAGCGCGTCGGCGCCGGCGCCGCCGTACTCGTCGGGGATGTGCGGCGCGTGGAAGTCGGCCGAGCGGAGCGCGTCGTACGAGGCCTGCGGGAACGTGCCGGTCTCGTCGGCCTCGGCGGCGTGCGGCGCCACCTTGTCGGTGCACAGCTCGCGCACCGCGGACCGGATCGCCTCGTGCTCGTCGCTGAGCCGGTACAGGTCGAAGTCGGCATCCATGGTCCGATGCTACTCGCCAGTAGCGTCAGTACCGCAAGTGCGGCATGGCGGTGCTCGGCACCGGCTTGTACATTCGATCAAACGAACCGGACACAAACGGGTGGGAATGATCGTGACCATGCGCATCTCCGTCATCGGCACCGGTTACCTCGGCGCCGTCCACGCCGTCGGCATGGCCGAGCTGGGCTACACCGTCGTCGGCATCGACGTCGACGCCGAGAAGGTCGCGGCGCTGGCCCGGGGCGAGGCCCCGTTCTACGAGCCCGGGCTCGACGAGCTGCTGGCCAAGCACGCCGGCACCGGACGCCTGACGTTCACCACCGACTTCGCCGCGGCCGCCGGCGCCGACGTCCACTTCGTGTGCGTCGGCACCCCGCAGCGCCGCGACGGCCTGGCCGCCGACATGCGCTACGTCGAGGCGGCCGTCGACTCCCTCGCGCCGCACCTCGACGCCGCCTGCCTGGTGGTCGGCAAGTCGACGGTGCCGGTGGGCACGGCTGTGGCGCTGGCCGACCGGCTGGCCAAGACAGCGCCCGTCGGCGCCGGCGCGGAGCTGGCGTGGAACCCCGAGTTCCTGCGCGAGGGGTTCGCCGTCGAGGACACCCTGCACCCCGACCGCCTGGTCTTCGGCGTGACGTCCGACGACGCCGAGCGCAAGCTGCGCGAGGTGTACGCGCAGACCATCGCCGACGGCACCCCGGTCATCGTCTCCGACCTGCCGACGGCGGAGCTGGTGAAGGTGTCCGCCAACGCGTTCCTCGCCACCAAGATCTCGTTCATCAACGCCATGGCCGAGATCGCCGAGGTGGCCGGCGCCGACGTCACCAAGCTGGCCGACGCCATCGGGCACGACGCCCGCATCGGCCGGAAGTTCCTCAACGCCGGCATCGGCTTCGGCGGCGGCTGCCTGCCCAAGGACATCCGCGCGTTCATGGCCCGCGCCGGTGAGCTGGGCGCGTCGCACTCGCTGGCCTTCCTCGCCGAGATCGACGCCATCAACCTGCGTCGCCGCCAGTACGTCGTCGACCTCACCCGCGACCTCGTCGGCGGCAGCGTCGCCAACCGCCGCATCGCCGTGCTGGGCGCCGCGTTCAAGCCGCACTCCGACGACGTCCGCGACTCTCCCGCGCTGAACATCGCCGGCCAGCTGCACCTGCAGGGCGCCCGGGTGTCCGTGTACGACCCGAAGGCCACCGACAACGCCCGCAAGGTCTTCCCGACGCTGCCCTACGCCGACTCCGCCGTCGAGGCCTGCCGCGACGCCAGCGTCGTCCTGCACCTCACCGAGTGGCAGGAGTTCCGCGAGCTCGATCCCGCCGAGCTGGCCGGCATCGTCGAGACCCCGGTCGTCGTCGACGGCCGCAACTGCCTCGACGCCGACGCCTGGCGGGCGGCCGGGTGGACCTACCGGGGGCTCGGCCGCCCCTGACCCGCCCCCGGCTGCGTCACGGCTGGGCGTCGATGACGGACTGGGGGACGGCGTCGCCGTTCTGCAGGGCGGTCCAGAGCTCGCCGGACAGTTCGGGGTCCCAGCTGACGGTGTTGCCGATCTGGCCCAGCGGGACGGTGATGGTGTCGCCGGAGCCGCCGGAGACCGAGCCCATGCCGCGGGCGAACGCGAACATGTCCATGGGGCCGGTGTCTTCGTCGAGCACCAGGGCGTCGCCGCCGGCCAGCGCGGTGCGGGTCAGCTCGATCGGGTTGATCAGCGTGCCGGGCGACGTCGCCTTGTCGGCGATGGCCGAGATCAGCTCGCGCTGGCGCTGCACGCGGCCGATGTCGGCGGTGGGGTCGAAGTAACGGGCCCGGGCGTAGCCGAGCGCGTCGGGGCCGTTGAGCGTCTGGCATCCGGCCGGGAGGTCGATGTGCGCCTTGTCGTCCTGGATGGCTTCGTCGAGGCACATCTCGACGCCGCCGAGGGCGTCGACGATGCCGGCGAAGCCGCCGAAGCCGATCTGCACGTAGTCGTCGATGGCGACGCCGGTGGCCGCCTCGATGGTCTCGACCAGCAGCGGGGCGCCACCGAACGCGAACGCGGCGTTGATGCGGTTCTCGCCGTGCCCGGGGATGTCGACGACGGAGTCGCGCGGGATGCTGATCAGCGCGTTGCGCTCGCCGCCGCCGGGGACGCTCAGCAGCATGATGGTGTCGGTGCGCTGGCCCTCGACGCTGCCGGTGCCCAGCTCGCTCTGCTCCTCGTCGGAGAGGTCCTCGCGGCTGTCCGAGCCGACCAGCAGGAACACCCGGCCCTCGGACGTCGCCGAGCCGTGGTCGGACGGGATGGCGTCGACCTTCTCGATGCGGCCCCACACGTACCAGAGGAGCGCGCCGAGCGCGACGAGGACGACCAGCCAGAACGACAGGAACCAGCGGAGGAAGCGGACGAAGCCGGAGCGCTTGCGCTTCGGCCGGCCGGGCGGCTCGGCGCTCTCGCGGCGACGACGGGTGGGCGGCGGCGCCGCTGGGGGCGCGCCGGCGCCGTCGGTCTCGGCCGGGCCGTACGCGTCGGCCGGCATGACGCTGGTGCCGCTCGGCACCGCCGCGGCCGGGGCCGGCGCGGGCTCGTCCTGCGGGCTGTGGGCCACGCCGCCGCGATAGGAGACGCCGGGGACGTGGCCGGCCTGGTACTCGGTGACCTTGACCTCGGTCCCCCGGGCACCGCCGTCAGCCCCGTATGCCGCCATGCCTGCCTCGCCGTCTGGTCGCATCAGCTCGACCATACCGTCGCCGGACGGCTCTGTAACCTGCCGATCTCGCGTGTCAGCCCTGGACGACCACGGCATCACCGGCGCTCAGGCCGAACTCGGCGGCCGCCGAGCCGCCGTTCACGACCAGCTCCAGGAAGCCCGGGCCGGAGCTGCCGGTGACCAGCGCGGCGGCGCCGACGGGCACGTCGGAGAGCCGCTCGTGGTGGCGCACCTTCGTGGCGCCGACGGCGACCCGGTCGCCCGCGACGATGCCGAGGTCGGCGGCGGTGCAGGTCAACTTGCAGTTGCCGAAGTTGTCGACGAGCGCGACGTGGACGCCGTCCGGCTGCTCCGGCGCCGTCAGCTCGACGGCCGACGACGGCACCGGCCGGTCGTCGAGCACCCACTTGGCCAGCAGCGGCAGGTACCAGAGGCTGCGGAACTGCGTGGTGGCCAGCCCGGCGGCGTCGGCCGCGCCGATGGACGCCCACTCGGCCGCCGCCAGCACCGTCGCCGCGTCCGTCACCGAGACCGAGCTCACGCCGAGGTAGCGGCGCACCGGGTCCAGCAGCACCGGGTCGTACGTCGTGAACACGGTGTGCCGGCCGTGCCGGAACCAGCCGAACGGCGCCCCGTTGGGCCACCGGCCGTCCCGCGGCGCCACGTTGACCAGCGTCACCGTCGGGAAGCCGTCCTCGCCGAGCAGCCGCGTTGACAGCAGCACGTCCAGCAGCGTCAGCCCGGCCGACCGCAGCGGCGCCGGCCCGTCCAGCGGCAGCAGCACCGGCGACCGCCCGAACAGCGCCGCCATGCGGGTGGTCAGCCTGGCCTGCGCGTTCGCGTCGGAACAGTCGGTGAGGTAGGTGATCGGCGGATACATGCTTCCCCTCGGTGGGCACAAAAAAAGGGCCCCCGCGCGGTGCGGGAGCCCGAGAGACTGACGGAGGGACGCGTCAGGCCAGCATCGAACGGCCGCACAAGGAGTGCAGCATTCGCATCATGGCGTGGCCGTGCGTCACGTCACAGACCGTACCGACGCGCTTTCGGCCGGGTCAAGCCGTAGCGTGGCGGCCATGAGTCCCGAGGGCCGTCCGGCCTCCGCCGCGCAGACCAGCCTGTCGCGCATCATGACCGCGCTCGACACCAACCTGCTCGGCACCGTGCACGGTGGCGTCATCATGAAGCTCGTCGACGACGTCGCGGGCGCGGTGGCGCAGCGGCACTCCGGCGGCCCGGCGGTCACGGCGTCGATGGACGAGATGACGTTCCTCGAGCCGGTGCACGTCGGCAACCTCGTGCACGCGCACGCGAAGGTGAACTGGACCGGCCGGACGTCGATGGAGGTCGGCGTGCGGGTGGTCGCCGAGCCGTGGAACGAGGTCCGCCCGGCCACCGCGGTCGCCAACGCCTACCTCGTCTTCGTCGCGCTCGACCCCGACGGCGCGCCGCGCGAGGTCCCGCCGGTGCTGCCGGAGACCGACGAGGACCGCCGCCGGTTCGCCGAGGCCGAGATCCGCCGCACCCATCGGCTGGCCCGGCGCGCGGCGATCCTGCGCTCGCGCGAGGAGGCCGCGCCGACGGCCTGACGGCGGCGGCTGGCGGCCCGGTGGCTGGCGGCCCGGCGGTTCGCGGCCCGGTGGCGAGTACTGGTAGTGGTTGCCGGGGTGGTGACGAGAACGCCAACTGTTGGCGCTGGTGTCAACAGGTCCGAGACCTTGGGCCGACTGGCCGAGATCCGCCGCACCCACCGGCTGGCCCGGCGGTTCGTGGCCCGGCGGCGGGAGCTGTGGTGGTTGCCGGGGTGGTGACGAGAACGCCAACTGTTGGCGCTGTTGTCACGGGTCCGGGACCTTGGGCTGGCCGGCCGAGATCCGCCGCACCCATCGGCTGGCCCGGCGCGCGGCGATCCTGCGCTCGCGCGAGGAGTCCGCGCCGACGGCCTGACGGCGACTGGCGGCCCGGCGGCGGGAGTTGGTGGTGGTTGCCGGGGTGGTGACGAGAACGCCAACTGTTGGCGCTGATGTCAACAGGTCCGAGACCTTGGGCCGACCGCGCCGACCGGCCGACCGGCCGCGAGCGGGACGCGACCTGACCGTCGGACTGACACGGAGTCAACCGAACGGCCAGTTCTGCCCACTCCTGTGACTCATGTGACAGAAGAGGCGCTTGGGCTCGGCGTGCCGCCCGTGAATTCGGACCGGCCTGTGGTGATACTGGCCAAGCGGCGAGCACGGGGACTCGCCGGCACGTCCGGTTCGATGGGGGAAGTGCATGACGACAGCGGCACGTCCGCCGGATCCACGGCGGGTGCGGGCCCGCCGCGAAGCCATGGCAGCGCTACGGGCCCAGCGGGCCGAGGCGGCGCGGTTCCGCCGATCGGTGACGCTGGTCGCAATGTCCGTCGTCGCCCCCGGAAGCGCGCAGCTGATCGCGGGGCACAGGAAGACCGGCAAGATCGCGCTGGGGATCTACGGCGGGCTGATCGGCGTCCTGCTGCTGGTGCTGTGGCTGGTGCCGCTGCAGGACCTCGCCGGGCTGGCCGTCCGGCCGTGGCTGCTGACGGCGTTCAAGCTGCTCGCGTTCGGCGTCGCGGGCGCGTGGATCGTGCTGCTGCTGGACGCGTGGCGGCTCGGCCACCCGCCGGGGCTGAGCCAGAAGCACCGGCTGATCATGATCGGCGCGACGCTCGCGCTGGCGGCCATGGTGTCGACGCCGTTCTTCGTGGCCGCCCGGTACGCGACGGCCGCGCACGACGCCGTCGTCGAGATGTTCCCGTCCGGGCAGGTGGCGGCCGCGAGCGACGGCCGGCTCAACATCCTGCTGCTCGGCGTCGACGCCGGTGACGGGCGGGTCGGCGTGCGGCCGGACAGCATCAACCTGGTCTCCATCGACGTCCGCACCGGCGAGCCGGCGATGATCAGCCTGCCGCGCAACCTCGAGAACGCCCGGTTCCCCGACGGCACGCCCGCCGACGCCGAGTTCCCGCGCGGCTTCTCCGGCGACGGCGACGAGTCCGACTACATGCTGAACGCGACGTGGACCTTCGGCGAGGAGAACCCGGAGCTGTTCGAGGGCCCGTCCGGCCCCGGCCCGACCGCCGTCAAGCAGGCCGTCGAGGGCACCCTCGGCGTGCCGGTGCACTACTACGTGGCCGTCGACCTGCAGGGCTTCCGCGACATCATCGACGCGATCGGCGGCATCACCATCAGGGTGAACGAGGAACTGCCGATCGGCGACAAGGGCAAGGTGCTCGAGCCCGGGCTGCAGGAGCTGGACGGCTACCACGCGCTCTGGTACGCGCGGTCCCGCGAGGGCTCGTCCGACTACGCGCGCATGGCCCGGCAGCGCTGCGTCATCGGCGCGCTGGTCAACCAGGCCGACCCGCAGACCGTGCTGTCGAACTTCGTCGAGCTGGCCGACGCGTCGAAGTCGGTCATCACCACCGACATCCCGCGCCAGGACCTCGCCAACCTCGTCGACCTCGCGCTCAAGGCGAAGGACGAGGAGATCACCTCGCTGCAGTTCGTGCCGCCGCTGATCGTGCCGGCCGACCCGGACATCGGGCTCATCCACGACGAGGTCGACGCGCTGCTGTCCGGCGACGCGAAGCCGGCGCCGTCGGAGACGGCTTCCGAGGAGCCGTCCGACCCGCCCGCCGACGAGCCGGCGGAGGAAGCGCCGGCGGAGGAGTCGACCGACGAGCCGACGGACGAGCCGACGGACGACGGCGCGCAGGACGAGGAGGACGAGGAGACCGAGGAGCAGACGCCGGTCGAGATGTCGTCGGTGTGCTCCTACGAGTGAGCCGGGCGTCAGGCGCGGCGCGTGCGCAGGAGCACCACCGCGCCGGCCGCCAGCAGCACGACGCCGGCCAGCAGCACCGGCAGCCGGGCGGCGCCGGTGTCGGCCAGCTCGTCGCCGCCGGTGTTCGGCAGTTCGGTCCCGCCGTCCGTGCCGGCCTCGGTCCCGCCGCCGGAGGCCGTGCCGCCGTAGCCGCCTGTCTCCGCGCCGGCGCCCGCGGTCACCGTCAGCGCGGTCTCCGCCGTGTCGACGGTGTCCTCGTCGCCCTGGTCGCCCGCGCCGCGGATGGTCGCGACGCCCAGGTCGCCGGCGGCCGCGTCGTCGTCGAAGCGCACCTGCACCGTGGCCTCGAGGTAGCCGTCGTAGGCCACCAGCGTCTGGTCGGTATGGCACCGCAGCTGTCGCGGGCTCACCACGTCGCAGTCGTCCAGGCCGGTGGCGCCGACGACGGTGGCGCCCGCGGGCACGTCGACGTCCAGGCTCACGCCGTCGATGTCGACGCTGCCGTCGTTGCTCACGGTGGTGAGCAGGGCGACGGTCGCGCCGGCCGCGCCCTCCGCGGAAGCCGGGGCCGTGACCCGCAGGTGGTAGCCGTCGGGCGGGCCGACCTCGAGGACCGACGTGACGGTGTCCTCGCCGCCGTTGCCGCCCACGACGTGCAGCGTGGCCTCGCCCACGACCACTTCGGCCATGCGGTCGGGCAACTGGACCAGGAAGGTCGCCGTGGCCGTCTCGCCCGTCGCCAGGGCGGCGTCGGTGCGGCATTCGACCCGCTGCGGCGTCACCTGCTCGCAGCCGTCGCCGCCCTCGACCCCGGCGATGGTGACGTCGTCGCCGGTCACGTCGAAGCTCGCGCTGCCGCCGGTCATCTCCGCCGTGCCGGTGTTCGTCACGGCCGCGTCGATCGGCACGACCGATCCCGGCGGCGCGAAGACGTTCTGCGGGTCCAGGGTCGCCTCGAGGACGACCTCGCCGGCCGGCGTGGCCTCGGCGGTGGGCTCCGGCGTCGGTGTCGCCGTCGCGGCGAGCGGTGCGAGGACCAGCAGGGCGGGTCCGGCCAGCAGCCCGAGCGTGCGCGGCAGCCGGCGGGTACGGGTGTGTGGGGACATCGCGATCTCCTCCGTGGGTTCGCTCACAGAGGACGACGCCTGGCCGCCGGAAGAGGTTGCCCGGTGTCGCGGAGACGATCACTGAGCTCCCCGGCGCCGGCACCGGGTAAGGTGCCAGCCGACATGAACGCCGCCGATCCCACCCCTTCCGGCCGGCCGGTCGCGCCCGACGAGCGCGTGTGGCCGGCCGTCTCGGTCATCATGCCCGTGCTCGACGAGGAGCGGCACCTGGCCGAGGCCGTCGCCGGTGTGCTGGCCCAGGAGTACCCGGGCGAGCTGGAGCTGCTGCTGGCGCTCGGCCCGTCCCGCGACCGCACCGACGAGATCGCCCGCGAGCTGGCCGCCGCCGACCCCCGGGTGCGGCTGGTCGCCAACCCGGCCGGGCGCACCCCCGCCGGGCTGAACGCGGCGCTCGGCGCCGCGCGGCACGGCGTCGTCGTGCGGGTCGACGGCCACGGCGTGCTGTCCGACCACTACATCCGCACCGCCGTCGCCGAGCTGGAGCGCACCGGCGCGGCCAACGTCGGCGGCATCATGAACGCCGAGGGGCAGACCGACTTCGAGCGGGCCGTCGCCTGGGCGTACACGTCGCCGTTCGGGCTGGGCGGGGCGAAGTTCCACCTCGGCGGGCAGGCCGGCCCCGCCGACACCGTCTACCTGGGGGTGTTCCGGCGCGAGGTGCTCGACCGCCTCGGCGGCTTCGACGAGCACTTCGTCCGCGCCCAGGACTGGGAGCTGAACTACCGCATCCGGGCGGCCGGCGAGACCGTGTGGTTCACGCCCGACCTCGTCGTCAGCTACCGGCCGCGGCCGAACCTGCGCGCGCTGGCCCGGCAGTTCCTCAAGACCGGCCAGTGGCGGCGCGAGGTGGTCCGCCGCTATCCCGACACCGCGAACGTCCGTTACCTCGCCGCACCCGCCGTCACGGTCGCCGTCGCCGCCGGGACGGTGGCCGGGCTGGCCGGCCTGGTGGGGCCGTCGTGGCTGCTGATCGGCTGGCTGGCGCCGGCCGGGTACGCCGTGGGCGTCACCGGCGCGGCACTGCTGGCCGGCCGCGGGCTGCCGGCGAAGGCGCGCGCCTGGCTGCCGCCCGTCCTCGCGACGATGCACCTGACCTGGGGCGCCGGGTTCATCCTGGGGTCCCGCGACGCCGCCCGGTCGCGGCGCGCCGACCGCGACGCCGCGGCCGCGGGAGGACCGGCGACGTGAACGTCCTGATGCTCGTGCAGTCACCGGTGGCCGGCGACTCGCGGGTGCTCCGGGAGGCCGCCACCCTGACGGCCGAGGGGCACGCCGTGCACATCGTCGGCCGCGACGTCCCCGACGGCTTCGACCCCGGCGACGGCGTCACCGTCGAGTCGGTGACGCGGTCGCGCGGCATGCGCCCACCCGGCACCCCGCGCGGCGCCGCGCTGGCGTCGTCGTCCGGGCCCAAGACGGTGCTGCGCCGGTCCGGGCGGTGGCTGCTGCTGCCCGAGCACCGCGAGCGCACCGAGCGGCGCTGGCGTGACGACGCCGCCCGGCTGCTGGCCGGCCGGCCGGCCCACGACGTCGTGCACGCCCACGACTACAACACGCTGGCGCTCGGCGCCGACCTCGCCCGGCGGTGGTCCGCCCGGCTGGTCTACGACAGCCACGAGCTGTGGTTCGACCGCGGACTGCCAGGCCGGCCCACGCCGGTGGCGCGGTGGCGCGGACGGCGCAAGGAGACCGCGCTGGCCGGGCAGGCCCGGGTGGTCCTGACCGTCAGCGAGGGCATCGCGGCCCGGCTGCGCGGGCGCGGCCTGCCCGACGTCCGGGTCGTCCGCAACACCTTCCCGCTGGCCGACCACGAGCCGCCGGAGCTGCCCGCCACCCCCGCCGGGTTCGCCTACGCCGGGCGCATCGGCCCTGGCCGCGACCTCGAGGCCGTGGTCGGCGCCGCCGCCCGGCTGCCGTCGCTGCGCACCGTCGTCGCCGGACCGGCCGACCCCGGCTACCGCCTCGACACCACCGGCGTCGAGGTGCTGCCGCCGATGTCGCTGCCCGCGGTCGACACCCTGTACCAGGAGGTGGGTGTGGCGGTGGTCACCCTCACCGACACCTGCCTGAACCACCGGCTGGCGCTGCCGAACAAGCTGTTCCACGCCGTCCGGGCCGGCGTTCCGGTGGTGGCGGCGAACCTCCCGGAACTCCATTCCTTCGTGCTCCGTTACGGTCTGGGCCGCCTCTACACGCCCGGCGACGCGTCGTCGCTGGCCACGGCCGTGGAGGCGGTCGCGTCCGATTACACTGGCTACGTCGAGGCGGTGCGCAAGGCACGGCAGGAACTGGCCTGGGAGCACGACTCCCGCGTACTCGCCGACGCGTACGCGAACCTGGGGACGGCGTGAGATGACATACATCGTCGCGTGTGGCCCACGGGTGCGATATTTCGTCTGTGTGTCGTCTACCCTTGACCCGATCCGGTGCGGATCCACTCGGTCCAGCGCCTGGCCGCGGTAGAAAGGCAAGCCTTCGATGAACGCCACTCGTACCGACGAGGATTTCACCTCGTCGGTGCACGTGTACGAGCCGCATCGGGCGGGGCTGCCCCGCCTCGGGCCGTACATCCGTACCCTGTGGCACCGCAGGCAGTTCGCCGCGGAGATGTCGCGGTCGAACATCCGGGCAGCGAACACCAACACGTTCTTCGGCCAGATCTGGCTGGTGCTCAACCCGCTGCTGCTGGCCTGCGTGTACTACGTGCTGATCACCATCCTGCGCGGCGGCGACAGCAGCGACGCGGCGGAGCGGTTCGTGCACCTGTGCGCCGGGCTGTTCGCCTTCTACTACTTCTCCGGCTGCCTGCAGACCGGAGCGTCCAGCGTGGTGGGCGGCGGCAAGCTGCTGCTGAACATGTCGTTCCCGCGGCTGCTGCTGCCGTTGTCGGCGGTGCGCACGGCGTTCTTCCGGTTCCTGCCCACGCTCATCGTGTACTTCCCCATCCACATCGCGTTCGGGCAGCCGCTGCGCTGGGAGATGTTGCTGGCGCCGGTGTTCCTGCTGCTGCTGACGATCTTCGGCGCGGGCGCGGCGATGATGTTCGCCACGCTGCAGGTGTACTTCCGCGACACCGCCAGCTTCCTGCCGTACTTCGTGCGCATGTGGCTGTACCTGTCGCCGGTGCTGTGGTTCGCCGAGGACGCCCCCGAGCGGTTCAAGTCGCTCATGATCTTCAACCCGCTGTACTCACTGCTGGGTGGCTGGACCGACCTGCTGGTCCGCGGGCAGATCCCGGACCTGTCGCTGTGGATCTCCGGCGTCGCCTGGGCGGCCGCCGCAGCCATCGTCGGCAGCCTGTTCTTCATGTCGAGGGAGCGCGAGTTTGTCGTCCGTCTCTGAGGTTGGCGCCGTGACCACCACATCGGCCACGCCTGATGCCGTCGTCGTCGAGAACGTCTCGCTGACGTACCGCACCACGTTCGAGCGTGTCCCGACGTTCAAGACGGCGATCGTGCGGTTCGGCCGCGGCGAACGCGCCGTCAAGGAGGTCCAGGCGGTCCAGGACGTCTCGTTCTCGGTGCCGCACGGCAACGCCATCGGCATCATCGGCGCCAACGGCGCCGGCAAGTCCACGCTGATGCGCATGATCGCCGGCATCCTGCCGCCGACGAAGGGCCGCATCCAGGTCAACGGCCGGGTCAGCACGCTGCTGTCGCTCGGCGTCGGCTTCAACGCGGCGCTCACCGGCCGCGAGAACGTCGTCCTGGGCGGGCTGGCCGCGGGCCTGAGCCGCAAGGAGATCCAGGAGCGCTACGAAGAGATCGCCGACTTCGCCGAGATCGGCGAGTTCATCGACATGCCGATGCGCACCTACTCCTCCGGCATGTTCCAGCGCCTGGCGTTCTCCGTCGCCGTGCACATGGACCCCGACATCCTGCTCATCGACGAGGCACTGTCGGCCGGCGACGCCAAGTTCAAGCAGAAGGCCGCGGCCAAGATGAAGGACCTGGTGACGCACGCGCGCACCATGTTCCTCGTCAGCCACGCCCTCAGCAGCGTCCGCGACCTCTGCAACGACGCCGTGTGGCTGCACAAGGGCAAGCTGATGATGCGCGGCACCCCCAACGAGGTCATCGAGGCCTACAACACCTTCCTCAAGGTCGGCGAGGACGCCTTCAGCCTCGAGGACCTCTGAGTCGTGGCCGCACCACGTGTCGACGTCGCCATCGTGTCCGCCGGGCACGACGTCGCCGACGCGCGGCTGCACAAGATCACCGCGGCGCTGCGACGGGCCGGCCTGAGCGTCGAGCTGGCCGGCCTCGGTGACGCCGACGGCGGGCCGGCCGGCGTCCGCGTCCGCACCGAACAGCGCGGCGGCATGGCCCGGCGCGCCGTGCGGGCGGCCATGTTGCCGTGGCGCTCCCGCGCCCGCGTGCTGATGACCGTCGACCCCGACGTCGTCCCGATGGCCCGCGCCGCCGCGTCGGTGCGCCGCTGCAAGGTCGTCGTCGACATCCACGAGGACTACGCCCGGCTGCTGTCCGACCGGTCCTGGGCGCGCGGCCTCATCGGCATCGGCGCGCGCATGATCGTGCACGCCAGCACCCGCCTGGCCGCCGGCGCCGACGTCACCGTCGTGGCCGACGACCACATCCCGCCGCACCAGGCCCGCCGGCGCCTCGTCGTCGAGAACCTGCCCGACCTCCAGCTGCTCTCGCCCGGGCCGCCGGACGACCGTCCGCGCGCCGTCTACATCGGCGACCTCCGCGCCAGCCGCGGCCTGTTCGACATGGTCGACGCCGTCGCGGGGGCGCCCGCCTGGACGCTCGACCTCATCGGCCCGGTGGCCGCCGCCGACCGCGACCAGCTGGCCGCCCGGCTGGCCCACCCCGACGTCGCCGGCCGGGTCGTCCTGCACGGCCGGCAGCCACCGGAACTGGCCTGGCAGATCGCCCGCGGCGCCTGGGCCGGCCTGGTGTTCCTGCGCGAGACGCCGGCGTTCCGGCAGGCGATGCCGACCAAGCTGTACGAGTACCTCGCCAGCGGCCTGCCCGTACTGTCGACGCCGCTGCCCCGGCAGACCTCGGTCATCCGCGAGTCCGGCGGCGGCGTCCTCATCTCCGGCCCCGCCGAGGCCGCCGACGTCCTGCGCCGCTGGAGCGACCACCCCGAGGAACTGGACGACTACCGCGCGGCGGCCGCGGAGTGGACGGAGCGCAAGCTCAGCGAGCGCACCCCCTACGACCTCCTCGCCGAGACCGTCGCCGAACTGCTCGGTCAGCGTTCGACCGTGGCCTGACGGTCGGTGGCCGCTTTGCGCTAGTTGGCCGCTTTGCGGCGGTGCGCCGCTTGGCGGCCGTTGGCCGTCCCCCTGCTGCCCATTGTCTTGGCCGCGCACGCGCGCCTCAAGTCCGCGCCGTTGTGGTCGGTGTTCGCTGTGGTCGGGGGCTTTGGACTTGACCCGCGCGCACGCGGCCAAGAACGTTCGCCGCCAGTCGCGAGCCGCGAGTCGCCAGCCGCCAGCCGCTAGCGGCCACCCGGCCGCCAGCCCTTGGCCTCCCGACGACTCGGTGGTGGGCAGGCTCGGCAGAGTGGCAGGCCGGTTCACGAGAGGCCGGCCAACGAATGGCTCGACGAGGTCAGCGGGCGGCGAGCTCGCGGCCGGCCGCCGCTGCGCCGTTGAGGACCCGTGGCGCGGACGGACGGCGGGCCAGGTGCCAGCCGGCGCGGAGGGCGCGGCTGTCGAGCACCACGACGAGGTCGGCGCCGGTGGCGGCGGCCAGCGCTTCGGGCCGCGAGCGCAACCGGGACCAGTACCGCGCCGCCAGCCGGCCGGCCTTGTACTGGCGCACCAGCTTGCGCAGCCGCGAGACCGGCCGGGCCGGAGCGGGCGCCACTGGGGGAGACGGGGGAGCAGGAGCCGCCGCGGCCGGGGCGGCAGCCGCCGGAGCGGGCGCAGCCGCGCCCGACCCACTCAACACGATGACGTGCGGCACGACGTCGGCGACGGGGCCGAGGGGCGGCTGCCACGAGATCAGCGTCAGCTCGAGGTCGTCGCGGCCGAGGTCCTTGGCGACGGTGGCCAGCTGGGCGTGGCCGAGCTTCCCGGTGCCGAGCAGGGTGACCTTCACGACGCGGCCTCCACGGCGACGGGTGCGCCGCGCAGGGCCTCGATGCGCGGGTCGAGCTGGAGGTCGCGGCGGTAGCCGGCGCCGAACGCACGGGCCTGCGCGCGCTGCTCGGGCGTGGCCGAGCGGGCGGCCTCAGCGGCCGCGGCCAGGGCGGCGGCGACGGTCTCGGGGCGCAGGTCGGCGACCGGGAACCAGAGCGGGTGGCCGCGCAGCACGTCGGTGGCGGCGTTGCCGGGCTCGTGGACGGAGACGACGGGCAGGCCGGTGGCGAGGTACTCGAACACCTTGCCGCTGGTGACGTAGCGGCCGGCGCCGAGGATCAGCAGCAGCACGTCGAACCCCGCGTAGGTGGCGGCGATGTCGGCCTTGCCGACCGGGCCGCGGTAGCTGACGCCGTCGGCGGAGGCGGAGTCGATGACGGCCAGCAGGTCGGGCCGCGGCTGGCCGTAGAAGCCGAGGTAGCCGTGGATGCGGGCCTCGGCCCCGGCCAGCGCCGGCGACGTGGCGCGGCCGTGCTGCCAGCCGCGGACGAACTCGGCCAGCGGCACCTTCGGTGTGACGGTGCCGACGTAGCCGAAGACGACGGGACGGTCGCCGACCGGCGGCCGCTCGCCCGTGGGCGCCGGCGCCAGCTCGGCGTCGAAGCCGTTGGCGACCGTGTGCATGCGATCGGCCTGCGCCGGGTAGAGCCGCCGGTGCCAGTCGCGGATCGGGTCGTTGACGAACCACACCTCGCGCGCGCCGGCCACCAGCCGCCGCTCCCAGCGGGCCGCCCGGCTGCGGGGGGAGTGCAGCCGCCCGCCGCTGAACACGTCCAGCAGCCAGGCGTCGCGGTAGTCCATGACGTACGGGACGCCGTGGCGCCGGTGCAACCGCCAGGCGGCGGTGAACGCGACGTGCGGGTTGGCGGTGGCGAGGACGAGGTCGACGGGGTCGGCGGCGTGGATGCGCTCGGCGGCGGCCTCGATGACGCGGCGCCACGGGCCGTAGCCGACCTCGGGGAACGCGACGGTGTCGCGGCGGGCCCGCCATTTGGCCCACGCGCGCGGGAACCGGGCCCGGAACCGCGACCAGCGGCGCAGGTCGGGCTCGTGGACGGGCCACGCGAACGGCACCCGGACCACCTCGACGGCGGGATCGATGCGCGCCTCGAGGGTGGGGTCGGTGCCGGTGAACCGGACGAAGGTGTCGCGCTCGACCGTCAGCACCGTGACGCGCCAGCCCAGCCGGGCGAACCGGTTGGCGGTGGCGAGGCCGCGGTAGACGCCGCCGCCCCGGCAGGGAGGGAAGCCCCAGGCCACGTAGAGCAGGTGCGGCCGGCGGTCTTGGGGCGCGCCGGAGCGCCCCGAGCTGGCGTGCGTCATCATGTCACGGACAGGCTACGACACCCGGAGGGCTCCATGGCACTGCGCACGGCGGCGAAACGCTGGCTGCCCGGCGCCGTCGTCGACGCGCTCGCCGAGGCCCGGCGGCGGGTCTCCTGGCTGCGCCGCCCGCTGCCGCCGCAAGAGCCGTTCCCGCAGGTCCGTGCGGTCACCGCGCGGCTGCTGGTGGGCCCGACGAACTCCGCCGGCCAGGGCTGGGCGTGGGCCCGGGCCGCCGAGCGGGCCGGCGACGACGTCGCGGCGGCCTGCTTCGCCATCCGGCGCAACAGCTACGGGTTCGCCGACGACTACGGCGTCCCGGTGCCGGTCTACGCGCACCCGGCGTGGCAGCGGGCGCACGAGCAGTACGTGCTCGGCACCTTCACGCACGCCGTCGTCGAGTCGATGCGGCCGCTGTTCGGCGCCCGGCACGCCCGCGACGCCAGCGGCGACATCGCCGTGCTGACGGAGGCCGGCCTGCGGGTCGCGCTGGCCTTCCACGGGTCCGACCTCCGGCTGCCCAGCCGGCACGCCGAGCGCGAGCCGTGGTCGCCGTTCCGGGTCCGCGACGACCTCACCGCGCGGCTGGAGGAGCAGGCCCGCCGGCACGCCGCGTTCGCGACGGAATTCGTGGCGGGCGGCGGCGCGGTGCTGGTGTCCACCCCGGACCTCTTCGACGACCTGCCGGACGCCACCTGGCTGCCGGTCGTCGTCGACCCCGACCGCTGGCAGGCGCCGCCGTCGCCGGGCCGCCGCCGTCCCGTGGTGGTGCACGCGCCGTCGAACTCGCGGCTCAAGGGCACCGAGGCCGTCGAGGCGGCCATGCAGGCGCTCAGCGCGCAGGGAGTCGTGGAGTACCGCCGGCTCGAGGGCGTCCCGAACGACCGCATGCCGGACGCGCTGGCCGAGGCCGACATCGTCGTCGACCAGCTGACCATGGGCCTGTACGGGGTCGGCGCGTGCGAGGCGATGGCGGCCGGGCGCACCGTCGTCTCGTACGTCGGGACGGCCGTCCGCGAGCGGGTCCGCGAACGCACCGGGCTCGACGTCCCGATCGCCGAGGCCACCCCCGACGACCTCGCCGACGTCGTCGCCGCGCTGGCCGCCGACCCGGACGCCGCGGGGGAGCTCGCGGCCCGCGGTCCCGGCTTCGTCCGCGCGGTGCACGACGGCACGGTGTCCGGGACCGTGCTCGACGATTGGCTTCGGCAGACGACCCGATGATCTGATGGGAACCGGCGGAGCGTCTCTGCGAGACTGGGTATATTCGCCGATCGGCCGGCAAACAGCCCCGGGAGCTCCCGGGGCCGATATCTCGTGAAGGGCGTGGAGGGCAACACGGTGGCTCGGGGAACAGACAGGCGCCGAGACGACCGGCCGGAAGTCGAGGACGACGCACCCGCCACGCGAGACGGGTTCCCGCCGCGGCTCGACGCGCCGGTCCGGCTGCTGGTGGGTCCGGCCAACTTCGCGGGCCAGGGCACCCGCTGGGCGCGGGCGCTGGAAGAACGCGTGCCCACCGCGAAGGCGACGTCGTACGCCTTCCTCAAGGGCGTCCTCGACTACCCGGTCGACTACGGCATCCCGGCGGGCACGTACCGGCGCAGCCGCCGCTGGCAGCAGAAGTTCCTCACCCACGTGCTGCAGAACTACACCCACGTGCTGGTCGAGGCGTCGCGGCCGATCTTCGGCACCTGGCACGGCCAGGACGCCTCCTTCGACATCCCGCCCATGCTGGCGAAGGGGCTGCGGGTCGGGCTCATCGCGCACGGCTCCGACGTCCGCATCCCCAGCCGGCACGTCGAGACCGAGCCGTGGTCGCCGTTCCCCGACCTCGAGGACGAGACCGTCGAGCTGCTGGAGCGCAACTCCACCCGCGCGGTCGAGCTGTTCACGTCGTACCCCGGCGCGGTCTACGTCTCCACCCCGGACCTCCTCGACTACGTGCCCAACGCGGTCTGGTGCCCGGTGGTCGTCGACGTCGCCACCTGGCGCAGCGACGCGCCCGTGCTCGAGCACGAGAAGCCGGTGGTGGCGCACGCGCCGAGCAAGTCGGCCATGAAGGGCTCGGAGCTGATCGACCCCATCATGGAGAGCCTGGCCGAGCGTGGCCTCATCACCTACCGCCGGGTCGAGGGCGTCGACCCCGAGGACATGCCGGGCGTCTACCGCGACGCCGACATCGTCCTCGACCAGTTCCGGGTCGGCAGCTACGGCGTCGCCGCGTGCGAGGCCATGGCGGCCGGCCGCGTGGTCGTCGGGCACATCTCCCAGCACGTCCGCGACCGCGTCCTGGCCGACACCGGCCTCGAGCTGCCGATCGTCGAGGCCACGCCCGACACCATCGAGCAGGTCGTCCTCGACCTCATCTCGCACCCCGGCCGCGCCCGCGAGGTGGCCGCCAGCGGCCCGGCCTTCGTCGAAGAGGTGCACGACGGCCGCCGCTCGGCCGAGTCGCTGGCGCCGTTCGTCGAGCGGCCCGGCGCCGTGCCGGCCGAGTGGAAGCCGTCGTGGATCCGCCCCAAGGTCGTCATGATGGCCGGCAACGACATCATCCCCGACGCGCGCGTGCTCAAGTACGCGCAGACGGTGGCCAACTGGGACCTCGACGTCACCTGCATCGGCATTCCCGGACGCCGGCTCAAGGGCGCCCGCGAGCTGGGCCGGGTGCACGTCCTGTGCCCGCCCATCCAGTCGAAGGTGCTGGTCACGGGGTGGCGTAAGCGGCTGGCCAACCTCCGGCCGTGGTTCACCACCGAGGCCGAGTACACCCTGGCCTACGGCCGCTGGCAGTACGCCAGCCGGGAGCTGCGCGGCGACCGCGGCCGCGACCGCCGCGACTCCGGGCGCGCCGACGGTGTCGACGCGGCGCCCGCGGGCCGGCGTTCCACCCGCGACCGCCTGCTGCGCGCGGCCCGCTGGCGCACGCTGCGGCTGCACCGCGCCGTCCTCGACGCCCGCGCCTACCCGGTCCGGCGGGCGAAGCGGAAGAGCCCGCCCACCGACCTCGGCATCGGCAAGCGGCGCGAGCGGCTGCTGCAGCTCTACCGCTACCTGCCGTCGGGCCGCTGGCGCCGGGTGATGCCCGAGGTGGTCGACCAGGAGCTGACCCTCGGCCCGCTGCTGGACCGCCTGCAGCCCGAGGTCATCCACGTGCACGACGTGTTCATGCTCGGCATCGCCGCCCGCGCGGCGCACCGGGCGGCGCTCGACGACCGCACCATCAAGATCATCTACGACGCGCACGAGTACATCCCGGGCGTGCCGGTGGTGGCGCCGCGCCGGGTCGCGGCCTACAGCGACCTCGAGCGCGAGTTCATCCACGACGCCGACCGCGTCATCACGGTGTCCGAGCCGCTGGCCGGCTGGCTGCAGCGCGACCACAAGATGGCCCGCCGGCCCGACGTCGTCCTCAACGCGCCGGTCGAGCCGCCCGAGGACGCCAAGGTCAAGGGACTGCGCCAGCACCTCAAGCTGCCCGACGACGTCCCGCTGCTGGTCTACGGCGGCGGCGTCAACCGCGCCCGCGGCGTCGGCACGGCGGTCGAGGCGCTGCCGCAGCTGCCCGGCGTGCACCTCGCCGTCGTGGCCCGCGCCAACCCGGTCACCGCGGAGCTGCAGGCGCGCGCCGTCGAGCTGGGCGTGGGCGACCGCGTGCACCTGGCGCCGTTCGTCGACGCCGAGGTGGTGCCGCTGTACCTGCGCTCGGCCACCATCGGGCTGAGCCCGCTGCTGCACGCGCCCAACCACGACATCGCCGTCACGAACAAGTTCTGCGAGTACATCGCCGCGGGACTGCCGATCATCACCAGCGACACCCCCGCGCAGGCCGACCTCGTGCGCGAGCTCGACCTCGGCGCGGTGCACACCGCCGGCGACGTCGACGACTTCGTGCGGGCGGTCCGCACGGTGCTGGCCGACCGCGACCGCATCGCCAAGCGCATCGCCGACGACCCCCAGCTGCGGCACCGCTTCTCGTGGGCGGCGCAGGCCGAGGTCATCCGGTCGGTGTACGCCGAGGTCATGGAGAAGCTGCCCGACGCCGCGTGGGCGCCGGGCGCCACCGTCGTCAACCGGCTGATCCCCGACCCGCCGGAGCCGCCCGAGACCAAGTGGCGCGCCTTCAAGGAGGCGGCCCGCGTGGCCGAGCGGGACCACCAGGAGCAGGAGAAGAAGCAGCGGTGAACGTGCGCATCATGGCCTCGGCCGACGTCGACGACAACGCCGAGATCGGCGCCGGGTCGTCGGTCTGGCACCTGGCCCAGGTCCGCGAGAAGGCCGTCCTCGGCCGCGACTGCGTCATCGGCCGCGGCGCCTACATCGGCACCGGCGTCCGCGCCGGCGACAACTGCAAGGTGCAGAACTACGCGCTGGTCTACGAGCCGGCGGTGCTCGAGGACGGCGTGTTCGTCGGCCCCGCGGCGGTGCTCACCAACGACACCTTCCCGCGCGCCGTCAACCCCGACGGCAGCGCCAAGAGCGCGGCCGACTGGGACGCCGTCGGCGTCACGCTGCGCGAGGGGTGTTCCGTGGGGGCCCGGGCGGTATGCGTGGCTCCGGTCACCGTGGGACGATGGGCTACCGTAGCCGCCGGAGCCGTCGTCACCCGAGACGTCCCTGATTTCGCGCTGGTGGTCGGTGTGCCGGCGCGGCGGGTCGCGTGGGTGGGGCGTGCGGGCGTCCCGCTCGAGGACGCCGGCGAGGGCACCTGGCGGTGTCCGCGCACCGGCGAGCTGTACATCGAAGAGCACGGGCACCTGCGGGAAGCCGGTCAGAGCACGGAGGACAACGCATGAGCACCAGCCCGATCCCCGCCGCGAAGCCGATCATCGGCGACGATGAGCGCGAGGCGGTCGACCGCGTGCTGCGCAGCGGCATGATGGCGCAGGGACCGGAGGTCGCGGCCTTCGAGCAGGAGTTCTCGGCCGAGCTGGTCGCCGGGCGGGCCTGCGTGGCGGTCAACTCCGGCACGTCCGGCCTGCACCTGGGCCTGCTGGCCGCGGGCGTCGGGCCCGGCGACGAAGTCATCGTCCCGTCCTTCACGTTCGCCGCCACCGCCAACTCCGTCGCGCTCACCGGCGCCACCCCGGTGTTCGCCGACATCGAGCCGCGGTACTTCTGCCTCGACCCCGCCGCCGTCGAGGCCGCCGTCACCGAGCGGACCGTCGGCATCATGCCGGTGCACCTCTACGGCCACCCGGCCGACCTCACGGCGCTCGGCGACATCGCCGAGCGGCACGGCCTGAAGATCTTCGAGGACGCCGCCCAGGCGCACGCCGCCACCTGGAAGGGCGCGCCGGTCGGCTCGTTCGGCACCTTCGCCATGTTCAGCCTGTACCCGACGAAGAACATGACGTCGGGCGAGGGCGGCATGGTCAGCACCGGCGACGACGACCTCGAGCGACGGCTGCGGCTGCTGCGCAACCAGGGCATGCTGCGCCAGTACGAGAACGAGCTGGTCGGCCTGAACAACCGCATGACCGACATCCACGCCGCCATCGGCCGGGTCCAGCTGCGGAAGCTGGCCGGCTGGACGAAGCAGCGGCAGGAGAACGCCGCCTTCCTCGACGCCCACCTCGACGGCGTCGTGGTGCCGCCGGTGTCCGAGCACGCCACGCACGTCTACCACCAGTACACCGTCCGGGTGTCCGGCGACCGCGACGGCTTCGCGGCCGCGCTGCGCTCCGAGTACGGGGTCGGCTGCGGCGTGTACTACCCCATCCCGAACCACCGCCTGCCGTCGTTCGGCCGCGACGCCGACCTCCCCGAGACCGAGCGCGCGGCGGCCGAGGTCATCTCGCTGCCGGTGCATCCGTCGCTGAGCTCGGAAGACCTCGACCGCATTGTGACCGCCGTGAACACGCTGGCGAAGGCGGGTGCCTGATGACCAACCTGCGAGCCGGGCTGATCGGCCTGGGCATGATGGGCCGGCACCACGCGCGGGTGCTGCGCTCCATCGACGGCGTCGACCTCGTCGGCGTGGCCGACCCCGCCGGCGACCCGCACAAGGTGGCCGGCGGGCTGACCGTCCAGCCCGACATCGAGGCGCTGATCGAGACCGGCCTCGACTACTGCGTCGTCGCCACCCCGACCGCCTACCACGAGGAGATCGGCCTCGCGCTGGCCGCGGCCGGCGTGCACGCGCTGGTCGAGAAGCCGCTGGCCAAGGACAGCGAGGGCTCGGCCAAGCTGGCGGCGGCGTTCCAGGCGGCCGGGCTGGTCGGCGCCGTCGGGCACATCGAGCGCTACAACCCGGCGCTGCAGAGCCTGCGGTCGCGGCTGCTGGCCGGCGACCTCGGTGACATCTACCAGATCATCACCCGCCGGCAGGGCCCGTTCCCGGCCCGCATCGCCGACGTCGGCGTCGTCAAGGACCTCGCCACCCACGACATCGACCTCACCGCCTGGGTGGTGGGCTCGCCGTTCGTGTCCGTCGCGGCCCGCACGGTGCACAAGAGCGGCCGCGCCCACGAGGACCTCGTCGCCGTCACCGGCCAGCTCGCCGACGGCACCGTCACCAGCCACCTGGTCAACTGGCTGTCGCCGATGAAAGAGCGGGTCACCATCGTCACCGGCGACCGCGGCGCCTACATCGCCGACACCCTGCACGCCGACCTCACCTTCCACGCCAACGGCTCCATCCCCACCGCCTGGGACGACCTCGCCCAGTTCCGCGGTGTGTCCGAGGGCGACGTCGTCAGGTACGCCATCGCCAAGCCCGAGCCGCTGCGCACCGAACACGAATCGTTCCGCGACGCCATTCTGGGCAAGGAATCGGATATTGTCACAATGCAGCAGGGCCTGGCGACGGTGGAGGTCGCCGAGGCCGTGCTCGATTCCGCCCGGGAAGGCACGACCGTGCGGTTGCCACACTAGGTAAGGACCTAAGGGGGGTCCGGTGACGCACGGCACGGTGCATTCCGGTTCCGAACGGCGCCCGGCGACGGGCGCCGTCCGCTTGCCCTGGGTCGACATCGCCAAGTCCGCCGCCATCGTGCTGGTGGTCTTCTACCACGTAGGGCGGGTCGGCCTGGGCGCCGCGCCCGGCACCGTCGGCCCGGCCACGCGTCCGTGGCTCGACCTCAACATGGTGCTCGTCCCGGTGCGGATGCCCGTGTTCTTCCTGGTGTCCGGGCTGCTGGCGGCGTCGGCGCTGTCCCGCCCGTGGCCGCGGGTGCTGCGCGGCAAGGTGCTGGACCTGCTCTGGCCGTACGTGCTGTGGACGGTCCTGTTCGGGTTCGTGTGGGTGCACGCGTCGTTCCCCGACGACCCCGGCACGTGGTTCTGGTACAACCTGCGCATGCTGCCCTTCGGCGGCCTGGCCTACTGGTACCTGAGCCTGCTGATCGTGTTCTTCCTGGCGGCCAAGGCGCTGCGGCGGCACCCGGTCCCCGTCCTGGTGGGCTCGCTGGTGCTGCTGGCGGCGGCGCCGGCCATCGGCACGCTGGTCGACGCGAACGGCGACCAGTCCGGGACGGTCAACGTCATGCGGCTGGCGACGTTCGCCGTCTGGTTCTTCGCCGGCGCCTACCTGCCGGCGCTGGTGCGCCGGGTGGCGACGGCCGGCGGTCCGGGCGGCCTGGTGACCGCCGTGGCCGGTTACGCGCTGCTGGCCTACCTGTTCTACTACGACCACGCGCCGGGCGGCGTCGAGTTCTTCCTGGCCCCGGTCGGCGTGCTGGCGTCGGTCTGGGCGGCCGTGGCGCTGGCGCGGTTCGGCTGGATCCGCCGGCTGGCCGGCTACCTGTCGCGGCGGACGCTGGCCATCTACGTGCTGCACCCGATCCTGATCCACGCCACGGTGTGGGCGGCCCGCAGTTCGGGCGCCGACCCGCTCGGCGACCTCGACAACGTCGTGGTCGACTTCCTGTTCGTGCCCACGTTCGCGCTGCTGGTGACGGCGGTGGCGGTCGGGTTCTACGACCTCGCCGGACGCATCGGGCTGGGCTGGCTGTTCCGCTGGCCGCTGCGCCCGGCCGTCAGCGCTTCGCCGTCATCGCCTGGTTCAGCCGTTCCCCCAGCACCGGAGCCAGCGCCGCAGCGTACTCCCGCGTGAGGTGGCTGTAGTCGCGGTACACGATGATGTCGCCGACCACCGGGTAGCAGTACTCGTCGTCGCAGAATCGGTCGGTGAGGTCGACGGCGTGCACCTTGGGGTCGTCGAGGCGTCCGACCTCGACGACGGCGGCGTCGTCGGGGAGGTCGGCGGTGGACGTGGCGCAGTCGATGAGGCTGTCCGGGTGCGCCGACAGGCAGGTCGGGACGTACTCGCCCTGCGTCGGCGGCACGTCGCGGAGCACGATGACGTCCTTGCCGGAGTCGGTCCACTGCTGCCAGATCGGCGCGAAGCCGTCGTGGGCGGGGTCGTCGAACTCGGTGCCGCGGGCGTCGGTGAACTCGTAGGCGTTGGTGTACGACGACGTCAGCACCATGGAGATGGAGTCGTCGGCGGCGATCTCGTCGCGGACCTCGCGCACCCAGCTGTCGCAGCTGTCGGCGGCCTCGCCGGTCTGCTCGGAGTCGAGCACGCGCCGCGCGGCCGTCACGGGGCAGGAGCTCTTCAGGTAGGTGACGACGGTCCAGTCGCTGGACTCGCCGATCAGCTCGATGGCCGGTAGCCAGTGGGTGGCGTGGGAGTCGCCGACCACCGCGATGACCCGCTTGGGGTCGGGGCCGGTGTAGCCCTTCTCGCAGCGGATGACGTCGGGCTCGGTGATGGCCTGCTGGCACTCCTGGTAGTCCGAGCGGCGGTTCTGCTCGACCGCCACCTCGGGCGGCGGGATGAGCGGGCCGGACCCGATGGGGTCGCAGTCGCTGCCGGGCGCGAGCGCGCCCGGTCCGACGCACGGCTCGGCGGCCGCGTCGGCCGACAGGACCGCCTCGGCGCGCTCCTCCGCCTCGGCCTCGCGGCGGTCGAGGTCGTTGGTGACGGCGACGGTGCCGGCCACGACCACGGCCATGCCGGCGGCGGCGAACGCGAACGAGCGCCACGGCGCCGCGGCCAGGAACGTCCGCGTGCGCAGCGGGTCCTCGACGAACACCTTGCTGAGCCAGGCCAGCAGCAGCGTGGCCGCGAGGATGCCCAGCTTGTCGCCCCAGCGCAGCTCGGTGCCGGTGACGTGCGGCAGCACCACGATGAGCGGCCAGTGCCACAGGTACACCGAGTAGGAGATGTCGCCGACGAACGTGACCGGGCGGCGGGTCAGCCACCAGTGCGGCGCGAACCGGCGATACGTCGGCCCGGCCGCCATGACGGCGACGGTGCCCAGCACCGGCAGCAGCGCCACCCAGCCGGGGAACAGCGTGGCGCCGTCGTACGCCACGCCCGCGACGACGATGGCGACCAGCCCGGCGGCGGCGATCAGCGCGCGGACGATGCCGCGGCGGGCCGGGCGCACGGCCAGCAGCGCCAGCAGGGCGCCCGCGGCGAACTCCCAGATGCGGGTGGGGGTGACGAAGTAGGCGGCGGCGGGGTCGGCGTTGGTGGCGATGATCGACCACGTCAGCGACGCCGCGCCGAGCACCGCGATGCCGCCGGCCAGCAGCCGCCGGGTGGACCACCGGATCCAGGCGCGCCGGCTCAGCACGACGATGGCCAGCACCAGCACCGGCCACAGGACGTAGAACTGCTCCTCGACCGACAGCGACCAGTAGTGCTGCGCCAGCGTCGGCGCGTTGTCCTGGGCCATGTAGTCGACCGCGTCGCCGGCCAGCGCCCAGTTCTCGACGTAGAGCGCGCTGGCGGCCAGCTGGCGCGCGGTGTTGGCCCACTCGGTGGCCGGCAGCAGCGTGACCGTCGCGACCGCTCCCAGCGCCAGCACCAGCAGCGACGCCGGCAGCAGGCGGCGGATGCGGCGGGCCCAGAACCGGCGCAGCGAGAGCGTGCCGGTGCGCTGGGTCTCGCGGTGGATGTGGTCGGTGATGAGGTAGCCGGAGATCACGAAGAACACGTCGACCCCGACGAACCCGCCGCTCAGCTCCGTCGGCCAGAGGTGGAAGAACACCACCAGCAGCACGGCGACCGCGCGCAGCCCCTGGATCTCCGGGCGGTGGCGGGCCGTCGGCGCGCCCGTGGCGGTGCGCTGCCGGTCCGGCGTCGCGGGCTCGGGCGCCTGCTCGGGGCGGACCTGGGCGTCGGTGCTCATGCCGCGCCACCGCCGAGCAGCGCCTGGACCACCTGCCCGGCGGCGTGACCGTCGCCGTACGGGGTGCCCTGCGGCGCCGACGGGACCGGCCGGGTGACGGCGTCGGCGAGGTCGGCCGGCTCGGGCACCAGCACGTTCCAGCCATCGTGCAGGGTCTCGAGCCACTCGGTCTCGGTGCGCAGCGTGCTGCACGGGCGGCCCAGCAGGTAGGCCTCCTTCTGCAGGCCGCCGGAGTCGGTGACGACACCGGCGGAGTGCAGCACGGCCGCGACCATGCCCGGGTACGGCAGCGGCGGCGCGGTGTGCAGGGCGCTGCCCGGACGGTCCAGCTCGATGCCGAACTCGCGGCAGCGGGCCACCAGCCGCGGGTGCGCCAGCAGCAGCACCGGCACCGGCAGCCCCGCCAGCGCCTCGACGACGGCCGTCAGCCGCTTGGGGTCGTCGGTGTTCTCGGCGCGGTGCACCGTGGCCGCGACGTAGCCGCCCGGCTCGAGGCCGGACGGCAGCTCGGGCGGGGTGTCGCGCACGGCGTCGCGGACCCGGAAGCAGACGTCCGTCATGACGTCGCCGACCCGGACGGTGCGCTCGGCGAGGCCCTCGCGGGCGAGATTCGCCACCGCGACGTCGGTGGGCGCGAGCAGGAGGTCGGCCGCATGGTCGGTCAGTACCCGATTGTGCTCTTCCGGCATCGCCCGGTTGAACGAACGGAGCCCGGCCTCGAGGTGCGCGACCGGAAGGTGGAGCTTGACCGCGGCCAGCGTTGCGGCCAGGGTGGAGTTCGTGTCGCCGTAGACGAGCACCCAGTCGGGGCGGCGGTCGGCGAGCACGCCGTCCAACGCCGCCAGCATGGCGCCGGTCTGCGTGCCGTGGCTGCCCGAGCCGATGCCCAGGTGCACGTCGGGAGCCGGGATGCGCAGGTCGGCGAAGAACACGTCGGACATGTTCGCGTCGTAGTGCTGCCCCGTGTGCACGATGACGTGCTCGTGTCCGCCCGCCGTCAAGGCCTCGGCCACGGGAGCGAGCTTGACGAATTGCGGGCGGGCTCCGACGATGCTGAGCACCTGCATGGAAGTCCGTCCTCGAAACCAGTGCACGACCCCGACACCGGGCAAGGCCGCGAGCCAACCCCGGTAGCCTATACGCCGGACCGCATCCGCCATCACGACCGAGGTCATACGTGAGAATCACCGTCGTCGCCCTGGGCAAGATAGGGCTGCCGTTAGCCGTCCAGTTCGCCACCAAGGGTCACGAGGTCATCGGCGTCGATGTCAACGAGACCGTCGTCGACCTCGTCAACAAGGGCGAAGAGCCGTTCCCCGGCGAGGACCAGCTGGCCGAGAAGCTGGCCGAGGTGGTGAGCGCCGGCCGGCTGCGGGCCACCACCGACTACGCCGACGCCGTCCCCGGCAGCGACGCCGTCGTCCTCGTGGTGCCGTTGTTCGTCGACGACACCACCGGCGAGCCCGACTTCGGGTGGATGGACTCCGCCACCCAGTCGCTGGCCGAGAACCTGACGCCGGGCACGCTCGTCTCCTACGAGACCACGCTGCCGGTCGGTACCACCCGCAACCGGTGGCGGCCGCTCATCGAGAAGGTGTCCGGGCTCACCGAGGGCACCGACTTCCACCTGGTGTTCTCGCCCGAGCGGGTGCTCACCGGGCGGGTCTTCGCCGACCTCCGCAAGTACCCCAAGCTCATCGGCGGCCTCACGCCGGCCGGCGCCGACCGCGCCCGCGAGTTCTACGAGGCCGTCCTCGACTTCGACGACCGCGCCGACCTCCCGCGCGGCAACGGCGTCTGGGACCTCGGCAGCGCCGAGGCGGCCGAGATGGCCAAGCTCGCCGAGACCACCTACCGCGACGTCAACATCGGCCTGGCCAACCAGTTCGGCCGGTTCGCCGCCGCCAACGGCATCGACGTCTTCCAGGTCATCGAGGCGTCGAACTCGCAGCCGTACAGCCACATCCACCGGCCCGGCATCGCGGTCGGCGGCCACTGCATCCCCGTCTACCCGCGGCTGTACCTGTGGACCGACCCCGACGCCACCGTCGTGCGGGCCGCGCGTGAGGCCAACGTCGGCATGCCCGAGTACACCGTCGGCCTGGTCGAGGCCGCGGCCGGCGGCTCGGTCGACGGCCTGCGCGTCGTCGTGCTGGGCGCGGCCTACCGCGGCCGCGTCAAGGAGACCGCCTTCTCCGGCGTCTTCCCGACGGTGGCGGCGCTGCGCTCGCGCGGGGCCGAGGTGCTCGTCCACGACCCCATGTACACCGACGACGAGCTGCGCGGGCTCGGCTTCGCGCCGTACCACCTCGGCGAGCCGGCCGACGCCGTCGTCGTCCAGGCCGACCACCCCGAGTACGCCGAGGTCGGCGCCGCCGACGTCCCGGGCGCCAAGATCCTGGTCGACGGCCGCGACGTCACCGACGCCGCCCGCTGGGACGGCGTCACCCGCATCGTCGTGGGCCGGGCGTCGTCACCGGCATGACCACCGTGTCGGTGCCGGCTGGACGAGCCCCTGTGCGCCCGTCCGGCCGGCGCCCGTTCAGCCGGCGCCCGGCGGGGGAACGTCCGGCGGGGGAACGTCCGGCGGGGGAATGCCCGGCGGGGGAACGCCCGGCGGGGGAACGCCCGGCCGGGGAACGCCCGGCCGGGGAACGCCCGGCCGGCGGAGTCGCGACTGGTTCGCCCACGCCGGACACCCATCGGCCGGATCCGTATGCGTCGGGTCCGCAGGCGTCGGACTCGGGTCCGTTTCGTCGGCGCGCGCTCTGTCAGTGCCCGCCCGTAGGGTGGGTCCCACCCGGTAGGGGCGGGTCATGACTACGCCTGAATCGAACACGTCGCAACCGGGCACGTCGGGTTCCACCGCCGCCGACGCCCGTGCGCACGTCGTCATGCTGGTGGCCAACGACGTCGTCACCGACAGCCGGGTCAAGAAAGAGGCGCAGGCCGTCGCCGACGCCGGGTACCGGGTCACGGTGCTGGGCGTCGCGGCCGACGGGCGGCGGTCGCTCGAGGTGCTCGGCGACGTACTGGTGGTCCGGGTGCCCGTGGCGTTCCAGCTGCGCGACGAGCGCGACCGCAAGCGCCGCTCCCACCGCGACTGGCGCCCGCCGTACGTCGGCTACCCGGTGAAGTCGGCACAGACGGCGCGCAAGCAGGCGCTGAAGGCCCGGCGCGTCGAGCTGAGCGGCCGGCCCGGCGCGGGCGGCCTCGGCCAACGGCTGGCCGCCGCCCGGTTGAGCGCCGCCGAGCGGGCCGCCTGGCTGCGCGCCGGCGTCGGCAACCGCGCCGACAAGCTGTTCCGGTTCGGCTGGCGGGCGTGGGACGGCGTCGCCGCGCGCACGCCGTGGCCGGCCCGCTGGCGGCTGGTGCACCCGCAGGCCTACGACTACGAGCTCGCCTTCGGGCCGCTGCTCGACCAGCTCGCGCCCGACGCCGTCCACGCCCACGACATGCACGTCATCGGCGTCGCGGTGCGTGCCGCCGAGCGGGCCCGTGCCGCCGGGCGCCGGCTCCCCGTCGTCTACGACGCGCACGAGTACGTCCCCGGCCTGTCCCGCTACGGCCCCCGCACGCCGCGGTTCATCGCCGCCTGGGCCCACCACGAGCGCGAGTACATCGGCCGCGCCGACCGCGTCGTCACCGTCAGCCCGGCCATCGCCCGCACGCTGCGGCAGCGGTACCGCCTCGACCGCGAGCCCACGGTCGTCATCAACTCGCCGAGCATGACCGAGCTGGACGGCGGCGACGTCCCCGGCCTGCGCGCCCGCGTCGGTCTCGCGGCGGACGTGCCGCTGCTGGTCTACAGCGGCGGCGTCACCAAGGCGCGCGGCGTCGAGACCGCCGTCGAGGCGTTGCCGTCGCTGCCAGGTGTCCACCTGGCGGTCGTGTCCGTCCCGCACATCGAGATCGCGCCCGTACACCAATTGCGCGCGCTGGCCGGACGCCTCGGCGTCGCCGACCGCGTCCACTTCCTCGACCCCGTGCGGCCGCACGAGGTGGTCGCGTTCCTGTCGTCGGCCGACGTCGGGCTGATCCCGATCCTGCGCTACCCCAGCCACGAGATGGCGCTGCCGAACAAGGTGTTCGAGTACGCGTTCGCCGGCCTGCCGGTGGTCACGAGCGACATGCCGAGCCTGACGGAGTTCATGCGGCAGTCCGGCATCGGCGAGGTCTACCGCGTCGGCGACGCCGCCGACCTCGCGGCCAAGGTGCGCGCCGTCCTCGCCGACCCCGCGCCGTACCGCGCCCGGCTGGAGCGGCCGGAGTTCCGCCGGGAGGTGTCCTGGGAGGGGCAGGCGCAGCACCTGCGCGAGCTGTACGCCGGCCTGCTCGGGACGGCGGCCGCGACGACGGTGCCCGCGGTGGCGGCCACGACGGCGGCCGAGGCCACGGCGCCGCACCTGCTCATCGGCCCGTCCAACAGTGCCGGCCAGGGCTGGCGCTGGGCGCGCGCCGTCGAGCGGTACGCACCGCCGGCGACGGCCGAGAACCTCATGACCGAGTCGGGCTCGTTCGCGTTCCGCGCCGACCACGTCGTCACGGCCGAGCGGTTCCAGCACGACGCCGCCTGGGTGGTCGAGTTCGCCGGCCATGTGCTGCGCACCGCCACCCACGTGCTGTTCGAGGCGGCCCGGCCGGTGCTCGGCCAGGCCCGCGGCCAGCTGTTCGTCGAGGACCTGCCGACGCTGCGGGCGGCCGGCATCGCGGCCGGCGTGATCCTGCACGGATCCGAGGTCCGCGACCCGCGGCGGCACCGCGAGCTGTTCGGCCACTCGCCGTTCGCCGACCCCGACGACCCGCTGACGCAGCGGCTGCAGCAGGCCACCCGGGTCGTGCTCGGGCACCTGCGCGACTTCGACGGCCCGCGCTTCGTCACCACGCCCGACCTCCTCGACTTCGTCGACGGCGCCCAGTGGCTGCCGGTCGTGGTCGACGTCGACGACCTCGCCACCGACCGGCCGGTGCTGGACCGGCCGGTGCCGGTGGTGCTGCACGCGCCGTCGCGCGGGGCGCTCAAGGGCTCGGCCGCCGCCGACCCCGTCCTGCGCGACCTGCACGACCGCGGCCTGATCGAGTACCGGCGCATCGAGGGCATCGCGCACACCGAGCTGATGGCCCAGCTGCGCGACGCCGACGTCGTCGTCGACCAGCTGGCGCTCGGGTCGTACGGCGTGCTGGCCTGCGAGGCGATGGCGGCCGGACGGGTCACCGTCGGGCACGTCGCCGAGCACGTCCGGGCCGCGATCCCGGCCGAACTGCCGATCGTCGAGGCCACGCCGGACGACCTCGGCGCCGTCGTCGAGCGCCTGGTCGCCGAGCGTGAGGCCGCGGCCAAGACCGCCTCGGCCGGCCCCGACTACGTCCGCCGGTTCCATGACGGCCAGGCATCGGCGCGGGTCCTGGCGCCGTTCCTGGGCGTCGCGGACTGATCCGAATCGTCCGAACGATTCACCCCAATCGGTTGCGTGTCTCGTGTTACTGGTGAGACTGTTGTTGCAGCAGTAGTCATCTGAAGCATCACAGCTGGTCTGCGGGGGACGAGTCGTGAAGGTCATCAACGCGGGACTGGCGGGCGCGCTCGTCGCGTTCGCGATGGCACCGGCCGTGCCCACGTACGGCGTTCCGGAGGTGCCGCCGGCGTCGCCGCCGGCATCGGGGAGTGCGACGGCGGCGCCGGACGCCGCGGCACCGGAGGACGCGTCGCCGGGCGACGCCGCGCCGGACGAGGGCACGGCCGGAGCGGCGGATGGCGCCGAGGGCGCGCCGGCCACCGAGGGTGCGCCTGCTGGCGGCGCCGCTGGGCCGACCGCCGAGGGTGCGCCGGGCGCTGAGGGCACACCGGCCGCTGGGGGTGCGCCGGCCGCTGGGGGTGCGCCGTCCGCCGGCACCGCTGCGCCGGTCGCCGACGACCTGCAGACGATCAGCCTGCCGGTCGCGACCGGCGGGTTCGGGCGGCTGCCCAGCCTGCCGCCGGCGCCGGGCGGCACGCCGCGCGAGTTCTCCGACCTCGCCGCCACGATCCCGATCGTCTACTCCGAGGAGTACACCGTCCGGCCGTTCCGGCTGGCCGCCGTCACCTGGACCGGCGCCGCGCCGGTGCGGGCGTGGGCGCGGGTGCACTCCGACGGCGAGTGGTCGCAGTGGTACGAGCTGCCCGGCAGCGACGACCACCAGCCCGACCCCGGCACGGCGGAGGCGGCGGGCGCCCGCAACGGGACCGACCCGCTGCTGGTGCCGGCGTCCGACGGCATCCAGGTGCGCGTCGACGGCGCGCAGTCCGGTGCCCGGCGCCCGTCCGACCTGCGGCTGGACCTCGTCGAACCGGGCACCGCGCCGGCCGCGAGGGTCGAGGCGCCGGAGCTGACCGTCAACGGCGGCCCGACCATCTACAGCCGGGCGCAGTGGGGCGCGGACGAGTCGCTGCGGGCCGATCCGCCCAGCTACGGCGAGGCGCGCGGCGCGTTCGTGCACCACACCGTCAGCGCCAACGCCTACAGCTCCGCCGAGGTCCCGGCCCTGATCAGGTCGATCTACGTCTACCACGTGCGGTCGCGCGGCTGGAACGACATCGGCTACAACTTCGTCATCGACCGCTTCGGCCGCATCTGGGAGGGCCGCTACGGCGGCGTCGACCGCGCGGTCATCGGCGCGCACACCCAGGGCTACAACGACGACGCGTTCGCCGCGTCCGCGCTGGGCACCTACGAGAACACCGCGCCGTCCAGCGTCATGCTCGGCGCGTACGCGCGGCTGTTCGGGTGGAAGTTCCGCATCCACGGCATCCGCCCGCTGCGGCAGGTCAACTACGACGGCGAGGCGTGGCCGGCCATCGCCGGGCACCGCGACGCCGCCGCCACCGCCTGTCCCGGCGACGCCCTGTACGCGCGGCTGAACACCATCCGGTCCGGCACGCTGCGGCAGATGGGCATCGGCGGCGACTCGACCAGCGGCCGCGACGTCAACGGCGGCGGCCGGTCCGACATCATGGCCCGGCAGCGCTCGAACGGCTCGTTCTGGCTGTGGCCCGGCAGCACCATCGCCGGGTTCGGCAACCGCCTCGCGTTCGGCACCGGCTGGTCGTCGATGATCTCCGTCGCACTGCCCGGCGACTGGGACGGCGACGGCCACGACGACGTCATCGCCCGCAGCGCGACCGGCGGGCTGTGGCTGTACTCCGGCCGGTCCGGCCAGGGGTTCTCGGCGCAGCGGCGCATCGGCACCGGCTGGGCCGGCTTCACCTACGTCGTCGCGCCGGGCGACTGGGACGGCGACGGCCGGGTCGACCTCATCGCGCGCCGCCGCGACGGCGTGCTGATGCTGTACCCGGGCAACGGCCGCGGCGGGTTCGGCACGGCGCGGGCCATCGGCACCGGCTGGGGCTCGTTCACCGCCATCGTCGGGGCCGGCGACTGGAACAGCGACGGCGCCGTCGACCTCATCGCCCGGCTGCCCAACGGCGCCCTGCTGCTGTACCCGGGCACCGGGAAGGGCGGCTTCGGCAAGGCCCGCACCATCGGCACCGGCTGGGCCGGGTTCACCGGCATCGCCGCAGCGGGCGACGTCAACGACGACTACGTGCTCGACCTCGTCGTGTGGACGTCCGGCGGCGGCATGCTCCTCTACCCCGGCAACGGCTCGGGTGGCTTCCTGCCGAGCCGCAGCATCGGCTCCGGCTGGAACGCCTTCGACCTGCGCAGCTGAGCGACGGGGACGCGGGTGGGCGGCGTGGCGCTGGCGCTGACCGCGCTACTGATCGCGTCTGGGGCAACTTCGGCCGACCTGGGGGCGACCCCGGCGGACCTGGGGGCGACCCCGGCGGACCTGGGGGCGACCCCGGCGGACCCGTCGCCGTCGCCGTCGACCCGGGTGCCGGCCGACCTGCTGGCGGAATGGGCGGACGAGGCCGGCGCCGAGCCCGCGACGCCGGTGCCGGACGACCTGCCGGACGGCTTCACCGGCGAGCTCGACCTCCCCGTCGACCCCGCCGTCGAGGTCGTGCGCTGGCCGTCGTCGGGCGAGCTCGTGCTGGAGGGCCGCGGCTACGGGCACGGGCGCGGGATGTCGCAGTGGGGCGCCTACGGTGCGGCGGCGAGCGGACTCGGCTACGGGCGGATCCTCGCGCACTACTACCGCGGCACGTCGCTGGAGCGGCGCGACGACATCCGGCTGCGGGTCCGCATCACGGCCGACGACGACGGTGAGACCCGGGTGGCGCCGGCCCGCGGGCTGACCGCGACCGCCGGTGACGCGGCGCTGGCGCTGCCGTCGTCGCTGGGCGGGAGCCGCGTGACCGCCTGGCGTGTGGTGCGCGACGGCGACCGGCTGGTGCTGCAGGGGTACGCGGGCAGCTGGCGGACGACGGCGATCGGCGGGGCCACCGCGCACGCCGGGCCGATCGCCTTCACGACCCCCGCCGGCGCCGTCCGCCTCGTCCTCGGCTCCACGCACCGCGAGTACCGCGGCGCCGTCGAGGCGGTCGCCACCGGCTCCGGCGTCGGCACCCGCGTGGCCACGTCGCTGGAGTCGTACCTGCGCAGCGTCGTGCCGGCGGAGATGCCGGCCAGCTGGCCCGCCGCGGCGCTGCAGGCGCAGGCCGTCGCCGCGCGCACGTACGCCCGGTGGCAGCGCACCGAGGAGCCCGGATCCTGGTACGACACCTGCGACAGCACCCGCTGCCAGGTGTTCAACGGCGCCGCCGACTACACCGCCGGCGGCGACCTCATCCGCCGCTACGACCACCCGGCCAGCGACGCCGCCGTCGGCGCGACCGCCGAGCGGATCCTGCTGTACGACGGCGAGCCCGCGTTCACCCAGTTCACGTCCGCGAACGGAGGGTGGACGGTGCGCGGGTCGCGGCCGTACCTGCGCGCGTTCGCCGACGAGTACGACGGCGTGGTGTCCGGCTCGCCGCACCGCTGGCGCACGACGCTGACCACCCGCGCCGTCGCCGCCGCCTTTCCTCGCGTCGGCCGCCCGGTCACCCTGCGGGTCGACGCCCGGAACGGCCACGGCGCGTGGGGCGGGCGGACCACGTGGGTGGTGGTGGCCGGCACGGAGGGGTCGGTCGAGGTCAGCGGCGAGGCGTTCCGGTCGGCGCTCGGGCTGCGCAGCGACTGGTGGCGCGTCAGCGGCGTCGCGGGGGCGGCGCACGACCTCACCGGCGACCGCCGGGCCGACCTCGTGGCGCGGCGCTCGTCCGACGGGTCGCTGTGGCTGTATCCGGGCAACGGCGCGGGCGGCTTCGGCGCGACCCGGCCGCTCGGCACCGGCTGGCGAGCGATGACGTCGATCCTGGTCACACCCGACTGGGACGGCGACGGGCGCACCGACCTGGTGGCGCGGTCGCGGTCCGGCGACCTGTGGCTGTACTCGGGCGACGGTGCGGGCGGGGTGTCGGGGCGGCCGGTGGGGCAGGGGTGGGCGGGGATGAACGCGCTGGCGGCGCCCGGTGACTGGGACGGTGACGGGCGGGCGGACCTGCTGGCGCGGCGGTCGCGAGAGGGGTCGCTGTGGCTGTACGCGGGGGCGGGGCGGGCGGGCTTCGGTACGGTCCGGCCGATCGGCACCGGGTGGAGCGCGTGGAACCTGATCACCGGCACCCCCGACTTCGACGGTGACGGCCACGCCGACCTCCTCGCGCGCCGTCGTGGCGACGGCACCCTCTGGCTCTTCCCCGGCGACGGGCGCGGCGGGTTCGGAACCGCTCGCCGGGTCGGGCACGGCTGGGCCGACATGAACGCCCTCGTCGCCCCCGGCGACTGGGACGGTGACGGTCGCGCCGACCTCATCGCCCGCAGCGCCACCGACGGTGCCCTCTGGTTCTACGCCGGCAACGGCCGCGGCGACATCGCCGCCGTACGGCGCATCGGCACCGGCTGGACCGCCGTCGACGCGATCGGCTGACCGGCCGCTCCCGCCGCCCTCACGCGCTGCCCTCCGCCCATGATCATCAACCTTTTGCGCTCCCATGACGACTGAAATGGTGGATGGTTCGGTCAGACCCCGAGTGATGGGGCCGCCGGTCAGAGGAGGGTCGGGCGGCCGCCGGGGGCTGGGTAGCGCAGGTAGGCCAGCCGGGCGGTCTCTTCGCGTCCGCGCCGGATGGTCTCCAGCAGGTACCCGACCCCCAGGGTGACGACGGCGATGATGGCGATGGCCGCCGCGAGGAAGGCGGTCGGGAAGCGGGGGACGAGGCCGGTCTCGAGGTACTCCGCGACGACGGGGAGACCGAGGATCAGCGCCACCACACCGAAGACGCCCGCCAGCACGCCGTGGAACAGCGTGGGCCGCTCGTGCCGCGTGACCGTGACCAGCCAGTGCAGAATGCGCAAGCCGTCGCGGTAGGTGCGCAGTTTGCTCTCACTGCCGTCCGGACGTTCCTTGTAACCGACCGGGATCTCGGCCACGGGAACGCGTAGCCGCAACGAGTGAATGGTCAGCTCGGTCTCGATCTCGAATTCCTGCGACAACGCCGGGAAAGATTTCACATAGCGCCGCGAGAACGCCCGGTACCCGCTGAGCAGATCAGTGAGCTGCCGGCCGAACAGCGCGCCGACGACGCCGCTGAAGGCGCGGTTGCCCAGGACGTGGCCGGCCCGGTAGGCGGCGTCGCTGGAGTGCGTGCGGACCCCGACCACGTGATCGTACGGGCCGTCCAGCAACACCTTGACCAGCATGGACGCGGAGGCGGCGTCGTAGGTGTCGTCGCCGTCGATGATGAGGTAGACGTCCGCGTCGACGTCGGCGAAGGCGCGGCGGACGACGTTGCCCTTGCCCTGGCGCGACTCGGTGCGGACGACGGCGCCCGCGGCGAGCGCCTCGGCGACCGTGGTGTCGGTGGAGTTGTTGTCGTACACGTAGATGGTCGAATCGGGCAGCGCGGTGCGGATATCGGCGACGACGGTCGCAATGGCAACTGCCTCGTTATGGCACGGAATGATAACAGCGACGTCCGGCCCGCCCGGTTCTGTCACGCGTCTCTCCATTGTCACGATCTATTCATATCACGTGTTACTGTCTGCGTAGTCGGAGTGCGAATTGCCACTCCCCGTGGATTGGGGCGTCACTGTGTATACGCACGGGCGGCTCGCGAGGTTGCATGGCCTGCCGAACGTGCTGGCCGCGGCCCTCGCGGCGGCCGGGTTCGTGGTGAGCGGCATGGTCCGCGGGACGTTCCCGTTCGGCGACGTGTCGCGCAACACCAACGACCTCGGCCAGCAGCTCATCCCCATGCACGCCCACCTGCGCGACGTGCTCACGGGCGACGCGGCGGGCGACCTCACGTTCAACTGGGCCAGCGGGTTCGGCGTCGCGTTCCTCGGCGACTACCAGTCCTATCTCGGCAGCACGCTGTCGTGGCTGGTGCTGCTGTTTCCTCGCGACGGCATGGACCTCGCGCTGTTCGTCATCGCGACGACGGCGCTGGCGCTGGCCGCGGCGGCCATGACGGCGTACCTGCGGCTGCTGCGTCCGGCCGGCCCGGCCTGGCTCGCCGTCGCCGCCGGGGTGTCGTACGCGCTGGGCGGCTGGGCGCTCGACGACGGCGCGTACATGACCATCTGGCTCTATGGGCTGGTCGCGTTCCCGACGCTGTGCCTGCTGTGCGAGTGGATCCTGCGACGACGGCGCTCGTGGCTGCCGGTCTGCGTGGCGCCGTTCGTGGTGGCGCTGCTGTGGACGTCGCACTTCTACACCGTCTACATGGCCACCATCGGCGCGGCCATCGTCGTGCTGGTGCGGGTGATCTCCTACGACGCGACGGTGTCGTGGCGGGTGCGGGTGGGCGGCGTGCTGCGCTGCGCGGTCGCCGTCGTCGCGGGCATCGGGCTGGCCGCGCCGCTGCTGGTGCCGACGTTCTGGGCGGTGCGGTACTCGCGGCCGAGCCCCGACGTGCAGTTCCACGCCATGGACTGGCTCGACTTCCTGTCCCGGCTGCTGGCCGGCAGCGAGGGCGTCGGGTCCAGCCCCGGCCTGGCGGTCGGGACGGTGCTCCTGCTGCTGGCCGCGAGCCTGCCGTTCAACCGCGCGGTGCCGGTGCGGGAACGGCTGGTGTGGACGGTCGCCATCGGGCTGACGGTGCTGAGCATGCAGGTCGCGCTGACACACACGGTGTGGCACGGGTTCGACACCCCCAACGGCAGCCCGTTCCGGCAGGCGTTCGTGGTGGCGGGGCTGCTGGTGATCGCCGGCTGGATCTCCGGCTCGGCCGGGCTGCGCGGCGTCGCGCCGGTGGTGGCGCCGCTGGTGCTGGTCGGCGGCCTGTATCTGGTGGTGCGGTCCGGCCCGTTCGTCACGCCGACCACGCGCGTCGTCGTCCCGGTGGTCGCGGGCGTCGCGCTCGTCGCCTGGCTGGCCTGGCGGTTCACCGAGCGCCGGCCGTGGGTCGCGGCGGTGGCCGCGGGCGTCGTCGGCGCGGCCGTGGTCGTCGAGGCGACCGCCGGAGCGGTGGCGATCGACCAGGCGCGGGCCGAGTTCCTGTACGCCTACCCGGGCTGGGGCGACGTGAACGACGAGGTCAGGGCGCTGGTCCAGGGTGGCGAGCGGTGGCCCGAGGCGCGGCTGTCGCCGGGTGCGCACGCCACCCAGAACGACCCCATGCTGCTGGGCGGGCAGGGGTCGCAGTACTACTCGAGCACGATCCCCGACGAGCTGTCCGCCGCGCTCGCCGGGCTGGGCTTCGGGTACAGCGCGTATGTGCGGGCCAACGTCGATCCCGCGAACCCCGTGGTCGACGCGGTGTTCGCCGTCGGCGCCCGGGCGGTCGCCGACGACGGAGCGCTCCGGCTCGATGAGAACCCCGACGTCGCGCCGCTGGTCACCGTCCGTCCCGCCGAGCCCTGGACCTCGTCCGACCCGGCTCCGTTCGGCACCCAGGAGACCGCCCTCGGCGCCGACGTCTACACCGTCCCGCGGGTCGCGCTGGCGCCCGAGCCGGGGCTGACGGTGACCGGCCGGCGCCGCGACTCCCTGCTCGAGCCGGCGACGCCGGGGGAGCCGGCCGAGCTACGCGTGACGGCGTCGTGCCCGGCCGGCTCCGAGGTGTACCTGGCGGCGCCGGCGTTCGTCGGCGAGGTGCTCACCGAGGCCACCGGCTGGCTCACCGTCCTGCGGCAGACCACGCGGTCACCCGGCGTGTACACCGGCGCGCCGATGCTGCGGGTGGGCACCGCGGCCGCCGACGGCGCCGTCGAGGTCGTGCTGCGGGTCTACGGCCCGGCGCGGCTGCCGGCCAGCCCCGTCGGCTGCCTCGACCGGGCCGCGCTGACGGAGGCGGTGGCAGCGCTGCGGGCCGGCGCGCCGTCGTCGGTGGACGTCGGCGGCCACGACGTCACGGCCACCCTGCCACCGTCCGCCTCCGCGTCGACGGTGGTGCTCGGCGTGCTGCGCACGCCCGGCTGGCGTTGCTCGGTCGACGGCGGCGAGGCCGCGACCCCGGCGACGGTGGCGGGGCTGATCGCGGTCCCGGCCGAGGCCGGTGCGTCCGAGGTGTCCTGCGCGTACCGGCCGCGCGGCCTGCGCATGGGCCTCGCCGTCGGCGCCGCCGCCCTCGCCGTCGTCGCGGCCCTGGGCGTGGCCGCCGCCGTGCGCCGTCGGCTCAGCGGACCAGCCGGAAGAACGTCCTGATCTCGTCGACGACGACGTCAGGCTGTTCCAGCGCGGCGAAGTGGCCGCCGCGGGCCGGCTCGCTCCAGTGCCTGATGTTCGTGAACCGCCGCTCCGCCCAGCGTCGCGACGGCCGCTGCAACTCCTTCGGGAACACGGTGCATCCGGTGGGGACGTCGACGGCGGCGCCGGTGCTGCCGGAGATCCACTCGTCGACCTGGCGGATGCTCTCCCAGTAGAGGCGCGCGGCGGACGAGCCCGTGGCGGGCAGCCAGTAGAGCATGACGGTGTCGAGCAGTTCGTCCCGGCTGACGACGGCGTCGAGGGCGCCGTCGTGGTCGGTCCAGAACCAGTACTTCTCCGCGATCCACGCGCACAGCGCCGCCGGCGAGTCGACCAGACCGTAGCCGACGGTCTGCGGCCGGGTGGCCTGCTGGCGTGAGTAGCCCGACCCCCACTCGTCCGCCGCGCGCAGGTCGTCCAGCGCGGACCGCTCGGCGGCGGTGAGCTCACCGAACGTGGCCGGGTCGGGCGGGGCCAGCGGCGGCATCAGGTGGATTCCGGCGACGCGGTCCGGGTGCGCGACGCCGAGCAGCGTCGACACCGTCGTGCCCCAGTCGCTGCCCTGCGCGCCGTAGCGGTCGTAGCCGAGCCGCTCCATCAGCGTCGCCCAGGCGGCGGCGATGCGCTCGACGCCCCAGCCGGTGCGGGCCGGCCGGTCGCTGAACCCGTAGCCGGGCAGCGACGGCACCACGACGTGGAAGGCGTCGGCGGGGTCGGGCGGATCGGTGAGCGGGCCGATGACCTTGCGGAACTCCAGCAGCGAGCCCGGCCAGCCGTGCGTCAGGACCAGCGGGAACGCGTCGTCGTGCGGCGAGCGGACGTGCAGCAGGTGCACGCCCAGCCCGTCGAGCACCGTCCGGAACTGTGGCAGCCCGTTCAGCCAGCCCTCCGCCCGCCGCCAGTCGTACCCCGTCGCCCAGTAGTCGCAGAGGTCGCGCAGCCAGTCCAGCGGCACGCCCTGCGACCAGTCGTCGACGGTGGCCGGCTCGGGCCAGCGGGTGGCGCGCAGCCGGGCGCGGAGGTCGTCCAGCTGGGACTCGGGCACCTCGAGGCGGAACGGTTCCACCCGGACGACCCTATTCGGGTGCGCTTCATCCGCTCCTCACCACGGCGATGGCTGCTGGTGCCCGGCGGCCGTTAGCCTCCCCGGCACCACCACCGTCACAGGAGATGAGGCCGCCATGACCGAGCACGACCAGCAGCACGCCGAGGACACCCCCGGCTGGGACCGGCGCGACTTCGTCCGGATGAGCGGCCTCGGCACCGCCGCCCTCGCGCTCGGCGGCACCGGTGCGCTCGCCGGCGCGGCCACCGCCGGCGCGGCGGACGAGGACCGGCCGCTGCGGTTCACCGGCGACGGCACGTTCAAGATCGTCCAGTTCAACGACACCCAGGACGACGAGCGCATCGACCGGCGCACCATCGAGCTGATGGAGAAGGTCCTCGACAGCGAGCGGCCCGACCTCGTCGTCCACAACGGCGACAACATCACCGGCGGCTGCGCCAACGCCACCGAGATGAAGCAGGCGATGAACAACGTCGTCCAGCCGATGGAGTCGCGGGCGATCCCGTGGGTCGTCACCTACGGCAACCACGACGAGGACTCCACGCCCGACACCGGGATGGACGAGGAGGACATGCTCGCCTTCTACCGGTCGTACGCGCACAACCTGAACCAGCCCAGCCCGCGCGGCGTCACCGGCTCGGGCAACATGAACCTGCTGATCCGCGGCGCCCGCGGCCAGCGTCCCGTCTTCAACCTGTTCCTGCTCGACAGCGGCCGCTACGCCCCGTCGACCATCGCCGGGCAGGACTTCGCCGGCTACCCGACGTGGGACTGGCTGCGGATGAACCAGGTGCACTGGTACACCGAGACGTCCGAACTGGTCGAGAAGCGGGCCGGGCAGAAGGTGCCGGCGCTGATGTTCATTCACATTCCGCTGTGGGAATACCGGTTCATGTGGTGGGGCAGCGTCGACGGCCGCACCGCCGCCGACCACGAGCGCGCCGTCGTCAGGCACGGCATCGTCGGCGAGCGCAACGAGGACGAGTGCCCCGGCCCGTTCAACAGCGGCATGTTCTCCGCCATCCTCGACCGCGGCGACGTCCGCGGCGTCTTCTGCGGCCACGACCACGTCAACACCTACGTCGGCAGCTACTACGGCGTCATGCTCGGCTACGCCGGCAACACCGGGTTCGGCACGTACGGCCTCAGCGGCGCCGAACGGAACCGGCTGCGCGGCGCCCGCGTCTACAACCTCACCCAGCAGGCCGACGACGTGGAGATCGAGACCCACATGGTGTTCGCCGCCGACCTGGGCATCGACCTGACCGCGGACGACCAGAGCATCGACCCGCTTCCCCTGCCCGACGGCCGGCGCCGCAAGTAGCGGCTCGCCGGTCGACAGGCACCGGCCCGCCCGGAGGGTGGGACCCCTCCCTGGGGGGTGGGCCCCCACACTACGCGCGAGCACCGACAAGCCGACGCGGCCGAGTTAGCGGGCGCGCCGCCCTCCGGTCGACAGTCACCGGCCCGCCCGGAGGGTGGGACCCCTCCCTGGGGGGTGGGCCCCCACACTACGCGCGACGACCGACAAGCCGGCGCCGACGGGTCAGGCGGTGCCGGACGCCAGGGCGACGAACGGGTCGAGGGCCGCGGGGTTGCGCAGCGCTTCGCGGCTCACGGCCCGGTCGGCCGCCACCCCGGCGAGGATCCGCTTCACCGGCACCTCGCACTTCTTGCCGGTCAGCGTCCGCGGCACGTCGTCGACGACGAGGAAGCGGTCGGGGACGTGGCGGGGCGAGAGCTCGGCGCGCAGTGACGTGCGCAGCGACGGCTCGACGTCGGACAAGGACGCGCCGGGCGCCAGCACCAGGAAGCAGATCAGCTCACCGTCCGGCGACGCGGCACCGGACGTGTCGATGACCAGCGAGTCGACGACCGCCGGGTGGCCCTCGACGACCCGGTAGAACTCGGCCGTCCCCATGCGGACGCCGCCGCGGTTGAGGGTGGAGTCGCTGCGGCCGTGGATGACGGCGGACCCGTGCGGCGTGATCGTCACCCAGTCGCCGTGCCGCCACACCCCCGGGTAGTCCTCGAAGTAGGCTGCCCGCAGCCGCGAGCCGTCGTCGTCGCCCCAGAAGGAGACCGGCATGGACGGCAGCGGCGCCGTCAGCACCAGCTCGCCGACCTCGCCGATGACGGGGTGCCCGGCCTCGTCGAACGCGGCCAGCGCGGCACCGAGCGCGGGCCGGGACAGCTCGCCCAGCCACACCGGCACGTCCGGCGCCGGGCCGACGAACGCCGTGCAGGCGTCGGTGCCGCCGGAGAGGCTGGCGATCTGCACCGACGGGCCCAGGTTGCGGCTCAGCCAGCGGAAGCCGTCGGTCGACAGCGGCGCCCCGGTGCTGCCGACCGCCCGCAGCGCCGGGAACGCCGACGGGTCCAGCGTCAGGCCGTCCTTCAGGCAGGCCTGCACGAACGGCGCCGACGTGCCGAGGACGGCGACCCGTTCCTCGGCCGCGAACTCCCACAGCGACCGCAGCGACGGGTACCCCGGGCTGCCGTCGTACAGCACCACCGTCGACCCGACGAGCAGCCCGCCGATGAGGAAGTTCCACATCATCCAGCCGGTCGTGGTGTACCAGAAGAACCGTTCGCCGGGCTTGAGATCGAGCTGCAGGCCGGCCGACTTGACGTGCTCGAGGACGATGCCGCCGTGGCCCTGGACGATCCCCTTCGGCAGGCCGGTGGTGCCGGACGAGTACAGCACCCATAGCGGTTGGTCGAACGGCACCGGCTCGAACTCCAGCGGCGCGCCGTCGTGCTCGGCCAGCAGCTCCGGCCACGAGTGCGCGTCGGGCACGTCCGTCCCCGCGAACGGGAACGAGACGACGGCGCGTAGGTCCGGCAGTTGCGCCCGCAGCGCCGCCACCGTCGGCCGGACGTCGATCGTCTTCCCGTTGTAGACGTAGCCGTCGCAGGTCACGAGCACGGTCGGCGCGATCTGCGCGAACCGGTCGGCCGCCGCGCGCACGCCGAAGTCGGGGGAGCAGGACGACCAGACGGCGCCCAGGCTGGCCGTCGCCAGGAACGCGACCAGCGTCTCCGGCGCGTTCGGCACCAGCGCCGCGACCCGGTCGCCTCGCCGCACGCCCAGGGCGGCCAGCGCCGCCCGCATGGCCGCGACCTGCCGGCGCAGCTCACCGTGGGTCAGCTCGGCGCGCAGCCCGTCCTCGCGGCGGAACACGACCGCGACGTCGTCGTCGCCCTTGCCGTCGCCGGGGCCCAGCGCCTGCTCGGCGTAGTTGAGCGTCGCGCCGGGGAACCAGCGGGTCCCCGGCATCGCGACGTCGGGCAGCACGTCCTCGGGCGGCGTGCGGAACGCGACGTCGAAGAAGCGGGTGACGGCGCCCCAGAACTCGCCCGGCTCACCGACCGACCAGCGCCACAGCTCGTCGTAGTCGGCGGCGTCGACCAGGCCCTCGTCGCGCAACCGGCGGCGGAACGCGGCGATGCGGCTGTGGGCCACGGCCTCGGGATCGGGCCGCCACACGACTTCGGCGTCGTCGGTCATGCGGCACAACCTAACGCACGCCGGAACCGGTTCGGACCGGGCTGTACGGGTGCGGCCGGACTGCTACCTTGGGGCAATCTTCGCCTTTCACCACGCGGAGGTGGACCGATGAGGCTCATCGCGACGGCTCTGGTGCTCACGCTCGCGGCCGCCGGCCTGGCCGCCGCCGGTCCGGCAGCCGCCGCGGCCGCGGGCGCGCCGATCGACTGCCCCGTCAACATGGCGAGCGTCGACACCGACGGGCACTACCGCGCCATCCGCGTCAGCGGGAGCACCGGCCGGGCCCCGTCCGTCACCGACTACGGAGCGGTCACCGGGCTGACGTCCATCCGGTCGCTGGCCACCGGCAGCCTCGACGCCGACGTCTCGACGCCCGAGGAGTCGTACCGGGAGACCACCCACCTCGGCACCGGCACGAACGTGATCTTCCAGCTCGTCGCCCGGGCCGACGCCACCGGATCGCGCGCCACGGCGCAGAACCTCGCGTCGCGCTGGGGCGGCTTCCGGCGAACGGTGCTGGCCAGCTCGCTGATGCCGCACCAGTACCTCTACGGCCTGCACGACAACGGCTCGCTGTACCGCTACCGCGTCACGTACGGGGACGGCAGCCGTCCGACCCTGGCGAGCGCGGGCCACCTGCCCGGCTTCGGCACGGTCCGCGACATCACGCTGATCGGGCGCACGTCGCAGTACGACGCGCTGCTGGCGAACACGACCACCGGCCGGCTGATCCTCGTCAAGATCCCGGTGACCACCACGATGACCGCGACGACCACCACCATCCGGTCGCGGACGTGGCAGGGCTTCGACCACCTGGCCGTCGGCAGCTGCACCGACCCCGCCGGCGGCGTCGTCACGACGTTGATCGGGACGAACAGCAGCGCCGGAGCCGCCTACGCCTACCGCCTGGGCTTCCTCCGCGACGCGACGACGCCCATCGAGGGCCTCGGGCAACTGGCCGGGACCTGGCACTATCCGACCCTCGCCACCGTCTTCGAGGCCACCAGCCACCCCCGCGGGGCCTGACGCAACCCGGGTCCGGTCCGGCCACGTCCACGAGATGAGGAAGCGCGGACCCATGCGGACGAGACGAGGCGTGCGGGCGCTGGCCGCGGCCCAGCTCGTCCTCGAGGTGTTCGCCGACCCGAGCCGCGACGCCATCTGGGCGAAGTATCACTACACCGATGCGGGCGACGGTGTCATCGTCAACCTGGTGGCCGGCTGGGAGGACACGGTCGTCGGGCCGGAGATCCAGCGGGTGATCGCGACGGCGCCCGCCCCGGTCGAGGTGCGCGAGGTCGAACACAGCCACGACGACCTCATGCGGCCCGTCCACGACCTGATGGGCGGCGACCGCAGCTTCGCCGGCGCCACGATGGTCTCCGCCACCGTCGACGCGGAGCGCGTCGGGGCGGTCACCGCCGTCCTGGGGCGGACGTGTTCGTCCGTCAGGACGAGCCGGCGACCCTCACCTGATCACATGTGCTCGACGTTGTCGTCCTGGGGGGTGATGCCGCGGGTGTCGAAGACCCGCTGCGCCGTCTTGGCGATGAGCGTGCCGTCGTAGTCGCTGTGCGGCTGGAGCACCACGGTGAGGTCGGACGCGGCCAGCGCGGCGTCGAGGTCGGTGACCGACTCGAGGACGGCGCCGTCGACCTTCCAGGTGGGGACCTTGGGGTCGTGGAAGATCACGTGGGCGCCGAGCGACGCGAGCCGCTTGGCCAGCGGGACGGCGGGCGACTCGCGCTGGTCGGCGATGTCGGGCTTGTACGTGACGCCGAGCAGCAGGATCGTCGAGCCGTTGATGGCCTTGCCGTCGGTGTTGAGGATGTTCATGATGCGCTGGGTGACGTACGCCGGCATGGTGGCGTTGATCTCCTGCGCCAGCTCGACGAACCGGAACGGGTAGCCGAGGCGCACCCGCACGTTGTGGCTCAGGTAGTTCGGGTCGATCGGGATGCAGTGCCCGCCGACGCCGGGGCCGGGGTAGAACGCCTGGAAGCCGAACGGCTTGGTCTTGGCCAGCCGGATGACGTCCCAGAGGTCGATGCCGAGCTCGTGGCAGAACCGCGCCATCTCGTTGACCAGCGCGATGTTGACGTGCCGGTAGGTGTTCTCGAGCAGCTTCGCGGTCTCGGCCTCGCGGGTGCCCTTGGCCTCGACGACGGTGTCGACGAAGCGGCGGTAGAACGTGGCCGCCCGCTCGGTGCAGGCGGAGGTCTGGCCGCCGACGACCTTGGGGGTATTGCGCATGCCGAACTTCGGGTTGCCCGGGTCGATGCGCTCGGGCGAGAACGCGAGGTGGAAGTCGCGGCCGGCGACGAGGCCGGAGGCCTCCTCCAGCATCGGCCGGACCACCTCGTCGGTGGTGCCGGGGTAGGTGGTCGACTCGAGCACCACCAGCATGCCGGCGGAGAGGTGCCGCCCGACGGTGCCGACGGCGGCCTTGACGGCGCCGAGGTCGGGCCCGCCGTCGTCGGACAGCGGCGTCGGCACGCAGATGACGATGGTGTCGGCGTCGTCGAGGTCGTCCTCGTTCGCCGACGCCTGGAAGCCGGCCGCCAGCATCTCGGCGATGTGGGCGTCGGACAGGTCGTCGACGTGCGACCGACCTTCGTTCAGACCTTCGACGACATGGGTGCTGACGTCGAAGCCCATGACCCGCAGGCCCGAGCGGCTGGCTTCCTGCGCCAGCGGCAATCCCACGTATCCCAGTCCAACCACTGCGACATCTGTCGACACTGCTTCGTTCCCGTCCATGTGGCGCTCGTGACCGTGCGACTTTACAGCAGGTCTGGGCATGCTCTGTTTCGCGCGGCCCGCGAGAGCCGTCCAGAAGATGAGAACATTCTCATCGTGCTCCCATGAAAACCGGTCTGAACTGCACTGTTGCACTGGTACACATATGCGGTGCCTGCCGTCTCCGATGCCGTCCGTTCGCTCGAATGGGCCGCTGCGATCGAGCGTACGACGGGCAGCCTGCCGTCCGCACGGGGCGTCGCCCGGCTGCGCCGGCGGCACTTCTTCCACGACAACCGCATCGCCTTCTCCGACCGGCTGGACCCGTCGGGGGCGTTCCCGTCCAGCGGCGTCTTCGTCAACCAGCGGACGGGGGCATCGGTGCTGGTCACGGACGGACGGCCGCGGGTGCGCTCGACGGCCGCCGCGGACGTCGTCGTCGCCGGGACGATGCGCACGGCGGAGCAGCTGCGGTTCCGCGCGTTCTACGTCACCGAGGCCGGCCGGACCCTCGTCGTGCAGCAGCGGTTCGCGCCCGGGACGCCGACGCCGCTGGTGGCGGGCAGTGCGCACCAGCGGTCGGTCGTCGGCCGGACGCCGTTCACCGTGCCGCGGGTGCTGGAGAGCGGGCTGGCCGGACGTGGCCTGGCCGGGCCCGGGCCGTCCGGCGGAGCCGTCGCGGACTGGCTGGTCGAGGAGGCGGTCGACGGCGCGGCGGTGCGGCCCGAGGACGCCTCCGACACCGTCGTGGAACTGCTCGCGCTGCTGGCCGAGACGTGGCAGCGGCTGGGCGTGACGCACGCGCCGCTGGACGGTGAGCAGCGGTCTCGCGCGCTGGCCGCGTTCACCGGCCTGGCCGAGGACCCGCCGCCGGGCAGCTGGCCCGGCGCGCTCGACCGCCCGGCGACGCTCAAGCGGGCCCGTGCCCTCCTCGACGACGGGCGGCCGCTCACGATGGGGCTCAGCCACGGCGACCCGGGCCTGGGCAACGTGCTGCGGACGACCGACGGCCGGCTCGCCCTGGTCGACTGGGAGGACGCCGGACACCGGCCGCTCGCGCACGACGTCCTCAAGGTGCTGATGTCCGCGCCCGACCCCCGCGCCCTCGCCGCGACGCTGGACGCACCCGCCTCGCTGCGGCCCGCCCTCGGCACCGCCGGCGCCGTCCCGTGGCGGCTGCAGGTGGCGCTGGCCCTGCTGCTGTTCCTGAGCGGCTGGCGCAACCGCTACTTCCGCGCCGTCAAGCGAGGCAGTGTGAAGGCCGCCGACCGGCGGATGCACACGATGCTGCGGCTGCTGGACGACCTGCTGCCCTGAGCGCGGCGCACCCGGCGAATCTCAGCGGGCCGGCGGCAGCTTGGCCCGCGGCGCGCAGGCGGTGGTGAAGGCCGAGCCGGTGCTGAGGTGGTAGCGCCACTGCGACTCGCCCTCGCCGCAGCGGCCGCGGTAGCCGAGGTCGGCGTCGCCGTCGCCGTCGATGTCGCCGACGGAGATGCCGTAGTGGGCGGTGGTGCCGTCGGGCTCGGTCCAGAAGGCGTCGCCCCAGCTGCGCACCTTGAAACCGTTGTCGCCGCTGGCGTGCATGCGCCAGCACGGTTCCGCGCGGGAGCCGCAGGCGCCGCGGTAGAGGACGTCGTCGCGGCCGTCGCCGGAGAAGTCGGCGACGAGCAGGCCGTACACGTCGGACTCGGTGGTCCAGGCGGCGGCGTCGCCCCAGGAGGAGACCTGGAACGACTCGCCGTCACTGCCGAGCATGCGCCAGCACGGCTCGTCGTCGGCGCCGCAGCCGCCGCGGTAGAGCAGGTCGTCGCGGGCGTCGCCGTCGAAGTCGCCGACCTGGACGCCGAACCGGGTGGTCTCGGCGGTGACGGAGCCGAGCCGTGCCCACGGGCGGGGCGGCGCGAACCCGTCGTCGCCGCTGAGGGCGACCCGCCAGCAGTTGCCCTGGTCGCGGCAGGTGCCGGCCCAGGCGAGGTCGTCGCGGCCGTCGCCGTCGAAGTCGCCGACCTGGACGCCGAGCCGGGCGGCCAGCTGGGCGCCGCCGACGTGCGCGGGCCATTCCTGGATCTCGACGCCGTTGCCCGCGCTCAGGTGCGCCCGCCAGTACGGATCCTCGCCGTCGTCGCGGACCAGCTGGACGAAGTCCTCCCGGTCGTCGCCGTCGAAGTCGCCGCGCAGCACCCCGGCGAACGGTTCCTCCCACTCGGGCGCGGCCCCGCAGTCGCTGGTCCGGACGTCGCCGAGGTGCGAGATCAGCGCGGCCCGGCTGTTGCCCTGGACGCAGAACTCGGCGGCGCGGTCGGTGGAGACCGAGATCAGCCCGCCGTCGACGAACGCGTTGCCGCCGATGAACACGTCGCTCTCCGGCGCGCCCTGCTGGCCGAGGATCTCCGCGTCGCGCCAGTACGTGACGCCGCAGTAGTGCCGGCAGCCGGTCGCGCCGCGCATGTCGATGGTGTTGTCGCGCAGCGACACCCGGCGGAACACCTCGGGCATGTTCGAGCTGGCGTAGACGTAGCTGAGGATGCCCGACGAACGCAGCCGGTTGCCGACGACGAAGGTGTCGGTCTGGTTGCGCAACTTCATCGAGCCGCCGGCGGGCGACGCGTCCCAGCCGTCGGCGCGGTTGCCGACGATCGACAGCCGCCGGCTGCCCCACGCGTACAGGCCGTGGTCCTGGCAGAACTGGCAGCCCGACGGCGCCCCGATGCCGGGCGTGCGCCGCCACACGTTGCCGTCGACGACGACCTCGTCGTTGCCCTGGCCGTTGGCGAGGTCGTGGCCCCAGAAGTTGATCGCGGTGCGGAACCAGCCGTCCGGCACCGACGGGTCGAGGTCGGCGGTGGTGCCGAACCAGGAGTCCTTGACGACGGTGAGGCGGGTGCTGTCGGACACGACGCCGCGGCCGGGGTGGGCGCTGTCGCGGAGGAACTCGCAGCCCTCGACGGTGACGCCGACGGTGTGCCGCAGCAGCACGTACGCGACGCCCCACTCGCTGCCCACGGCCCCGTTGCGGAACGTGCAGTCGCGCAGCGTGACGTCGGTGACGGAGGTGTGGTCGTCGGAGCCGTCCAGTTCGAGGCGGACGTTGTCGAACTCCAGCCCGCTGATGGTGACGTCGCTGAGGTCGTCGTGGGCGAGCGTGACGCCGTCCTCGCCGGAGCCGCGCAGCACCACGCGGGCGCCGTCGGCGGCGGTGTAGTTGCGCCCGGACCGGAACCGGATGGGCCGCTCCAACTGGTAGACGCCGGCGGGGAAGACGACGGTCTGGCCGGGGTCGGCGGCGTCGATGGCGGCCTGGACGGCCTCGGCGTCGCCCTGGGCGGAGGCGAAGAACACGCCGACGTCGACGGTCTTCGACGGCGGCTGGCGCACGTCGCGCGGTGCCGTCGAGTCGCCGCCGGGCCAGCCGGGCGCCCAGCCGGTGAGGAGGGTCGCCGCCAGCACCGTCGCCAGAATGACGCCGAGCGCACGCCGCAAGTCCTCGCTACCTCCCGATCGACCACAGGGTCGTCTTCGAGTATGCCCCGGCTCGCTGCGGACGAACCCCCGATCAGCGGTTCTTCAGCGGCTCCCACCACGACCGCCCGCCGCGGTACCAGTCGACCGTCGCGGCCAGCCCGGCGGCGAAGTCCTGCCGCGGCACGTAGCCCAGCTCGGCGCGGATCTTGCCGTCGTCGACGGAGTAGCGGCGGTCGTGCGCGAGGCGGTCCTCGACGTGGTCGACGCGGTCCCAGCCGGCCCCGCAGGCGTCCAGCAGCAGGCCGGTGAGCTCTTTGTTCGTCAGCTCGCGGCCGCCGCCGATGTTGTAGATCTCGCCGGACCGGCCGCCCGAGCGGACCAGCTCGATGCCCTGGCAGTGGTCGTCGACGTGCAGCCAGTCGCGCACGTTGAGGCCGTCGCCGTACAACGGCACGTTGAGGCCGTCGAGCAGGTTGGTCACGAACAGCGGGATGACCTTCTCGGGGTACTGGTACGGACCGTAGTTGTTCGAGCAGCGGGTGACCGACACGGGGACGCCGTGGGTGCGGTGGTAGGCGAGCGCGACGAGGTCGCTGCTCGCCTTGCTGGCGCTGTACGGCGAGTTCGGCGCGAGCAGGTGGTCCTCGGTCCACGAGCCGGACTCGATGGAGCCGTACACCTCGTCGGTGGAGACGTGCACGAAGCGGTCGACGCCGTGGCGCCGGGCGGCGTCGAGCAGCGTCTGGGTGCCGACGACGTTGGTCTCGACGAACGCGGCCGCGCCCTGGATGGAGCGGTCGACGTGGCTCTCGGCGGCGAAGTGGACCACCTGGTCGGCGGCGGCGACGAGCTCGTCGACCAGCCCGGTGTCGAGGATGTCGCCCTTGACGAAGGAGAACCGCGGGTGGTCGGTGACGGGCTCGAGGTTGGCCGGGTTGCCGGCGTAGGTGAGTTTGTCGAGCACGACGACGTCGGCGCCGTCGAGGCCGGGATACGCGCCGGACAGCGCCTGGCGGACGTAGTGCGAGCCGATGAAGCCGGCCCCGCCCGTGATCAACAGCCGCATGTCGTCCCCTCCTGGAGCGGTCCCTTTCGCGGGCTATCGTAGGCGCACATGCGAGGAATCATCCTGGCGGGCGGCTCGGGAACCCGGCTGCATCCGCTCACCATGGCGGTCAGCAAGCAGATGCTCCCGGTCTTCGACAAACCGATGATCTACTACCCGCTGACCACGCTCATGCTGGCCGGCATCCGCGACATCCTCGTCATCACCACGCCGCACGACGCGCGGCAGTTCACGTCGCTGCTGGGTGACGGCTCCGACCTGGGGTTGTCCATCACCTACGCGCAGCAGCCGAGCCCCGACGGGCTGGCCCAGGCGTTCGTCATCGGCGCCGATTTCGTCGGCTCCGAGCACGTCGCGCTCGTTCTCGGCGACAACATCTTCTACGGCGCCGGCCTCGGCACCCAGCTGCGCAAGTACACGGAGGTCGACGGGGGGCTCGTTTTCGCGCACCACGTCGCCGACCCCACCGCGTACGGCGTCGTCGAGTTCGACGACGACGGCCGGGCCATCAGCCTGGAGGAGAAGCCGGCGCGGCCGCGCAGCAACTTCGCCGTCCCCGGCCTGTACTTCTACGACAGCGACGTCGTCGAGATCGCCCGCGGCCTGACCCCGTCGGCGCGCGGCGAGCTGGAGATCACCGACGTCAACCGCACCTACCTCGACCGCGGCGCCCTGCACGTCGAGGTGCTGCCGCGCGGCACCGCCTGGCTCGACACCGGCACGTTCGACAACCTCATGGCCGCCGGCGAGTACGTCCGCGTCATCGAGGCGCGGCAGGGCCAGAAGATCGGCTGCCCCGAGGAGGTGTCCTGGCGCATGGGCTTCATCGACGACGACCAGCTGCGGGCCCGCGGCGAGGCGCTGGCGAAGTCCGGCTACGGCGACTACCTCGTCGGCCTGCTCGACGGCGCGCCGGCGTGAGCGGGCCGGCGATCGAGCCGCTGTCCGTGCCCGGCTCGTGGGTCGTCACGCCGCCGCAGTTCGGCGACGACCGCGGCGTGTTCCTCGAGTCGTTCCGCGGCGACCTGCTGGCGCCGCATGTCGGCCACCGCCCCGACATCGTCCAGACCAACCTGTCGGTCTCGGCCGCCGGGGTGCTGCGCGGCCTGCACTTCGCCGACGTCCCGCCCAGTCAGGCCAAGTACGTCACGTGCGTCAGCGGGGCCGTCCTCGACGTCGTGGTCGACCTCCGGGTCGGGTCGCCGACGTTCGGCGCCTGGGACTCCGTACTGCTCGACGACGCCGACCGGCGGGCCGTGTACGTGGCGGAAGGGCTCGGGCACGCGTTCCTGTCGCTGGCCGGCGGGTCGGCCGTCATGTACCTGTGCACGGCGCCGTACGCGCCCGGCCGCGAGCACGGCGTCGACCCGCTCGACCCCGAGCTGGGCATCGACTGGCCCACGACGGACCGCGAGGGCCGGCCGCTCACCCCGATCCTGTCCGAGAAGGACCGCGCGGCACCGTCGCTGGCCGAAGCGCGGGAGGCCGGGCTGCTGCCGGACTACGCGGAAACAAAGCAGTTCTACGCGGGGCTCGCGGCACAGTAACGTCGGCGGGGAATCCCCCGCCTGCCGACAGGAGTCCTCGGTGCCCGAGCCCGCCGCCCAGCCCCTGCTCGCCTCCGCGTCCCGCGCCGTGCACCAGCTGCGCGACCTCGGCGACCCGCTGCCGGCGGAGGTCACCGCCCGGCTGGCCGAGCCGGCCTCGGCCGCCGAGATCGAGGCGCTGCTGCGTCCGCACGTGCTGGTCGAGGTGAGCGTCGACGAGCATGCCGGCACGGTCACCCGGCCCGGCGCCGCGCCGCCGCGGCTGGTCCAGCACGGCTGGACCAGCTTCCTGGTCCGGGTCGCGAACCCGCACCGCATCGAGGGACGGCTCGACGGCACCACGCCCGGCGTGTACGGCGTCATCGACCACCGCAGCCACTCCGCCCGCATCGCGCTGCCCGACACCCTCGACAGCGTGCCGCGCATCAAGGACGCCTGGCTGCAGTCGCGGCTGGCGACGTCCGGCGAGCTGTCCGGGCTGGAGGCCGAGTACCACGTCATCAGCGTGTACAGCCGCGACGGCGGCCGTCGCACCGCCGACCTGGCGTTCACCATGGCGGTCGAGGACCGGCCGCCGAGCCTCACCCGCCCGCCGGGCAACCGCGCCGCCATCGAGATGATGATGACCGCCACGGCGTACGCCGCGACCCTCGAGTTCGACAGCCGGCCGGCGCGGGAGATCCGCCTCGACGTCCGCGAGCCCGACGGCGCCAGCAGCATGGCCGCCGTCACCGTCCGCGACGCCCGCGGCCGGTCGTACCCGTCGACGGCGATGCGGCTGGCGCCGGACATGTTCTTCCACGAGCACGTGTACCGCGCCACCGGCGAGGTCGTCGTCCTGCCCGACGGCGACTACGAGATCTCCGTGCGGCGCGGGCCGGAGTACCGCGAGGCCACCCGGGCCGTCCGCGTCGAGCCCGGCACCGACGCCGTCGAGTTGCGGCTGGACCGCTGGGTCGACCCCGCCGCGCGCGGCTACTACTCGGGCGACCCGCACATCCACGCCGGCGGCTGCTCGCACTACAACGTGCCGAGCGAGGGCGTCACGCCGGAGACGATGATCCGGCACGTCCGCGGCGAGGGCCTGTGGCTGGGCAGCGTGCTGACCTGGGGACCCTGCTACTACCACCAGAAGCAGTTCTTCAGCGGCGCGTCGATCAGCCCGCCGGCGCTGCTGGAGAACGAGGCCATGCAGCAGGCGCAGGGCATGACGTGGTCGCCGCGGCCCACCGACCGCGACGACGAGAGCGCGCTGCGCTACGACGTCGAGGTGTCCGGCTTCCCGTCCAGCCACTCCGGGCACGTCATCCTGCTCGGGCTGACCGACCAGGACTACCCCGGCACGCGGCTGATCGAGGACTGGCCGTCGTGGAACCTCCCGATCATGCGGTGGGGGCAGGCCCAGGGTGCGCTGACGGGGTACGCGCACTGCGGGCTCGGGCTCGACGCCGGCACCGACGAGTTGCCGAACCACGTCGTGCCCGGGTTCCAGTCCATCGGGTCCAACGAGATCATCGTCGACGTCCCGCTCGGCTCCGCCGACTTCCAGGCCGGCGCCGAGGTGGCGCCCGCGGCCGAGCTGAACGTCTGGTACCACCTGCTCAACGTCGGCTACCGCACGCTCATGCTGGGCGAGACCGACTACCCGTGCATCTACGACGACGGCCCGGGCGTCGGGCGCACGTACGTCCGGCTGCCGTCGCCGCCGCGGGGGCCGCAGGCGCTGGAGGCGTGGCTGGGCGGTCTTCGCGAGGGCGCGTCGTACTTCGGCGACGGCCGCAGCCACGTGTTCGACCTCGCCGTCGACGGCGACGGCGCGCGCGAGCAGCGGGTGGCCGAGCCGGGACCGGTCCGGGTGACGGCGACCGTCGCCGCCTGGCTGCCCGAGACCCCGCCACCGCCGCCCGAGCCGGGCCGGCCCGCGTACAGCGCGCCGGTCGGGTGGCACCTCGAGCGGGCCCGCCTCGACGGCGGCCGCGAGGTGCTGCTGGAACTCGTGGTGAACGGCTACGCCGTGGCGTCGCAGCGGGTGCTCGCCGACGGCGCCGAGCGGGAGGTCGCGTTCGACGTCACGCTGGAACGCTCGTCGTGGGTGGCGCTGCGCATCCTGCCGAGCGTGCACACCCAGCCGATCTTCGTCGAGGCCGGCGGCCGCCCGATCCGCGCCTCGAAGCGCAGCGCCCAGTGGCTGCACGACTCCGTCGACGCCCTGTGGACGGCCAAGTCCGGGTTCGTGCGCGAGGCGGAACGGGCCGAGGCACGGGCGGCGTACGACCAGGCGCAGGCGATCTACCTGGGCCGACGCGACGAATCCGAGGTGGACTGATGAACCACTGCTGCGCTCCGGTCGACACCGCGGCCCCGATCGCCGTCACCATCAACCCGGAGGCGCGGGTGAACGTCGCCCGCACCGCCACGCGCCTCGGTGAACTGGCGCCGGGTGAGTGGCACCCCGTCGACGTCACCATCGTCAACGACGGCTACGTGACCGGCCCGCTGACCATCGAGAGCGCCCCGGTGCCCGGCGTCGAGCTGGACCTCCCGGTGCACGTGCTCACCGGCGAGCCGCGTCAGGAGGGCGGCATCCGGGTCCGCTTCGACGCGCCCGCCACCGTCGACGTCACGCTGACGTTCCGGGCGCTGGAGGCGCTCGGGGGCCTGGCGCAGCACAGCACGATCAGCCTGCTGCTGCGCTCGTCCTAGCGCACGCGCGCTGCAGCCGTCGGCCTCCGCAGGTCAGCGGTTGTCTTCGGTCCCTTTGCAATGAGCACCGATACGCACCACCCGCGGGTCGGCGCCGGTCGGGGCGCGACGTCCCGCCGGCGCGTGCCGGCACGCGCCGGCGGCAGTCCATCCGGTGGTGCGTATTGGTGCTCATTGCAAAGCGTGCGGTACCGGTACCTGAGCTGGGGCGTGGCGATGCTCCCGGTCAGTCGCGGGGGAGGACGGCGGGGGCGGCTTCCGCCAGGGCCTCGTCCTACGGGTGCGGCGGTGCCAGTCGATCCGGTGGTGCGTCTTGGTGCTCATTGCAAAGCGTGCGGTACCGGTACCTGAGCTGGCGCGTGGCGATGCTCCCGGTCAGTCGCGGGGGAGGACGGCGGGGGCGGCTTCCGCCAGGGCCTCGTCCTACGGGTGCGGCGGCGTCAGTCGATCCGGTGGTGCGTATTGGTGCTCATTGCAAAGCGTGCGGTACCCCCACCTGAGCTGGGGCGCGGCGGCGCGTCCGGGTCAGCCGCGGGGGAGCACGACGGGCGCGGCTTCCGCCAGTGCCTCGTCCCACGGGCGTAGCGGCGCCAGTCCGGCCCGGGCCCAGCCGTCGTGGCCGAGCACGGAGTAGGCGGGGCGCGGCGCCGGGCGCGGGAACCTGTCCGTCGTGGTGGGGCGCACGCGCTCGGGGTCGAGGCCGAGCTGGGCGAACACCGCCCGGGCCAGCCCGCACCACGTCGTCTCGCCGCTGTTCGTCGCGTGGTAGACGCCGGCCGGCGCGCCGGCGCGGGCCAGTTCGACCAGCCGGGTCGCCACGTCCATCGACCACGTCGGCTGGCCGCGCTGGTCGTCGACGACGTCGAGGGTGTCGCGGTCGGCGGCGAGCCGGGCCATCGTCTTGACGAAGTTGCCGCCGTGCTCGCCGTACAGCCAGGCGGTGCGCACCACGTACCCCGCGCCGGGCAGCGCCGACAGCACCGCCCGCTCACCGGCCAGCTTGCTGCGTCCGTACGCCGACCGGGGCGCGGTGGGCGCGTCCTCGGGGTACGGCGACGTGGCGGCGCCGTCGAACACGTAGTCGGTGGAGACGTGCACCAGCCGGGCGCCGTGCCGGGCGCACGCCGCGGCCAGGTGCGCCGGGCCGTCGCCGTTGACCGCCGTGGCCGCCGCCTCGGCCGTCTCGGCGCCGTCGACGTCGGTCCAGGCCGCGGTGTTGACCACGACGTCATGACCGCGGACGGCGTCGTCGGCCGCGGCGGCGTCGGTGATGTCGAGCTGCGCCCGGCCCAGCGCCGTGACCTCGGCGCCGTCCAGCACCGTCGCGACGTCGCGGCCCAGCATGCCTGCCGCGCCCGTGATCAACCATCGCACTTGGGCACCTCCCGGCCTCGTCGAGCGTCTAAGATACCGAGCGTCCGAATGCGTCCGATGCACTTGGGTCCGAATGGCCTGGGGCACCAGGGTCATGATCGTTCCCGAGGAGTTCTTCGCATGAAACTGCCGGTCGGCAGGGTCCGTCGATTGGTCAAGAAGGTGCTGCCGCAGGCGTACCTCGACGACGTCGCGCGGCGCCGCCGCATCGCCTCCGCCATCCGCGCCAGCGGCCTGTTCGATGCCGCCTGGTATCGCGAGCAGCTGCCCGAGCCGATCCCGTCCGGGGTCGACCCGATCGACCACTACGTCACGGCCGGCTCGTCCACCGACATCTCGCCGAACCCGTGCTTCGTCAGCGAGTGGTACCGCGACCACCCCAAGAGCCCGAAGAAGCTCGACGTCGCGCCGTTCATCCACTACATCAACCGCGGCATCGCCCGCGGGCTGTCGCCGCACCCGCTGTTCGACCCCGAGTTCTACACCGAGCGGCACCCCGGCGCCGCCGCCCACCGCGGCGGCCCGCTCGGCCACTATCTCGAGACCGGCTGGAAGACCGGCGCCCAGCCCAGCGCCGCGTTCGACGTCGAGGTCTACACCTCGAACTTCGGCGACGTGCAGGGCGCGCCGCTGGCCGACTTCGCCCGCCGCACCCGCCGGCTCATGCAGGACACCCACGGCTGGGAGCACCTGCCGCGCACCGCCGACAGCTTCGACCACGAGGCCGCCGAGGCGTTCAAGCGCCGCGTCGTCGCCGACTATGCCGGGCGCGGCGAGGAGCCGCCGCTGGTCACCGTCGTCATCCCGACGAAGGACCGGCGCGCGGGCGTGCTCACCGCCATCGAGTCCGTCGTCGCGCAGACGTACCGCCACTGGCAGCTGATCGTCGTCGACGACGGCAGCACCGACGGCACCGCCGAGGCCATCGAGCCGCTGCTGGCCGACGAACGCATCGAGCTGGTCCGCCGCGACCGCGCCGGCGGCGTCTCCGTGGCCCGCAACGCCGGCCTGGCACAGGCCCGCGGCGAGTACGTCGCCTACCTCGACAGCGACAACGTGTGGACGCCCGACTTCCTCGAGGTCATGGTCGCGTTCGTGCGCACCCGGTCGCTGCGGTTCGGCTACGCCGTCTCCGAGCTGGTCGAGGAGAAGAAGAACGGCCGCGTCGGCTACCGGTCGCTGCCGTACAACCGCGCGGCGCTGCTGGAGCGCAACTTCATCGACTGCATCGTCGTCCTGCACGAGCGGTCGCTGCTCGACGAGGTCGGCGCGTTCGACGAGAACCTGCGCCGCAACGTCGACTGGGACCTGTTCATCCGCATGTCCGCGGTCACCGACTTCGAGCTGGCGCCGTTCGTCGCCACCGTCTACGACGCTTGGGAGCAGCGCAGCGACCGCATCACCATCAACGAGCTGTTCGGCTACCGCTTCGTCATCCGGGCCAAGCACCTGGTCGACTGGTCCGCCGTCGACGCCGGGCTGGCCGCGCGCCCTCCGGGATCGGTGTCCGTCGTCATCCACGCGGGCGACGACGCGCAGGCCGTCACCGCCACCGTCGAGCGGCTGCTCGACGACGCCGGCGACGACCTCGAGGTCATCGTCGTCGACGCGAAGGCGACCGAGGCCGAGGCCATGCGGCTGCAGTTCCTGCCCATCCGGTACCCGAACGTGCGGGTGCTGCGGCAGACCCAGCGGCTGTCGACGGAGCTGTCGCGGACCATCGGCGCCGCCGAGTCCACCGGCGAGACCGTCGTCTTCCTCACGCCGTCGACGTGGGTCGAGCCGGGCTGGCTCGAGCCGCTGACCACCGTGCTCGCCGACGGCGCCGCGGCCGCTCAGCCGCTGGTGCTGCTGCGCGACGGCACGGTGTGGTCGGCCGGCGTGGCGTTCGCCCGCGGCGCGCACCCGCACAACCTCTACCGGAACTTCGCCGGCGACGCGCCCGAGGTGGTCGCGCCGTCGACGCCGGCCGCGCTGACCCCCGTCGCGCTCGCCGTCCGGGCCGCCGACTTCGCCGCCGTCCGCGGCTTCGACCCGCTGTTCGTCAACGACATCGACAACCCCGACCTCAGCCTGCGACTGGCCCGCGAGACCGGCCGTCCGCTGCGCTACGTCCCCGACGCGATGGTCGCGCTGGCCGAGACGCCGGAGCGGCGCACCACCGCGTCGGCCACGACCACCGCCACCGACAACCAGGAGCTGTTCACCGGCCGCTGGAAAGAGACCGTCGCGCAGGACGACGTCGCGGTCTGGGGCGAGCGCGGCTACGCCATCGTCGGTTACGACGGCGCGGCGCCCACCCACTGGGGCTTCGACCCGATCGTCGTGCACGACCGCCCGGAGCGGCCGCTGCGCTGGGCCATCAAGATCGGCGCGCCCGACGTCACCCGGCGCACCAACTGGGGCGACTGGCACTACGCCATCGGCCTCAAGGAGGCGCTCGAGCGGCTCGGCCACGAGGCCGTCATCGACGCCAAGCGGGCGTGGTACCGGCCCACCAGCCGGTTCGACGACGTCGCGCTGGTACTGCGCGGGGTCAGCGTCTACACGGTGAACCCGCAGCAGACCAACCTCTCCTGGGTCATCAGCCACCCCGAGCGGGTCACCCGCCGCGAGCTGGCCTCCTACGACGCCGTCTTCGCCGCGTCCACCGGCCTGGCCCGGCGGATGTCCACCGACCTCGGCGCGCCGGTGCGGCCGCTGCTGCAGGCCACCGACCAGTACCGCTTCCACCCCGTCCCCGCCGACCCGCGCCGCCGCAACGACGTCCTGTTCGTCGGCAACGCGCGCGGCATGCGGGCCTCGGTGGGCGCCGCGCTGTCGGCGGGCATCGTGCCGTCCGTCTACGGCGTGCGCTGGCGCGGCCTGCTGCCCGAGGGCGCCTGGCTGGGCCAGTACATCCCCAACGAGGACCTCCCCGCCGTCTACGCCGGCGCCGGTGTCGTGCTGAACGACCACTGGGACGACATGAAGGCCGAGGGGCTGATCTCCAACCGGCTGTTCGACCTCGCCGCCTGCGGCGCCCGCGTCGTCACCGACGACGTCCCCGGCCTCCACGACGTCTTCGGCGACGTCGTCCTCACCTACTCGACGCCGCAGGAGCTGGCCGCCGCCGTGAATCTGCAGCTCGCGGAGACCCCCGAACGGGCCGCCGAGCGGGAGAAGCTGTCCGAGCTGGTGCGGCGCGAGCACTCGTTCGATGCCCGGGCCGAGGAGCTGGTCGAGACGGTGCGCAAGCTGCAGGCCGAGCGCGAGCTGGCCTGACGCTGTTCGCCGCTGTGCGGCCGTTGGGGAAGAGCGGGCACAGCCCGCCCGGTGCACCGTCCGCCGGCCGCCAGGCGAACGGACCGCCGAACTCAGGCGGTTCGAGCGAAATACGACGCGTACCCGACGTCGACCCGGCCGGTGCCGCTGACCTGCCGCCCGCCCGCACGCAGTGCCGCGTCCGTCCCGGCGGCGTCGCGGACCACCCGGCGCACGCCGAGGTCGTGGACGGCGTAGCCGTCGTCGCCGACCTCGACCGTGGCCAGTGGGTCGTCCAGCTCCGCCAGGCCCAGCGTCAGCACGTCGGCCGGTGAGGCGAGCATCGTCGCCGCCGTCAGCGTCGTCGCCGGCTGCTCCGACGGCGAGCCCGGCGCCCGCACCGTGGTGTCGAGCACCGGCAGGAACGTGCGCCGCACCCGGACCCCGCTGACCGGACGCTGGCCGTAGCCGCGCCCCAGCACGAGGTCCTCGACGTGTTCGGGGGCGTAGCTCAGCCCCGGCGCCGGCAGCGTGACGAGGTCGGTCTCGCAGGTCTCCACCGCCCGCCGCCGCGCCTCGGCCCCATCCGCGACCACCACCGTCAGCATCGCCCACGTCTGCCGCCGCAGGTCGCGCAGCAGCGCCGGCGCGCCAGGCGGCACGACGGCCGTCACCGACGGCAGCGACGACGCGACGCCCGCGGCGGCCGTCGCGGCGCGCAGGGCCGCCCGCCGGGCCGCGACCGACCAGCTCTCGCGCCGCCCGGCGTCGGCCAGCGTCGACGGGGTCAGCGTGGCGACCAACTCGCCCAGCACCGGGCCGAGCAGCCGCCGGACCACCAGCGGGAGATCGGGCGCGTACACCGGGACGCCGCCGACCAGCAGCTGGCGCAGGAACCCGGCCAGCTCGACCGGACCGGGCGCCGCCCCGAACGGCACCTGGACGCCCGCGTACGGGCGCAGCAGCTCCAGCGCGGCGGCGCCGAGGACCGCGGGCCGGCCGAGGTCGGCCAGCCGGGTGCGCCCCGCGTACAGCCGCAGCGCCCCGGACGACATGGTGCGCAGCGTCGCCAGCGGCCGGGACGGCGCGCCCGGGCCGTCGTCGTCGAACGGGTCGAACCCGGCGGGGGAGACCAGCGTGGTGTTGACCGCGGGCAGCGGCGCCGCGACGACGGCGTCGGCCGCCACCCGGAGCTCAGAAGTGTCGAGAGCGGCCAGGCCGGCCCAGTTCGGGACAAACGGCGCGGAGATCGGTGCTGGTAGGAGGTCGGTTTTGGTCGGCATCACACGGCCCGGTAGGTTCTCAGCGTGGCGCCGCCCGGAGGGCGGCGACCCCACACTACCCGGCTCCAGCGGAGGAACGATGTCGCCCACGGCCCGGACACCGGTCGCCGTACCCCGGCAGGAATGGACCACCGTCCAGGTGCCCGATCTCGGCGCCTGGACGCCGTCCCTGACGGTCACGGTGGTGCTACCGGCGAAGGACTGTCAGGACGAGCTCGACCTCACCCTCACCGCGCTCTCGGCCCAGACCTACCCGGCCGAGCTGATGGACGTCGTCGTCGTCGACGACGCGTCCGCGGAGCCGCTGCGGCTGCCGGCCGTCCACCCCGAGCGGACCCGCGTGCTGCGGCTGCCGCCCGGCGACGGGCACGGGTCCGGACGGGCGCGCCACGCCGGCGCCGAGGCGGCCACCGGCGACGTCGTGCTGTTCCTCGACGCCGACATCGTCGCCACCCGCACCCACGTCGAGGCGCACGCCCGCTGGCACCACGTCCTCGCCGACGCCGTCGTGCTCGGGCACAAGCTGTTCGTCGACTTCGACGACATCACCGCCGCCGACGTCCTCGCCGCCACCCGCGACGACACGTTCGACCAGCTACTCGACGGCCGCAAGCAGAAAAGGCACACCTGGCACGAGGACTTCATCCGCGAGGCCGCCCGGCTCACCACGTACACCGACGACACCTTCATCGCCGTCGTCGGCGCCAGCGTGTCCGCGCCGCGCGCGCTGTACGCCGAGAGCGGCGGCTTCTCGACGTTCGGGCTGCGCGGCATCGTCGACACCGAGTTCGGCTACCGCATCTTCACCGCCGGCGCCGTGCTCGTCCCCGAGCCCGACGCCCGCAGCTACCACCAGGGCGCCCGCAACTTCGCCACCCGCGGCGACGAGATCAAGCGCGAGCGGTCCGGCCTCGCGGCCAACCACCTGCCCATCCCGCTGTTCCGCCCCTCCGACGTCGGGCGCATGTGGCAGGTGCCGGTCGTGCACGCCGTCGTCGACGCCACCAGCGGGACGCCCGAGGAGGTGCAGGTCACCGTCGACTCCATCCTGGCCTCGGCCTACACCGACCTCGTCGTCACGGTGTCGCCGAGCAAGGCGCTGCCGCGCTGGATCGAGGACTACTTCGCCGCCGACGCCCGCGTCCGGTTCGCGCCCGAGCCCGTCCGCACCGGCTTCCCGGCGCCATTCTCGCTGGTGGTGCCCGCGGGGGTGGCCATCGGCCGGTCGGCCGTGGGGTCGCTGCTGGCGCTGTCGTCCTCCGAGCAGGCCGGTCTGGTCCGCGCCACCGTGTCCGACGAGCCCGGCCCGCCGGTCGAGCTGTGGGCCACCCGGGCGCTGCACCGCGCGCGGCGGCACACCGGCGCCGACGGCCTCGACGAGACCGCGCGGCGGCTGTTCGGGGTCCACTGGGTCAGCGGCGCCGAGATCGGCGTCCGCCCCGCCGTCGTCGGGGTGACGAAGCAGGGCATGCTGCACGAGGCCTCGGCCGGCTGATCACGCCCGCCGCAGCGCGTCGGCCAACACCTCGACCGGCTGCGCGCCGTTGAGCAGGTACCGCCCGGCGACCAGGAATGTCGGGACGCCGCTGACGCCGATGCGGTGGCCCAGCTCCTCGTCGGCGCGGACGTCGGCGGCGTGCGCGTCGCCGGCCAGCAGTTCGCCGACGGCGTCCGCGTCCAGCCCGGCCTCGGCGCCGAGCCGGATCAGTTCGCCGTGGTCCGCGACGTTCACGCCCTCGCCCGTGTACGCGTGCAGCAGGCGGCCCTGCGCCCGCTCGCCCAGCCCTGCGGCCGCGGCGAAGTGGATCAGCCGGTGCGCGTCGAAGCTGTTCACGGGCCGAGCCCGGTCCAGGTGGTACTCCAGCCCGGCCGCCGCGGCCAGCTCGGTGAGCCGTCGCACCCCTGCGGCGACGACCGCTGGGGCCATCCCGAGGTCGTCGCGCATCCGTTCCGGGATGGTGCGCGCGTCGTCGGGCCGACCGTGCGGGTCCAACTCGAAGGCGCGCAGTCGCACCCGCACGTCGGCGGCGCGCTCGAAGCCGGCCAGCGCGAGGTCGAACCGGCGCTTCCCGAGGTAGCACCAGGGGCAGACGATGTCGGACCAGATGTCTACGGTGATCTTCTCCACAAACAGCACGCTAACCAGCTGGCTAAACTTTCGTAAGGGCATACATCGGCGTAAGCTCCGTACGTGGATGATGGTTGCGAGCTGACGCCTCCCCAGCCCGATCCGCTGAGTGACGTGTTCAACAGCGACTGTCCCGGCCGGCAGGTGCTGGACCGCGTGACCAGCCGGTGGGGCGTGCTCGTCCTGGCCGCACTGAGCGACGGCCCGCTGCGGTTCTACCTCCTGCGCGACCGCATCGGCGGCATCAGTGAGCGCATGCTCTCGCTCAAGTTGCGCGAGCTGACCCGCGACGGCATGGTGCTGCGCACCGTGGAGCCGACGGTGCCGCCCCAGGTGAGCTACGAGCTCACGCCGCTCGGGCGGGAGCTGACCGTCCCGCTACAGGCGCTGCTGGACTGGATCGCGCGGCGCAGCCTGGACGTCGTCGCGGCCCAGGAGAGGTACGACGCTAGCGCGACGCGGTGAAGAAGCGGGTGCGGCCGACGGTGTCGACGTCGGCGAGGCGGACGCTGTCGACGGGCTCGGCCAGCCAGTCGGCGGCGATGTCGGCCTCGTCCTGCCGCTGCGCGTCGTCGAGGGCGACCACGGCGCCGTCGTCGAGCGCCGTCGCCAGCAATGGGAACGCCGGGTAGCGCGACCGCGGCCCGGCGCTTCCGGGCGGGCCGTCGACGAACAGGAGGTCGATGCCGCGCAGGTCGGTCCACTGCGGCGCCGCGTACCAGTCGTGCTTCTCGCCGCCGACGGTGACCGGCTCGAGCGGCGCCTCGCGCACCTCCGCGACGTCGGCCAGGCCGTGCCGGGCCAGCGCCTCGCGGGTGAGCGCGGCGTAGCGCTCGTGGTGCTCCAGCGCGACGACGCGGCCCTTCCCGGCCCGCCGGCAGGCCAGCGCCAGCCAGACCGTCGAACTGCCGCTGCCGCACTCGACGATCAGCGCGTCGGACGGCAGCCGGCGCACCAGCGACGCCAGCCGGAGCACCGTCCGCGGCGACGCCGCGAACCCGCCGAACGCCGGCACCTCGTCGTCGGCGCCGAGCATGGCGTACAGGTTGGCCAGCGCGGACAGTTCGGCCAGCTGCCGCTCGGTGAGCGTGGCGTGGAGGTCGGCGCGCAGCTCTTCGTGCAGCGCGACCAGCTCGTCGTGGCGCACCGCGGCGTCGAGGCGCTGCGCCCCGATGATGGCGGCCAGCGGCCCGCCGGTGGGGTCGGCCTGCCGCTCCGCGACCGCCTGGACGGACGTCGCGACGGTCTCGACCGCGCTGGTGAGCGCCTTGAGCTGCTTCTCAGTCTTGCGGGTGCGCTGTTCCGCTTCGCGGGCGGAGGCGCCGACCACGACCAGCCCGACCAGCGTCAGGCCGGCCAGCAGGGTGAGTGCCGCGACGGCGAGGCTGCCGCCCGTCGCGACCACGATGATCGCCACGACGACGGCGGCGAGGGCGCCGGCCATGCCCAGCAGGGGCCAGCGGGAGCCGAGGAGAGCGCGTACCGCCCGTTGCATCGAATCTCCGTCGTAGGTCTGGTCGGGAAGGAGAAACTGTACCGGCGTCCGGCCTCAGTGTGCGGTGGCGTGCGCCAGCTTCTCCAAGGAGTGAACGAACAGGTCGGCGTCGGCGTCCCAGCTGTAGTGCGCGATGACGGCGGCGCGCCCGGCCTCGGCCATGCGGGCCCGCTCCGCGGGATCGGCCCGCAGCGCCCGGACCGCCGCCTCCGCCGCGTCGACGTCGCCGAACGGGACGATCGTGCCGCACCGGTGCCGCCTGATCAGTTCCGCCGACGCCGGGTTCGGGGTGCTGATGACCGGCAGGCCGTGCGCCATGTACTCGACGATCTTCGTGGGCCGGGAGTGCGCGTAGTTGGGCTGCTCGTGCAGCAGGCTGAGCCCCGCGAGCGCGCCCGGCAGCATCGTCAGCGCCTCGTCGTTGGGGACGAAGCCGTGCCAGGTCACCGCGCCCTCGGCCTGCGCGGCCTCGATGGCCGCCTGACAGTCGGCGTCGGCCGGGCCGACCAGGTGCACCTGCAGGTCCGGAGCCAGCCGCCGGCCCAGCTCCACGAGGTCGAGGCCGCCGCGCGCCGCCGTCAACCGGCCCAGGTAGATCACGCGGTCGTCGACCTGCGCGCTGACGTCGTCGGGGATCGCCACGCTGTTCCGGACGACGGTGTGCTGCTTGCGGAAGCGGCCGGCGTAGGACTCTTCGGCCAGCAGCAGCGGCATGCGACGCTCGGCGTGCCGCTCGATGGCCCGGATCAGCGCCGCACCCGCCGGGCGGCCGGCCCTCGGCAGCCACGCCTTCATCCGCAGCGCCGCGGCGGTGTCCTCGTGGACGTCCCACACCAGGCCGGGGATGGTCAGGCCGATGCTGGCCAGCACCAGCTCGGGGTCGTGCATCAGGACGATGTCGAAGTCGCGGCCGCGCCGCTTCAGCAGCCGCCGCGCCGTCCGCATCGCCGTCAGCCGGTGCCGTCCGTGCGACCGCGGGATGTCGATGACGCTGAGGTCGTCCGGGATCGGCCGCCCGGTGGCGCTGAACGGCGCCGCCAGCGTGACCTCGTGCCCGGCCTCCCGCAGCGCGACGATCTGCCGGTGCCTGATACGTGCGTCTTCCGGGTCGTGGACGACGGTCAGGACGAGGACGCGCATGGCGCTAGCTAGCCCGCCCGTTGACCGTGGGTCGTACTCGCACGTTGGTCCCCGACTTCCCATCGACACAGCCACACCCTGGAGAACGCTCATGCCCACCCGCGCGGTTGCACGGTGAGCGTCCCGGTTTCGCTGCGCCCCCACCTTGCCGTTCGGCCGCACTGAGGCGGCGCATCACCCGGTGGATCCTACAGCAGCGCCCGCGCGCGCCCCAGGCCCGGTTGGATTGTGCTGATACAGCTGGGGGTGGGCGGGCATGCGGTTGCGAGCTGTCCTGGTCAGTTCGCTCCGGCTGGCGACTGGGGGAGCGATGCGCCCAGGGCTGTCAGGATCCGCGTCTGCGTTCAATGCGCTACCCGTCGCCACGTCGTACTCGAGGATCGGCATGAGCAGGACGCGAGTCATGGGGCGCGGTACAAGTCGAACTTCGCATGCTTCTCAGCAAAGAAGAGGTCGCTGGATGCAACGTTGTCGTCGAACCTTCCGGATGACCGCATGATCAGGTGGCCCGATGCAAGCAGAATCGTCGCTGCTCGCAGCAGCGTGAACTGGGTTGTCCAGCGAGATTCGGTAGACCGTTCCATTGCGTCGACGATCGAGGTGATCGCCTGATCGTGTGGCGCTTCAGGCGGGAACCCAATGCAGATCATGTCTGCCGTCCGCGTGAGATCCATGGCGGCAGGTAGGTCAATCAGGCTCAGTGCTATCTCGCCGGCGCGACGTTGTGAGCTGCCAAGGTCGATCTCTATGCGCTCGCCGGGCGGTAGCTTGGTCCCAGCGCGGGCAGCGAGCTCCCAGAACGTGCGCCTCTCGGCCAGATGTGCGGCAAGCCTGTTCGTTGGTCTAATCGTGGAGACAGCGATCAAGCCCCAATTCCACCGGCTTTCCAATGACGCCAGTTGTGCGGTGCGAATGAGCTCGTTCGCTGACCTTCGCGCGGTCTCCTCCAGCGCGCTTCGCGTGACGGGACATTCAACGGTAAGCGCGGTGATGTCACGGTCCGTCAAGTCTCCGAACAGAGGCCAGTTCTCGGCATCTTCCAGTCGGGCCCGGCACGGTTCAGTAGTCATAGTGCCCCCCGTCTTCGGTGTTGAAGTGTGGACCGCGATTCTGCAGCGGGTCGTCGACGTAGATATGGCCGCCGGCGTCATCTCGAATCGTCACGGTTCTGGTGGAGCCGCCTTGGCCGGGAACATCAAACTCGTAAACTCGTCCCGGCTGCGGATTCCCGCGCCGGTCAACGTTTGGTCGTACTCGTGTTGGGCTCATGCTCGTGGGTATCCCCGCATCCCTCTTTGCCTGGTTGAATGCCCCACTACGTCCGGCTCCGCTAGGCGAGAGATTCGGTGGTGCGCAGTCTTCGGTATTGTGAACGAGGATATCCTCTGCGCCCACGTGGAACGTGTGGATGTCGGCGATCGTGAGGTTGTAGGCGAGCCCATCGTAGGCGGACGCCTCCTCGATGCCGCCGACGGTCAGGAGGCGGCCGTCGGCGGTGAGGACGGAGTCGCCGGTGTCGATGGCGGCGGCGTCCTGGAACTCCTGCTCACTGGCGTTCCAGAACGGGTGGTCCTCGGTTGTGGTGATGGTGGTGCCGTCGACCTCGAGGTCGACGAGGGTGTCTTCGTGGACCCATACGTGGGTAACCGGCTTGGCGGCTTGTTCTCCGGTTTCGGGGTCGGTGGCGATGACCTCGTCGCCTACCTCAATGTCGTCAATCTTCTTCCTGGTGCCATCTGCCATCAAGACCAACGTGGCGCCATCGAAAGACTTCATGCAGGATCGGGCGACGCTCGAATTGTCTCCGGCCCGGTCGGCGGATCTAGCGGTGTCGACGAGTTCGTCGGCAGTCCGAAAGAACCTGCCGAGGCCTCCGGTGGCAGCGGTGAGACCAATTGCAACGCACGTACTGGTCGATCCATCCCAGCATTCTTCAGCGTCGTCTATTGCGCCTTCGACCTGCAGTTTAATGCCGGTGTAGCCTCGCGCATTGTCGATCATCTGCCGCCAATCAACGAAGCGGAGTGCATCGACAATTCCGAAATCCGAGTGTCCCGCGCTGAGATTGTCGGCGGGTCGAGGAACCGGGCTCGGGCCAGGACGCGAGGTTGGCTCCCTGTTTGCTGGCTTGGAGGGTTTGCCGAGGGGGCCGCCGATGGCGGGCGGGTGTTTGGGGATGACGCCGCCGATCGTGGCCGCGCGTGTTCCCATCTGGTTGGACGGGAAGAGGCCGCTGGGATCGCTGCCCGTGATCGGGCTGTTGTTGGCGTACGCGTACCCGTTCATCTGCTGCGGCATCGAGTGGTCGATGATCGGGTCCACGGACAGGAAGCGGCCGATCACCGGGTCGTAGGCGCGGGCGCCCATCTGGATCAGCCCGGTGGCGTCGTCCTCGATGCCGGTGTGGAAGCCGCGGTCCGTCGGGAAGGTGCCGACCGAGCCCGTGGAGCCGCGGTAGTTGCCGAAGGGGTCGCGGTCCTTGTTCTTGACCGAGCTGCTGTCGGCGTCGATGGCGGTGTCCGCGCTGCCGTTGTGGTCGGCGTACAGGTCTTGCAGGCCGCCGGAGGGACTCCGGACGGAGATGGTCTGGCCGCCGAAGGAGTAGTACCGCCGGGCCGAGACCGCGTTGGTGGCGCGGTCGAGCTCGAGGTCGTGCCCGGGCAGGTAGATCGTCACCGTGTCGGGGTCGCGGCGGACGAGACGGTCGCCGTCGGCGGTGTAGACGAAGGAGGAGGCGCCGGCGGAGGTGGTGGCGGTCTTGACGCGGCCTTCGACGTCCCAGGTGTAGGACTTGCTGCCGGCCGTCAGGGTGTTGCCGGTGTTGTCGTACGTGTAGGAGGTCGTGGTGGAGCCGGCGGTGGACGACGTGAGCGTGTGCGGCTGCGGCGAGCCCGCGGCCGGGTAGTCGTACGTCGTGGTGGCCAGGTTCTCGGTGCCGGCCGACGACAGGCGGGTGCGGACGAGGGACGTCCGGTTGCCGGTCAGGTCGTAGGTGTACTCGTGGTGGTAGTTGTCCGTCCCTCCGCTGGTCGGCGGCAGGTCGGGCGTGTCGCAGCCGGTGTCGGTCGCAGTGAAGGCCTTGGTCAGGCGGCGCAGGTAGTCGTACTCGAAGCACTGGACGTCGGGCGTGCCACCGGAGGGGAGGTCCGCGATCCTGGTGACGTTGCCGGCCGGGTCGTAGGCGTAACGCAGGTCGGAGAAGACGGACTGGTCCTCGCGGTCGATCCGGGACCGGAGCAGCCGCCGGGTGCCGGCCTCGTACTGGTTCGTCTGCCACGACGCGGTGCCGTACTGGCCCTGGCCGCGACGCAGGATCTCACCGTAGGGCGACCAGATCGTGTCGACGGCGTACGTGTTGTAGCCGTACATCCAGTCCTCGACGCCGGTCGCCTCGTACCGGTGCTGCAGGGTCTCCTCGGGCAGCCCGCCGATCGCCGGCATCGTCGTGGTCGCGACGGAGCCGTCCGGGTTGTAGGTGTTGGAGAAGAGATACTGCCCGGCCAGCGCGCCTTCGGTGGCCGAGATGCTCACCCGACTGCCCAGCGGCCGGTAGGCGTCGTCGTAGCCGGTGATCGCCGTCGTGTAGGTCGAGCTTCCCTCCCGCCGGAACGACAGTGTCGGCTGACCCAGCTCCAGCGTGTCGTACCGCCACTCGGCGATCGCGGTCGTGGTGGTCGCGCCCTGATGGGTCGACGTCTTCCGGCCGAGGGCGTCGTAGGTGTAGGAGAGCGTCCGGTTCTCGGAATCCGTGGTCGACGTCAATTGGCCGGCGGCGTCGTAGGTCAGCTGGGTCGTCCCGGTGTCGGGGTCGCTCTTCTGGACCTGGCGGCCGCGCAGGTCGTACTCGTACGACCAGACGTTGCCGGCGAAGTCGGTGACAGTCGCCAGCTGGCCGGCCGGCGTGTAGGTGTAGCGCGTCGCGTCGTTGGCGCCCGCGGGCGAGCTGCCGTGGTACTGCAGCATGCGCTGCGCGCGGCCGCGCGCGTCGTGGAAGACGGCGGTCGGCGTATCGCCGGTGGGCGGGTCGACCCGGGTGTGGTCGCCGCGATAGTCGGTCGTCGTCCGCCACTTCTCCGTGTTGCTCTCGTAGAAAGCCGACACGATCTCGCGCCCGGCGCCGTCGTACGAGGTGCGCGTGCTGGCCGGCACCACGTCGCTCGGCAGGAATCGCGTCGCCGAAGCCGCCTGGGAGTTGTAGTACGGCCCGTTGACCTCGACCGCGAGCCCGCGCGAGTCGTACGCGGTGTCGACGACGAGGCGGCCGGGCTCGGCCTCGCTCGCCGAGGGCATCTGCGTCTGCAGGATGCGCCCGAAGCCGTCGAACAGCTCGTAGCCGATCGCCTGGGCTCCCGACGGCAGCAGCGTCTTGGTCGCGACGGTGCTGGCGGCGTCGTTCTCGACGGTGTAGACGTACTCGGTCGTCGGGGTCTGGCTGGTCGTGCGGTCGGTGCCCCACACCTTGAGCAGCCGGCCGAGCGCGTCGTAGCGCAGTGTCGTCGTGCGACTGTTGGCGTCGACGACGGCGACTGGGTTGCCGTGGTAGGTGGTCATCGTCGTGGTGGCGACGTGGCCGGCCGCGTTGGTGGTGGCGATCTTCTGTGTGAGCCCGGTGGAGACGTTGGTGTACGCCATCGTCGTCGTTCGGTTCAACGCGTCGGTCGACGACGTGGGCCGCCCGTAGCCGTCGTAGGTGGACGAGCCCGCCGCGACGTACACCGGCCCGGAAACCCACGAGTCCAGCTCCTCGGTCAGCGTCACGTTACCCCGGCTGGGCGCCGATCCCACAGCGCCGCCGTCGTAGCCGAATCGCTGGTCGGTCACCACCTGGCCCGGCCGGCTCGGCGTGACCGCGCACTCGACGGACACCGTCTCGACTCGCGACGGCCGGTCGACGATGTGCGCCGTGGCGTTGCGGGCATAGGTCGTCCGGGCGCACAGGTCGTCCGAGGTGGTCGACGTGTCGCCGCGGTCGTCGGTCTGGGTGCGCATACCGTACGAGTCGTAGGTGTGGACGACGTCGGTCGTGCGCCAGCCCGCGTTGGGCAGCTTGGCGGTGAACGTCCGCGTCCGCCGCAGGTCGACGATGTGAGCGGTGTCGGTGCCGTCGGACGCGGTGGCGGCCGAGATCCATGGGTCGTTGATGGCCTTCGAGACGATCTGGTCGCCGTTGTAGGTGATCGTCTCGCGGACGAACCCGGCCAGCCGCTCGTGGTCCGCGATGGCGGCGCCTTCGGAGTCGACGACGTCGACGTTGCGGGTACCGGTAGGCAGGTGGTCGCCGTCCATGCCGCGCATGTAGAGGGTCGAGGTCTTGATCGGCTCGCGGCCCAGCTCGCCGATGCCCACGGTGGTGACGACCGTGCCATAGCCCCGCCACTCGCCCCAGGTGCGCTGGTCCTCCGGGACCAGTTCGCTGTCCTGGTACGCCCACGCCGGTTCGCCCTCGTAGGTGTAGTGCGTCTCCTGGGCGAGACCGCTCCGGAACAGGTCGTCGGTCACGACCGAGCTGACCACGTACTTGTGGAACCAATGCCGTTCCGGTTCCGCCGCGCCTTCCGGTGTGTAGAAGACCGGGAAGCAGTTCATCGTGTTCGACTGGGGCGCGCTCGGCACGTTCGACGGCGTGCACTCGCGGGCGGCGTAGTTGACCGCGATCCGGCCGCCGGTCTCGTTGCGGATGGTCCGCACCCGCCACTTGTTCAGCGGCGGCGCGTTGTCGATGCCGTCGACGCGGTTGGGCAGGTTCTCACCGTGGAACACCACGCCGGGCAGCTCGACGCTGCCGCCGGCCAGGCCGGTGTGGGTGATCCGGCCCAGCCAGAGCGCACGGGCCGAGCCGTCGCCGGTGCTGGGGAACTGATGCGCCAGTGCCCACTGGTCCGACGCGAGGTAGTTGCCTCCCGACAGGACCTGCGTGGTGATGGTGGTCAGCCGCTTGCGGCTGAAGAACGTCGGCGAGACCCTGGTGGTGCAGGTCGAGGAGGACGTGCAGATCTGGTCGAACGGCACGTCCGGCCAGGCGTGCGCGGTCGATGCCGTCGGATTCCCCGTGCAGTCGAAGGACGACGACGAGATGCAGCGCTCCGTCACGCCGAAGACGACCTTGGCCGGCGCCGTCGTGGTGTGCGAGGTGCCCACTCGCTCGCCGTACTCGATCATCGAGAGGTAGCCGCCGCGGGTGTAGGCCACCGAGACGTCGTTCAGGTTCTGGCCGTAGCGGTTGCTCTCCTTGACGTAGGAGTAGGTGATGGTGTTGCCGTCGGTGTCCACGACGTAGTCGAGGTTCCACCGCCAGGCCTGCTGGCAGAACGAGTCGGCGAACGCGGTCGCCCGGCACGGCTCGCCGGCGTGGTTGCCGGCCACCGGCACCGTGAACGCCGAGTTGGTCGGCGCCGTATCCGCGGCGTCGCGCTGGTGCAGGCCGAAGTAGTACTGCGTCCCGTCGGTCGTGGTGACCCGCCAGTGTTCGCCGTCGTTGTCGCCGTTCGCCGCGCCGGTCAGGTGCTCGATGCGCGATCCGTCGTCGTTGAGCGGGCGCCAGGTCTGTCCGTCCGCGTCGAGGATCATCTCGGTCGCCGTGCCGTTGAGCGACAGGAACACCGAACTGCTCTTCCAGCACAGATCGCCGGTCTTGCGGGTGTTGTTCGCGCCCGAGCCCATGTCGTCGGCGCAGGCGGCGAAGCGACGTTCGATGTACCCGGGATCGAGGGAGTGCCCCTCACCGATCCAGGACGTCTGGTTGTTCGTGGAGCTCACCCGGCCGTCGACCGAGTCCGAGGAGTAGTCGATGGACAGTGACGGGTTCAGTCCACCGGCCGTCGGCGGGACCCGCAGCGGATAGCTCCACGTGAAGGCGCCCGACGAGCCGCCGCCGGACCAGCTCGACGACGGTGCGAGCGACGTCGCCTTGTAGTCGCCCTGCGGGCCGGATGCCGCGGACGCCACGGCGAACCAGCCGCCGCCATCGGTGGCGACGTCCGCGGCGACGGTCCTCGCCGCGAGGTCGTTGTCCGACGCCAGCGGCGTCAGCTCGCAGATCGTGATCGGGTCGGCGGTAGGGTCGCACGGCGTGATCTGGTAGAGCACGAGCCGTGAACCGAAGGCGGCGCCGTAGGTCGTGAACTGCGAGTAGTTCACCGAGATCCGGACGGCGCCGGTCAGCGTGGTGCCGGCGGTCGCGGGCGCGACCTGCAGCATCATGCCGGGCAGTTCCGCCGCCTCGACCACGGTCTGGTCCACCTTGCGCACCTGCAGATCGGTGCCCGGCGCCACCGCGCCGGGAGCCTGCGAGGCCGCGACGGTCACGGGCAGCCCGGTCGCAGTGGCCGGTTCCGTCGCCAGTCGGACGGTGGCCTGCGTGGCGGCCGGCCACGCGGCAGCAGCCGGATGGGGGAACACCGGATCGCTCGGTGGGTTGACGACGGCCGGAGGGCCGCCGCCGGCAACGGACGCGGTCCGCTGGGCGGTCGGCGCCGTCACGTCCTCAGGCACGTCGGGGACCGACTGGGAGTCGTTCATGACCCGCTGGACGCTCTGCGCGTCGAGCGGCGCGGGGTAGATACGGACGTCGTCGATGCTGCCCCGCCACGCCTCGACACCCGCGCCGCCGACCTGGCCTCCGCCGATCCGCATCGGACCGGAGAACGGGTGGGTCTGCGTGACGTTCGTGGCCTGCGCGGCCTGATCGCCGTTGACGAACAGGGTGAACGTCTTGGCGGTGGCGTCGTAGACCGCGGCGAGATGGGTCCAGGTGTTCGTGGCGACGGCCGGCGAGCTCGCCGACACGGTGGTGAGCGGCGGTGACGACGCGGTGTCGGAGCGTGCGGCGATCGCGGTCCACTTGCCGCCCGAGTAACCGAGCCGGAACCCGGAGATGTGCTGACCGTCCTGGCTCACCGCGGTTCGGTTCGCCGCGGTGTCCGTGAGCCGGACCCACGCGGTCGCGGTGTAACCGACGAGATCGTCGTTGAGCACCGGGGCCGCGGTGACGCCGACGCCCGCGGTCGCGGTGAAGTCGAGAGAGCCGCTGGCCGGGTTCGCGGCGCCGCGCCAGTCCGCGCCCCAGTCCGGGGTCGCGCGGGTCAGCGTGTGGCCGCTTCCGGTCTGGTCGGCCACGGTGGCGCCGCTACCCTCGTTCATCAGCCAGACGGCGATCGGGTCGCTGCCGCCGACCATGAACACGTAGGTGGCATGGCCGCTGACGTTGCCGGCGCGGTCGACGCTCTGGACGTAGAGGGTGTTGACGCCGAACTGCGTCGGCGCGATGTTGACGCTCGCGGGACCGCCCAGCGTCGCGTTGTCGACCGACTTGTTCAGCGCGTCGCTGTTGAGCGAGTAGTTGTACCGGTCGACGTCGGACACCCCGTTGGCGCCGAACGTGAACGTCCCGGACTGACCGATGCCGCCGGCCCACTGCTCCTCCGGGTACTGCGAAGACGTGATGGTCGGCGGCTGGCTCGGCCGGACGGTGTCGACCGTGAGCTCGCAGCTCTGGCTCCAGCCGCTCCAGGCGCTGTCGTCGGTCGCCTTCACCCGCCACTGGTACGTCCCGTCGCCCAGCGTCGGCAGCTGGATGCTCATGCGGCCCTGCGCCCGCAACGACGTGGAGAGCGCCCACCACGAGCTGACCGTCGGCGCGGTGCGGCGGTACTCCAGCCACATGCGGACGTTCTGCGGATCTGGGTCGGTCACGTTCGCCCAGGCGATCGGGGTGTTGTCCGGGACGAAGGGCCGCGCTGAACCGGCAACGCAGTCGGTCTCGGGCGAGCTGGTCTCGAGGCCGGTGGGCAGCCTGGGGTAGGTGTTGAACTCCACCGTGAGGACGGGGTACATGGTGCGCGCGGGGTCGGTGACGTTCTCGAACCGGCGCCAGCCGTCGCGGTCGCCTTCGTCGGCCGAGCGCAACCCCAGCGTGAACGCGGCCCAGCCCTCGGCGGCGGCCGTCGTGGCGATCGAGGTGGCGTTCCACTCGGTGCGGACCGGGTTGCTGCAGACGTCCTCGTGGCCGTGCGCGCGGGTCGCGGTCGCGACGTGCGTGCGCATCGTCGGACCCGGCCAGCCGTTCTCGGGCCGGATGCCGTCGGTGAACCACAGCTGGACGCCCGGGCCGTACGACGGGAGGTCGCAGTCCCAGTTCGGCGAATGGACCTGCCGGTGGGCGAAGGTCGCGGAGATGATCTGCTTGCCGGCCAAGCCGCGGTAGTCGACGGCGTAGAAGACCCGCGACACCTTGTTCTGCGAGGTCCAGCCGTCATAGCCGACGCGGGCTTCCTCCGTCGCGCTGTTGTAGAACTTGTAGCCGTTCGACCAGACCATGTGCCAGTACTGGTGGTAGCGCGACGCCGAGGGGTCGATGACCACCGGGAACACGGTCCCGGGGTCGGTGAGCAGGGTCTGGTCCGGCGTGATGGTCAGCGTGTCGTCCTGGACCTCGATCGGCATGACGGCGGAGGCCTCGCCCTCGCCGCGGCCCACCACGTTGGCCGACGGCGGCTCGGGGGCCGGCATCGCCTCGACGGAACCGTCCGTCGTCCGCATCAGCTGTCCGGCCATCGCCGCCGGCTCGGGAGCGGACTCCCACATCCGCGGCACCGGCACGGTGAAGGCCGGCTTGCCGTCGGCACGGTTGATCATCAGCCCGCCGGCGTCGTCCGGGGTGGGCTGCAGGCCGGTGCTGGTCTGCAGCGGGAAACCGATCTCAGCCAGTTCCGGGTTGGCCGCCGCCTCCGGCGTCTTCACGACGAGGTACTGGCTGAAGCCGCTCAGACCGGCCTCGACCACCAGGTCCACACCGGGGAGGACCTCGGGATAGGTGGCCGTGGGGCCGTCGAGCACCGGTTCGGGCAGCGCACCCTGCCAGCCCAGCGACATCCACTCGCTGCCCTCGGCGATGCGGACCAGTGGGGTGTCCGCGCCGCCGCCGGAGAGCACGACCTCGGTCGGTGTCGCGACGGTGGCGACGGTGCCGTCGGGCTGCTCGACCAACGTGGGGTCGACGCCCTGCCAGTCGCCGGCGTCGCCGCGGACCCGGACCGGGACCGGCGACAGCTCGGCCGTCTGCGTCCCGTCCGGGTTGACGAAGTAGGTGTTCCGATCGGTGCGGGCCTCCTCGATCTCGACCCGCTCACCGGACTCGGCGGCCTCCGCCAGGGCGGCCTCCGTCGCGGCGCCGATCCGCAGCGCCAGGTCCGGCCCGGTCTTCGGCCCTGGATCGGCCGGTTCGGCCTCTGGTCCGAGCACCGGTTCCGGTGGCGCGGTGGCTTCCACCGCGGCGGCCGGATCCGGCCCCGGGAAGCCGCCGACGACCAGTGCGCTCAGCGCCGCGACTACGGCTGCATTGACACCAAGGACCCGAGCAGACAGCAACGAACGCCCCACCCTGCACACCCCGCCCCATACATAACGACGATCCGCCCAAAACGCCGGTTATGGAGGCAAATCGTGTCGGTCGGGAGCGCTTGGCGTCAAGGGTTCTACGTAGGCAAGAGGCAAATAGGTGGAAAACACTCAAACTTGAGCCGTGGGGACGCAAGTGCACACCAGCGGCGCGCCACCTCGCGCCTCGTGCCGCAGGCTAGGGGAGCAGCGACGATCCGGGTGGCGGCGGGAGCGCGTGAGCGTCGGTGCCGCGGCCGCGGACCGGGTTCTCGTCGCCACCGGAGATGGCGAAGCGGTAGAGCGCCCACGCCAGCACCGCGCCGAGGATCGGGCCGGCCAGCCAAGCGGCCGCGCCACCCCATTCGCCGCTGATGACGGCGGGGCCGAACCCGCGGGCCGGGTTCAGGGCACCACCCGTGAGCGGGGCGATCGCGAAGAAGCCGGCGGTCACGGTGATGCCGATGGCCATCGGGTAGACCGACGGCGCCGCGCGGCGGTCCACCACCGTGCCGAAGATGACCAGGACGAGGATCATCGTCGCCACGGCCTCGGCGAGGATCGCGCCGCCCACGCTGACGTCGTCGGCAATCACGGGGGTGCCCGCGGTGACGACCTCGCTGTCCGTGATCAGCCGGACGGTGAGCGCTCCCGCCGCGGCGCCGAGGAACTGCGCGATCCAGTACGCCACGGCGGCCAGGAAGTCGATCTGCTTGGAGAGCAGGTAAGCGAGAGTGATGGCCGGGTTGAAGTGCCCGCCGGAGACGTGGCCGAGGGCCGCCACCAGGGCGGCGGTCGCGAAACCGTAGGTCAGCGCTGCGGGGATGAGACCCGGGCCGATCGTGACCACGACGACCGTGAGAGCGATCAGCAGGAACGCCCCGAACGCCTCAGCGATGACGTTGCGACTCAGGTTGTCCATGCGGCCCTCTTCCTCGGTTCGGCGCTCGAATCGTACCCAGCCGGGCGACGTCAGCGCATGACCTCCATCAGCGCCTCATCCAGCCGCGGCGTGAGCGTCGAGACGTAGGTGGCGGTGAGGTGCGACCCCCGCCGATAGACCAGGACATTACCGATCACAGCGGGGCAAGTGTCGCGCGGGCAGATGTAATCGCGCAGGTCGACCGCGGACACGCCGTCGGCTCGCTCCAGCGCCGGTAGCTGGGCCGCGCCGCCGCCGATCTGCTCTCGGTCCGCACGGGAGAACGTGCACTCACTGAGTTCGTCCGGATGTTCGGCGACGCATTCCATGACGTCCAAGGAAGGATTCGGATTGTCGAGCATCACGACGACCTGACGCCCGGCCTCCTCGAGGCCCTCCCACACCCCGACCAGGTCGTCGACCATAGCGTCGTTCTCTTCCGCGTCGGATGCGTCGGGGCCGAGGTAGGACTGCGACGCGACCTGGGACGTCAGCACGTAGTCGATGGAGTCGTCGTCGCGCAATGCCTCGTATCGCGACTCGTTGTATTGCGTGCAGTCCTTGTTGACATCGTCCTCGAACCGCACGTCGCCGCTGATCATCGGGCAACCGCTCTTGAGATAGGTGACGATGCGCCACCCACGTTCCTCGGCGATGCGCTGGAAAGCGGTGAGCCATTGGTGCATCTTCGAGTCGCCGACGATCGCCACCGTCGTATCGGCGCCGGCCGGCCCGAACGTGCAACTCTCGAGTTCGGTGCCTTCGATGTCGCTGATGCACAGCTCACCGTCGAGGCGCGCGACGTCGTCGGGGGCTTCCAGCGCGGTCGGCGTGATGAACTCCACCGAGTCGACCACCTCGCCGTCGGGATCCTCGTCGGGGTCCTCGTCCAGCACGGCGGCGCCTTGCGCCTGTGAGGTCACCGCGTACGACGGCGGCGCCGGGACGGACTGCGAGACGACGAGGGCGGCGGCCACGCCGATCGCCGTGCACCCCAGGCCGAGGACCGCGGCCCAGCCGGGCAGCCGGACCAGCAGCTTCGCGTGGTGGATGGGCGCCTCGACCAGCCGGTACGTCAGCCAGGCCGGGACGACGGAGAAGCCGACCACCATCACGCCGGTGGTCACCGGCAGCGTGCCGTCGTCACCGCCCCACATCACGGCGGCCGCTATGAGCAGCGGCCAGTGCCAGAGGTAGAGCGAGTAGGACAGGGTGCCGATGTCGCGCATGACGGGCGTGTCGAGCACGAGGTCCGCCATGGTGCGGCGGCCGACGGTCCCGGCGGCGATGACCGCGGCGGCGCCGAGCGTCGGCAGCAGCGCTGCGGTGCCCGGGAACGGCGTCGTCGAGTCGTAGGTCAGCACCGCGACGGCGATCGCCGCGAGGCCGCCGACGCCGAGCGCGTGCGCCCAGGCGACGGGCAACCGGGGCAGCCGGTGCGCGACGATGGCGAGCGCGGCGCCGACGGCGAGCTCCCACAGCCGGGTGGTCGACACGAAGTAGGCCGGCCCGGGGCTGGTCTCGGTGAGATAGATCGACCAGATCAGGGACGGGATGCCGATGACGGCGATGCCGCCCATGAGCACGCGGGTGATGGAGAGCCGGAACCGCCGCTGCAGCCAGAGCAGCACGAGGATCAGCAGCGGCCAGACGACGTAGAACTGCTCCTCCACGGCCAGCGACCAGAAGTGCTGGACGGGGCTGGGCGCGTCGTCGCTGGCGAGGTAGTTCACCGATTCGTCGGCGAGTCGCCAGTTGACCACATAGAGGGCGCTCGTCGCGATGTCCCAGGCGATGGCCGGCCACCGGGTGACCGGCAGGACGATCAACGTGATCGCCGCGACCGCACCGAGGACGACGGCGGTTGCGGGCAGCAGCCGCCGGGCGCGCCGTGCCCAGAACCGGGTGAGGCTGAGCCTGCCGGTGCGCCCGATCTCGCGGTCGATGAGGCCGGTGATGAGGAAGCCGGAGATGACGAAGAAGACGTCGACTCCGACGAAGCCTCCGGACATGAACGGAAGGCCGGCGTGGAACCCCAGCACGGCCAGCACGGCGACGGCGCGCAGCCCCTGGATGTCGCCCCGGAACCGCTGGGCGTCCACGGGGCGGCGGGTCGCCGCGCGGGCGCGCGGCCGCTCCGACGCCGAGGTCGGCGGCGGCGGCGGTACCGGCGGCACAGCGGTGGCTGAGGACTGGTGCATCGGGTTCGAGGGCTCTCCGGGTGATCAACGACGCGACTCTGCATTGCCACAGACCGCGACAGTCTAGACGAGGTGACGGGAGTGACCGCCGAGCCGCGGAGCGGAGGCAGCGCCGCTGCTAGCATTTCAGGCCTTCTACGCCGTGATTTCTGGAACGACCGAGATGAGGTCATGGATGTCGGACGCACCGATCGAGGTGCAGGACCTCCCCGCGGCGCCGGCCGCCGAGATCCCGTACGCCGAGGAATTCGGTCACCTGCTCTACGCACGCGGATTCCTGCTCACGCCGTTCGAGGCGACGGCGCCGGCCGGCCACTGGCGCCGGGTCCGGCTCGGCGCGTGGCACCTCACGTACGACCCGCGTAACGCTCTGACCGTGGCGACCGCACCCGGCGGGGTCTGGGTGGCCCTGCTCGGCCGCGCCCTGGACCTGAACGAACTCGCCGCTGGGCGCTCGGCCGTCGCGCGATCGTTGCTGCAGGCCCGGTTGCGCGGCCGGCTCGCCTATCTGGAGGCCGTCGACGACCTCGTCGGGCGCTATCTGGTGATCGACGGTGACCACACCGGCACGCGGCTGTCGTCCGACGCCACCGCGATGCGCAGCGTCTTCTACGCCGCAGCACCGCTGCCGCAGGTGATCGCCGGCCATGCGCAACTCGTCGCCGACGTGGCGGGCGCCGGCCGGAGCGCGTTCGCCGCCGCGGGCTGGCTGACCGAGCACGGCGCCTACTGCCTACCGGGCCGGGCGACCCCGTTCGCGGACGTCGTCCAGCTGACCCCGAACACCGAGCTGGAGTTGGAGACCCGCGGCGTCCATCGGGTCTATCCGAGGGACGCGCCGACGCCGGTGAGTGCCGATGACGCCGTCGAGGAACTGCGCGTGCTGCTGCGGAGCCAGGTCGAGGAGCTGGCCACCAGGACGCCGTTGATGACCTCTCTGACCGCCGGGCAGGACAGCCGGACGACGCTCGCCGTGACGCGCTCGGTGCACGAGTCCGTCCGGTACTTCACCTACAGCCTCCGGTACGGTGCACACGTCGACAATGCCGGGCACGCGCGCGATCTCACGACGGCCCGTGCGCTCGCCGACGGGCTCCGGCTGGACCACCAGGTGGTCACGGTGGCGGGCAAGGTCGACGATGCGGCGCTGCGGAGCGTCATGGCGCGCAACTCGCAGCGCATCCACAACCGCGGCCTGGCCGCGGCCTACCTGACCGAGCTGCCCATCGACCGGCTGCACCTGCGGTCCAATCTCTTCGAGATCGGCCGGGCCCGGCACCGGTCGCAGCGCCGGGAACGTCCCGAGCTGACCCCCGAGGTGATGGCCGGGATCCTGTGCAAGAAGACCCCGGCCGATCCTGAGGTCGTCGCCGAGTTCGACGCGTTCGTGGCCGACACCGGCCACGCCGGGTTCGACGGCTACGACCCCTACGACCTCTTCCACTGGGAGCACCGGGCCGGCGTCTGGCTGTCGACGGTGTACCTCGAGAGCGACCTCGCCCACGACACCCACACGGTGCTGAACTCGAGGCGGATCTTCGGCCTGCTGCTGGGAGTACCGCTGGAGTCGCGCATCCGCGGCGACGTCTACCGCGGACTGCTGCACTCGATGTGGCCGGAGCTGCTCGCCTGGCCGGTGAACGGCCGTGAGCTCACGCCCGAGCCCGTCCCGGCGAACGCGTCGCCCACGCCGCCGGTGACGGCACCGACGCGGACGCCCGGCTACGACGACCGCCACCGTCTCGCCGTCCAGGAGCACTCCGGTGTGGAGACGTTCGAGCTGCCGGAGGCGAACGGCCTGAGCCGGCACCGGATCGCCCTGGAGCCGAACGATCCGCGTGGCCGCCGCGCGGAGTCGCTCTCGCTCGAGGCCATGGTGTCGGCGCGAGACAGTGCGAATCTGCTCGTCGTCTTCCACGGCGCCACCGATCGCGCCAAGTACGAGTACCCGCGATTCGAGTGGCAGTCGACCCTCGCCGAGTTCGACGCCTCCGTGCTGTATCTCGCCGATCCGGTGCTGGCGCTCTCGCCGGAGATCACCCTCGGGTGGTACGTCGGGACCGCCGACGTGGACGTGAGCCGCCACTGCGCACGACTGGTGCAGCGTCTCGCCGACCGGATGTCGGCCACAAGAGTGATCATGACCGGGACGTCAGGCGGCGGTTTCGCGGCGCTGGCCGCTTCGCGGCTGGTGGCGGGCTCGGTGGCGGTGCCGTTCGCGCCGCAGACCACGGTCTCGCGCTACTACAAGCGCCGGGTGCGCGACTACCTGACGCTCGCCTTCCCGGATCACGAACTCGAGACCGTGCCGGCCCAGTTCGCCGACCGGCTCGACATGGTCGAGCAGTACGCCAAGGCCACCGACAACTACGTGTACTACGTCCAGAACCTCCGCGACGCCTTCCACATCCGCGAGCACCTGGTGCCGTTCGCCGCCTCGGCGGGGATCACCGGGGTCGGTGGCAGCTCCGCCGATGGCAGCCGGGTGATCGTCCTGGAGGACCTGCGTGAGGGCCACGGGCCGCCGCCGAAGGAGCAGTTCGTCGAGCAGCTCGGGAAGGCTAGGAAGTTCCTGACGCAGCGCGCGGCCGATCGAACCAGCTGACCGGGAGCGCTCGCGGTGCCGGTGGAGGGCCGGCGATGCCCGGCGGCGGTGCGAAGCCCGGCCACTGATCGACGTCGCCCAGCAGGAAGTACTCGACTCCCGGATCCCACGTGTGGCCCTGTGCGGCGCGCATGACGACGATGCTCAGGCCGTGCGAGCGGTACATGGAGCCGCCGGAGTCGAGGACGGCCTGGGCCAGGGCGGTGTCGACCCCGCGCTGGCTGGGCCGCCAGCCGCCGACGGCAGCGAGGGTGTCCTTGCCCAGGAGCAAGGCGGCCCCCGGGACCCTCGGGGCGTAGCAGTGGCCGCTGGCGCGGTGACGGCGGACGGTGAGGTCCAGGGCCTCCAGGTAGAGGAACTCCGCTCCGGCGCCGACGACCTCGGCGGCGGAGTACTCGGCCGCGTGCACGAGGTCGGTGACGTGGTGCCGGCTGTACCAGTCGTCGTCGTCCATCTTGGTGATCAGCTCGCCGGAGGCGAGGGCACTCAGGTCGTTGAGCATGTCGCCGAGCACGCGCTTCGCCGGGATCTCCGCGATCACGAGGGAACCCTCGTAGGTCGACTCCAGTTCGCGGACCCGCGGATGCTCGCGGTTGAACCCGTGCAGGCCGACCACGAGTTCGATGTTCGGCCAGTCCTGCGCCGCGACCTGCTGGGCGGCACGCGGCAGCAGTTCGGGGCGGCGGGTCGCGAGCACCACGGACACAGAGGCGGGGGGAGTCACCGGACGGCGCAGTCGTTCGGCGATCGCCGCCCAGCGGCGGCGGGCGCCGTGACGTTCGAACGCCAGCCGCCGGATGTCCATGCAGTACGCCTCGCGCCGCACGCGGTCGTCGAGGTCCGCGGCGGCGACCGACTCGAAGGCCAGCGCCAGAGGATCGCCGACGAGCCGGCGGACGGTGTCGCTCAGCCTGCCGGCGAGCACGGGCAGCGCGGCGCAGGCCGCCTGCACGAGGAAGGACGCCTGCTGGACCGGGCCGTCGTGCACCCAGGGGTCGTCGTGGACGGCGCGGTAGGACCGCACCTGGTCGACGACCCGGTCGCTGAGCCCGGACCATGCGTCGAACGGCGCACTCGGCCGGCCGTTGCCGTCGACCAGTGCCAGCCGGGGGACGGTGGTCGAGCTCATGCGCCGCAGCCAGACGGCGTCGTCCGTGCTGTCGGGCAGGAAACCGATCGGCCGCAGGACGTCGGTGTCGACCGGCGGCAGAAGTTCGTCAGTGCGGGTGAGGGACACGAACCGCTCGAGCGACTGACGATGAGCGCCGATCACCTCGGTCCAGGTGGGACGGCGCTCCTGACCGCCGACCTGCAGGGTTCTGACGCCGTGCCGAGTACCCCCGGCAGCGCCCAGGACGACGTCGACCCGGCCCGGCCCGCCGTCATCGGACGGTTGCTGGTCCGGGCTCAGCCGGATGGACGAGGGATCACCACAGGCCCACGTCATGGCCTCCGGCCGGTCGTGGGCGATGCCGACGCGCAGGCCGGCCGTGGGCCGCTGGAACCGCCCGGGGCGGCTCTGCAGGACGGCGGCGAGTGCGTCGCCGAGCCTGACCACGCTCCTGAACCGGACGGTGAGTCGTGCATGCCGAGTCCGGACCGGCTTGTCCACGCTGACCAGTTGCGCGACGGACACGATACGTCCGGCGACGGTCCGCGGCGGGACGGTCAGCAGACCGGGGCGTGGCCGTCCGCCGACGACGACGTCGATCACCCGCGCCTCGCAGTCCATGGCCACCAGCTGCGGGAGGACCGAACGCAACGCCGTGACCGAGTCGGCGACCACGAGTACACGTTCCCAGGGCGTGGGGGCGAGGCGTTTGAGGTCGCCGTCGAACAACTCGGAAAAACCGATCACCGTGGTGCATTCACGCCCGGAGACGCTGTCGATCAGCTCATCGTCGGATGACATGAGCAATCCCAATGCAGCCACGGTTCGCATTCCCGCCTTCCGGAGTCGGAGGCACACTACCTGAGTCTTGTCGCTAGAGTCTGGCTCCGGTATCCAGAGCGAGGAGCATTGATGATCACCAGTGCACGCCGGGTCGCGGCGAAGCGCAATGACTGGCGGAGTCTCACCCCGCGAGCGTTGGGCGACCCGACGGCCACCCCGGTGTCCGTCAGTGTGGTCATTCCGGCGCACAACGGCCAGTTCGAGCTGGACCTCGCCCTGGCGGCACTGGCGGTCCAGAGTCACCCCGCCGAACTGCTCGAGGTCGTCGTGGTCGATGACCGGTCGGAACCGCCGTTGCGGCTGCCGGAGTCGCGTCCGGAGCACACCACGCTGGTGCGCGTCGAGGGCGGCGGGCACGGCTCCGGGCATGCCCGTGACGTCGGTGCGCGCCGGGCCGGCGGCGACGTGCTCCTGTTCATCGACGCCGACATCATCGCCGACCGGCAGCACGTCGAGGCGCACGCGCGCTGGCACGAGATCATCGACGACGCCGTCGTGCTGGGCTTTCGCGATTTCGTCGACGTCGAGGGCATCACGGCCGACCAGGTGCGTTCGGCCGTCGAGCAGGGCGACATCGGCGCGCTGGTCGAGGGCCGCCCCAAGGAGCCGCATCTCTGGATCGACCAGGTGCTGGAGATGACCGAGGACCTCACCACGGACCGCGAGGATCTGTGGCGCCCGGTCGTCGGCGCGAGCGTGTCCACCAGGAGCGCGCTCTACGAGGAGATGGGCGGGTTCGCGCACTTCCCGCGGCGGGGAATCGTCGACACCGAGTTCGGTTACCGGTGCTTCACCGCCGGCGGCGTGATCATTCCCGAGCGGGCGGCCTACAGCCTGCACCAGGGGCAGCGGTCGTTCGCGACCAACGGCAAGGAACTGGCCCGGAAGCGGGCACCGCTGATCGCCAATTACATCGCCAACCCCCGATACCGGCCACCCGTGAGCGGGCGGCAATGGGCTGTGCCCTACCTCCAGGTCATCGTTCCGCCATCGAACCGGAGCTTCTCCGCCGTCAGGAACACCGTCGACGACCTGCTCGCGAACGACTTCGACGATCTCTCGATCAACGTCGTGTTCGATCCGGGCGCCGACGACGCCGATCTCTACGTCGACTACTGGCAGTCCGAAGGACGGGTGCGACTGGTCACGGAGGCGCCCCGGTCCGGGTTCCCGAGCCCGGCGACGATGATGGTTCCGGTCGGAACGCGCCTGGCCGGGTCGGCGCTGAGTGGCCTCATGGCCCGCTGGCGCACCTGGACGCACGGTCTCCTCAGCGTCAGCGTCACCGATGCGGAGTCCCCGCTCGAACTCTGGGCCACGCGGGCACTGCACCGGTCCTACCGCTCCAGCGGCGAGGCCGGGCTGCGCGACAACGCCCGTGCGCTGTTCGGGGAGGAGTGGCTGGCCGGCGCCGACCACGGCATCGGCACCGAGTCCGGCGCCTCAGACCACCGGTTCGCGCAGGGCAGGTATCACTTGGGTCGCCGGTAGGCGAACACGGCGGACCGGTCGGTCCCGGCGGTGTCGCGGGTGAGGCCGGGGACCTCCGCGAGCCACGCCTCGGCCGCCTCCTGCTCCTCGGGCCGGTCGACGTCGTCGAGGACCACGCGCGCCACCGGCGCAAGCCGGCTCCCCAGCAGCGGGACCGCTGGGTAGCGGGCTCGCGGGCCGCTGGCGCGCGGCGGCCCGTCGACCAGGAGGAGGTCGATCCCGGCGAGGTCCTGGATGGACTCCGGCTGGTACCAGTTGAACACCTGGTCGCCCAGTTCGACCTCGGCCAGCGGCGCGTGCCGCACCTCCGCCACGTCGGTCAGCTTGTGATCGCGCAGCAGGTGCCGGGTCTCCTCGGCGTAGTGCTCATCGTGCTCGAGGGCGACGACCCGGCCCGACCCGCCCAGCGCCTCCAGCGCGTACGCCAGCCACAGGGTGGATGCGCCACTGCCGCACTCCACGATCAGACCGGGACGGGTGTCGTCGACCAGTTGGACCAGCCGGAGGAGCGCTGACGGCTCCATGGCCCAGCCGCCCGTGGCAGGGAGCGGCGCGCGGGGGTCGATGCGGTTCATCAGCTGCATGAGCGCCTGCACCTGGCGGACCGGCTCGTAGGCCAGCTTGTCGACGCGTTGCCGCAGGGCGACCTGCTGCCGCTTGTTCTCGCGGTTGGCGTCCTCGAGGTTGCCGAGCACGTCGTGCCGGAGACTGGCGATGGCCTCGGACGCGGCGGTGACACCCTTGGCCGTGGTCGGTACGTCGGCGAGGTGCCCGAGCACCTCCACATGCCGCTCGGCGGCCGCGAGGCGTTCCTGCGCCAGACCGGTGAGCGTGCTGGTGCCGGCGGTCTCCATGCGCCCGACGGCCAGCTGGAACTCGTCGGTCAGCGCGGCCAGCGAACGGCGCGAGGCCGACTCGACCTCACTGGGAAGGTGCTGCAGCCGTTCGGTCCTACGGAGGTCGACCAGCTGGCGCTGGGCCATCTTCTTGAGCCGGTTCCCCAGCTCACCCTGACGGCGCCGCACGTCGATGACGAGGAGGAGCAGGCCGGTGAGCAGCAGCCCGAGCGCCGCGATGGCGACATCGGTGCCACCGGCGAGAGCGGTGACCGCTGCGACCAGGCCGAGCGCAGCGGCCACTGCGCTCGTCGCGAGTTGACGACCCGTCATGCCCAACACGAATTCGCCCAACCTTCCTTCGTCAATGTGGCCGTGAGACTACCCTTTCGCACGGCGGCACGGGCAAAGAGCATGCCTGCGCCGCAGGCATGGCGCGCGCCATTAGACCCGAGGAGTTCCAGACATTGCGGGTGTTCGTACTTGGCACGGGCCGTTGCGGTTCGAGCACGTTCATCAAGGCATGCCGTCACATCGACAACTACACCGCCGCCGGCGGGTCATTGCCGGGCGGTGAGATCGCGGCGAACCGGCTCGACTATCCCGAGGCGCACATCGAGGTGGACCGCCGGTTGTGCACCCGGCTCGACACGCTTCGAGCGGCCTACGGGTCGAACTCGCTCTTCATCCACCTGCGCCGCGACCCGGCGCAGGTCGCGGCCAGCATCGCCGGCGACTGGCGGGCGCAGGAGCCGGTGCTGCGATCGCTGGCGCCGACGGTGGTGGCGTCGCACGGATCGAGTCCGCTGGAGCTCGCGCGGCGCTACGTCGACTCCGTCCGGGCCGGCATCGAGTCGTTCCGGGCGACCGTCCCGTACTCGATGACGATCGATCTCGAACGTGCCAGGAGCCAGTTCGCCGAATTCTGGTACCGGATCGGCGCCGAAGGGGACCATGCCGCGGCGGCCGGGGAGTTCGACCGCCGGGACGACGCGGTCGCCTCGGATCCGCTGGGATCAGCACGATAAGGTCCCCGTGGTGGGTGCGTTCCGCAGCGATGCGGGGAGCTGCGACAGGAGGGGCACGTAGATGGCAGAGAGCTGGCTTCGGAACGCGATCGCCGAGGCGGTGGGCACCCTGTCCGTGGTCTTCGTGACCGTGGCGACGCTGGGCATCGCCGGTCAGGCGACGCCGACCGTGCTGGCTTACGGGTTCGTCGTCATGGGCATGACGGCGGCGCTCGGCCATGTCTCGGGCGGCCACTTCAACCCCGCCATCACGCTGGCCATGCTGCTGGCGAAGAAGATCGACGCGGTCGGAGCGGGCATCTACTGGGCCGCGCAGCTCGTGGGCGCCGCGCTGGGTGCGCTCCTGGTGTCGGTGGTGTCCGACACCGATGCGGTCGCCGTCGCCACGCCCGCCGTGAACGAGGAGCTGGTCAGCCTCGGCGGTGCCGTCGTCCTCGAGGCCATCGCGACGATGTTCCTGGTCCTGGTCGTGTTCGGCACCGTGGTCGACGAGCGCTCGCCGCTGTCGATCTACCCGTTCGCCATCGGCGGGGCGGTCATCGCGGGCAGCGCCGCGCTGCTGGCCGTCACCGGCGGAGCGCTGAACCCCGCCCGCGGTTTCGGGCCAGCCGTGGTCAGCGGCGAGTGGGACGACGTCGCCTCGTGGCTGGTCGGGCCGCTGCTCGGGGCCGTGCTGGCCTGGGCGCTGTACCACTTCGTGATCGCCGAGCGGCAGCGCCCCGGCAGGCGCACCCGCTACCCCGACCCGGTGCCGCCGCCGGGGCCGTCGCTGCTGCCCTGAGCCCGCTGCCCGGCGCCCGGCACCCGCAGGCCGCGCGTCAGCGGCGCGGGGCGAGGGAGGCCAGCAGGAGGCGCTCGGTCCGGCCCAGCCCGTCCGGGCCGACGACGACCGAGGCGGTGCTGCGGTAGGTCGCGAAGACGGTGCCGAGCGTCGTCCGGACGTAGTCGTCCCAGGACTGGCCCTCGTACGGCCAGCCGTCGGCCGGCAGCAGCAGCTCGGCCGGGTAGCCGTAGGCGCGGGCCGCGGCCAGCTCGGGCACGTCCATGACGATGACCGGGCGGAAGCCAGCACTGAGCACCTGCAGTTCGGCGAGCTCGTCGACGACCTCGCGGACGCGTTGCGGCGGGAGGCCGAGCAGCAGCACGACGACGACCGGCAGGCGCTCGGTCCCGACCCCGGCCAGCAGCCGGCCGGCGGTGACGTCGAGCGGGGTGTGCTGCTTGGCGTCGACGGCGAACAGCCGGTGCACGACGGCGCGGGCGGTGGCGGAGTCGCGCAGGCGGGGCACGACGGTGCGGCGAGCGTACCGGTAGCCGGGGATGCGGCGCATGTGGCGCATGACACGGCGCGGCTTGCGGCGGTCGGCCATGGTCAGTCCTGCCCTTCGACGACGAGGCCGGTGAGGATGCGGGCGGCCTCGGCGGCGCCGTTGCCGGGGTCGGCGTCGGCGACGTGCTTGACCATCGGCTCGCCCCGCTCCAGCAGGTCCGACAGCAGCGGCGTCGCCTGGTCGACGGTGACGACCTCGAGCGTGTGCGCCCAGCCCTGCGCGGCGGCGTAGCGCGACCGCGCCTCCTGGTCGTCCAGCGCGGTGGACCGGTTCGGCACGAACAGGGTCGGGACGCCGAAGCGCAGCAGCTCGTGGAAGCTGTTGTAGCCCGTGGCGCTGACGGCGAGGTCGAACGCGCGGTACCGGCGCGACAGCGGGAAGTCGCGCACCACGTGGACGTCGTCGAGGCGGCCCTGGCCGGACGCGATCTCCGGCTGCGTCACGCACACCTCGACGCCGAGGTCGCGCAGCGCGGCCACGACGGCGCCGAGGTCGCCGCTGGTGTCGTTGATGTTGCCGGCGCCGAGCGAGACCAGCGCGAGCGGCGCCGACGGGTCCAGCCCGAGGAACGCGCGGGCGTCGGCGCGGGTGTCGAGGTCGTCGCGGTCGAGCAGCGTGACGGGGCCGACGCGGGCCGCCTGGGCCTGGGCGGTGACGCCCTGATCGGCCGGGCCGGCGAACTCGCCCGGCTCGATGACGAGGTCGAACCAGCTCGACTTCGCCAGCTGGTCGCGGTTCATGCCGGCCCGCCACATGCCGCGTCGCGACCACACCCAGCGGATGCCCGGGTAGGCGCGGCGGACCAGGCCGAGGCCCTCGTACGGCCAGGTGCCGTCGAAGACGACGACCGACGGGTGGATGCGCTCGATGGTCGCGGACAGCCGCGCGGCGAAGTACGCGTGCCAGCGGGCCGGCTCGAGGCCGGTCGCGGACGCCGACGGCACGTACTCGTACGGGTGCCCGAACCGCCCGACGACCGGTGCGGCCTGCGACAACGAGAAGAAGTGCGGCTCCAGCTCCGGTGCGCAGCGTTCGGCGTACGCGAGCAGCCGGGTCAGGTGGCCCATGCCGGCGCCGTTGCTGCTCACGAACAGCGCCCGCGGCGCGGTGCTCGCCGCCTCGGTGGCGGCCGGCGGCGGTGCGGACGGCGCCGGCGGCCGGGCGGGCGCCCCGATCAGCCGCTCCAGCCGGGCGACGTGCGCCTCGTGGCCGTACCGCTCCCGCGCTGTGCGCTGCGCCCGCTCGACCTGTGCGTCGTAGGCGGCGGGGTCGGCGTGCAGGGACTCGACGACGCGGCGGACGTCGTGCGGCTCGGCGTAGACGGCGGCGTCGCCGAAGACCGGCTCGAAGTGCGGCGGCAGCACGGCCGGGACGCCGGTGGCCAGCGCCTCGAGGATGGTCCGGCCGAACGCCTCGACCCAGCGCGGGTTGTGGAAGTAGACGAAGAAGTCGAGGGAGGCGAGGAAGTCGCGCGGCGGCATGGCGCCGAACTCGAACACCTCCCAGCTCTCCGGGAGGTCGCCGAGCAGGTGCTCGACCGGCCCGGCGCCGCCGAGCACGCGCACCGTCCACGACCCGTCGACGGGGTAGACGGCGCGCAGGGTGGCGGCGTCGGCGGGCCACTTCTGCGGCGACGACCGGCTGTGCCGTCCGACGACGGGGCGCGCGCCGGCCGCGTGCGCGGGCCGATCGGTGGCCCAGGCGTCGACGTCGATGATGTTGACCCAGTCGGTCTCGGCCAGCGTCGCCGCGGGCACCCGCCCGGTGATGGCCTGACGCACCAGCGGGCCGATCGGCGCCCAGAGCGGCTCGCGGCCGAACCGGTGCTTCGCGATCTCGTGCACCGCCTCGGGCCGGTAGTGCTCGTGGCCGTCGATGTCGTACGGGGCGGCGTTGGCGACGATGACGACGTGGTCGGCCTCGACCGGCGGCAGCTGCTCCGCGGCGTGCTGCAGGACCGCCGGGTGCCGGACCACCACGACCTTCGCCCGCACCGGCGCCCGGCCGACCAGCAGCCGGGCCCGGCCGGCCTCGACGGCGCGCCGGATCAGCGGGTTGACGGGGGAGACCTTCGCCACCAGCGGCCCGTTCAGGCTGATCAGCCCGGTGGAGTAGCCGGCCCTGGCCTGCGCCGTGATCTCCTCGGCGATGCTGTGCGAGGTGCCGCCGGGGAAGCGGAGGTCCGAGACGTCGAGGACGTCGACAGTGCGGGTGCCGGGGACGGGCATGGTTCCAGATCGTGCCACACCGGCGGGCCGGCGCCGATTCCGGCCGAAGATCGCGGGCAACCGGCCGGACACGCCGGGCGTCTAGTGGTCAGACACGGCCGTGTTCGTCCCGATTCATCCAGCCCGACCTTGGAGCATCCATGATGGAACCCGAGAACCCGGCCACCGCCGACGACACCTCCACCCGCCGGCGCCTGCTCCGGGGCGCCGGTGTGCTGGCCGGTGGCGCCGTCGCGACGGCGGCCGGTGTCGCCGCCGCCTCGTCCGCGCAGGCCGCCCCCGGCGAACCGGTCCGTCTCGGCCGGTTGAACGGCTCCGGTACGGCCGCGACGACGGTCCGCGGCAGCGGCGCGGGGGTCCTGGCGGTGCAGAACCGCGGCGCCGGCGACGGCGTCGTGGCCACCGCGGACGACTCGATGCAGGCCGCCGTCCGGGCCACGAACCGCAACACCGGCAACGGCATGGGCATCGGCGGCGCCGTGGTCGCCACCGGTGAGGAGTGCGCCGCCGTCGTCGCCGTCGCGCACGCGGGGCACGACTACGCGATCTACGCGTACGGCTACGCCGACCAGACCGAGCAGGAGCGCGGCAACGCCCTGCACGCCGTCGGCACGGTGTACCTGACCGGGCCGGTGTACATCGAGGGCGACCTCATCGTGAACGGCACCATCTACTGCGACAGCGTCAAGCCGCTGAGCGAGCGGCAGCGGGCCGAGCTGCACGCGCAGACGCGGCCGTCAGCGGACTGACGTCCTGTCGCCGACGACCGTGCGGAGCGCACCGACGAGGCGCGCCGCACGGTCGTCGTCGTGGTTGCGCAGGCGATTGGTGAGGTAGGCGAACCCGACCCGGGCGACGGGGTCGGCGAAGGCCAGCTGCCCGCCGGCGCCGTCGTGGCCGAAGGACGACTCGGCCAGCATCGGCGCGATCGGCGAGCGCAGCATGAACCCGGTGGCCCAGCGGGCGTGCGGCGGCGGGAGGTCCAGCACGCCGGGCCCCTCGGCCAGCACTCGGGTCGCGTCGCGGACGGTGTCAGGGTGCAGCAGGGCGGGCGCACCGTCGGTCTCGGTGACCGTGCGCGACCACGTGCGGGCCAGCGCCCGGGCCGTCGCCACGACGCCGACGGCGGGCAGACCGGCGGCCAGGACGGCCGGGTCGTTGAGCCCGGCGCCGTCGCCGACCAGCTCGGGGTCGAACGCCCGGCCCAGCGTGATCGCGCGGGTGACGGTGCGCTGCCGCCACGGCGTCCCGGGCGCGTCGGGCGGGAACGTCAGCCGCGACCGGTCGCGGTCCCAGCTCGCCGCCGCGACCCGTCCGGCGTCGGCGGCCGGGACGCCGAGCAGCAGGTCCGGACCGCCGGCCAGCCGGGCGAGATGCTCGGCCAGCGGTGCGCCGGTGGCGCGGCGCAGCACCTCCGCGACCAGCCAGCCGTACGTCATCGCGTGGTAGGCGTGCCCGGTGCCGGGCGGCCAGAGCGGGCGCTGCCGCTCCAGCGCGGCGACGGCGGGCGTCCCGGCGAGCGCGTCGGCCAGCGTGAGGTCGGCGTCCAGCGCGGGCAGCCCGGCCGTGTGCGACAGCACCATGCGCGTCGTCACCGCCTCCTTGCCCTGAGCGGCGAAGGCCGGCCAGTACGCCGCGACCGGCGCGTCGAGGTCCAGCGCGCCGTCCTGCGCGGCGAGGACGGCGCACGCGGCCAGCAGGCCCTTCGTGCACGAGAACGTGACGGCGAGCGTCTCCGCCGTCCACCCCGCGCCGCCCCACACGTCGACGACGGGCCGCCCGTCGACGTAGACGGCGACGGCCGCGCCGGCGGACGGGTCCTCGGCCAGCAGTTCCGCCAGCACCTCCGCCACCGGCGCGTACGCGGGCTCCCACACGCCGTCGATCATCGGCCCGCCCCCTGCAGGATGGCGGCGACGAAGCCGCGCTGGAACACGAGGAACACCGCGATCGTCGGGACCACGATGAGCAGCGACCCCGCGCACAGCAGCACGATGTCGGTGCCGTACTGGCCCTGGTAGGCCCCGAGCGCGCCGGCCATCGTCCGCCGCGTCGGGTCGTCGACCAGCGTCACCGCGAGCAGGAACTGGTTCCACGTCCACAGGAACAGCAGGATCGCCAGCGCCGACCACGCCGGCGCCGCCAGCGGCAGCATGACGTGCCGGAACGCCTGCCGCGAGCTGGCGCCGTCGACCTTGGCGGAGTCGAGCAGCTCGGCCGGCAGGCCCAGGAAGTGCGCGCGCATCCAGAAGATGCTGAACGGCATGAACAACGCGGTCAGCGGCAGGATGATGGCCCACCGGGTGTTCAGCAGGCCGAGGTCGCCGATCTGCAGGTACAGCGGGGCGATCAGCGCCTCGTACGGCAGCGCCAGCCCGGCCAGGAAGGCCGCGAACACCAGCCGCGAGCCGCGGAACGGCACCAGCGCCAGCCCGTACCCGGCCAGCGTCGCCAGCAGCAGCGCCGCCGGCACGACCACCAGCACGATCAGCGAGCTGGACTTCAGCAGCTCGCCCATCAGCGCGGCGTCCCACGCGTCGGCGAAGTTGCCCCACTGCGGGTCGGACGGCAGGCTCAGCCCGGCCGGGCGCGAGCCGCGCGGCTGCAGCGCCGTCAGGGCCATGCTGACCAGCGGCAGGACGGTGCCGACGGCGGCCAGCGCGAGCAGCAGGAGGCCGGCCGGACTGCGCCGCGTCACCGCTCGCGCCCCAGCCGCTGCAACGGCGCGATGACCGCCAGCACCAGCACCACCAGCACCACCGCGAGCGCCGACGCCAGCCCGACCGCCTGTTCGGTGAAGACCAGCCGGAAGATCAGCACGCCGGGCACCATCGTCGAGTAGCCCGGCCCGCCCGCGGTGGCGACGTAGACGATGTCGAAGCTGGCCAGCGCCGCGATGGTGAGGATGGTCGCCGCGACGACGATCTCGCGGCGCAGCGACGGCAGCGTGACGGCGGTGAACCGGCGGATCCGCCCGGCGCCGTCCAGCGCGGCCGCCTCGTGCAGCGACGGGTCGATGCGCAGCAGGCCGGCGGTGAACAGCAGCGTGCACAGGCCGGTCGCCACCCAGGCGCCGATCAGCCCCACCGCCGGCAGTGCCGTGTGGAAGTCGGCCAGCCAGGGCCGGGCCAGCGCGTCCAGCCCGGCGAGGCGCAGCAGCTGGTTCACCACGCCGTCGGAGGAGTACATCCACGACCACGCGATCGCGGCGCCGGCCAGCGGCACCACCTGCGGCAGGAACAGCAGCGCACGGGCGGCGGCGCGTGCGCCGGCCGAGCGCAGGTCCGCGACGACGGCGGCCAGTGCCAGGCCGAGCGCGATGGGCAGCAGCGTGAAGAACGCGATCAGCACCAGCGCGTGACCGAGGGAGTCGAGCAGCCGCTCGTCCGTCACCACCGACCGGTAGTTGTCCAGGCCGACCCAGGTGGCCGGCCCGAACCCGTCCCAGTCGTAGAACGAGTAGCGCACCGTCTGACTCAGCGGATAGAGGACGAACCCGCCGTACAGCAGCAGCGCGGGCAGCACCCACCACCAGCCGGACGCCGGCCGGGGCGCCCGCACCGGCGGCGTCGTCCGCGCCCGGGCGGGTCCGCGCTCCCTCACCGTGACGCTCACCCGCCGAGCTGGCTCTCGTAGTCGGCCTGCAGCGTGGCGGCGAAGTCCTCCGGCGTGACGCGGCCCGCGAGCAGCAGCTGCAGCTGCGGCGTCAGCGTCGCGGAGAAGAACGACGCGGTCGCGTTGCCCATGAACGGGACGATGCCGTCGTCGGCGCTGAGCTCGGTGAACGCCGTGGACGCGTCGGCGACGACCGCGACGTCGGACTCCGGCGGCGGCGCGTCGGCCGGGCCGCCGGGGGCCAGGCCCTTGGCGGCGACGATCAGCTGGCGGCCCTCGTCGGTGAAGGTGAAGTCGAGGAACGCGGCCGCGGCGTCGGCGTCGGCGGCCGAGGCGGGGATGACGAAGTTCGCCGGGTCGGACATCGCCGCGCGCGGGTGGTCGTCGGCGGCCGGGAACAGGAAGAACCCGACGTCGTCGCCGAGCTGCTGGCCCAGCGTCGCGGCCTGCCAGTTGCCGCTGACGAAGTAGACGCCCTCGCCCGCGGCGAACTGCGCCGCCGCCGTGCTGGCGTCGACCGCCGACACGTCCGGCGCGAGGTAGCCGGCCGCCGCCCAGTCCTGCAGCGTCCGGGCCGCCTCGACCGCCTCCGGGGTGTCGATGCTGGCGTCCGGCGCGTTGAACACCCACTGCGTGACGGGCTCCGCGGTGCCCTGCGCGAGCAGCAGCGACTGGTACGGGAAGAACACGAGGCCGTCCTTGCCGGACGTGACCAGCGGCGTCGTTCCGGTGGTCGCGGCGGCGGCGAGGTCCTGCTCGAACTCCGCGAGCGTGGCCGGCGGGCCGTCGATGCCGGCCTGCTGGGTGAGCGTCTTGTTGTAGTAGACGCCGGTCAGCGTGAACCCGATGCCCATGCCGTACAGCGAGCCGGCGCCACGGGTGCCGTCGGCGTCGACCCGCCACTGGTTCAGCTGCGACGCCGGGAAGTCGGTCCAGCCGTAGGCCTCGGCGTAGTCGTCGAGGTTGCGGACCAGCCCGTCCTCGACGGTGTTGCCCGGCGTCGGCAGGCTGATCAGGTCGGGCGGGTCGTCGCCGGTCATCAGCCGGGCCGCGTTCTGCTGCAGCGCGTCGAACTGCTCGCCGGTGATCTCGAACGTGACGTTCGGGTGCTGCGCGGTGAACGCGTCGGTGATCGGGCGCAGGCTGTCGACCTGCGTGGCGTCGATCGTGATGTCGACGACGACCGGGTCGTCGCCGAGGTCGGTGCTGGCGCCCTGGGTGCTCGCGTCGGCTGGGGCGTCGGAGCCCGGGGAGCCGCAGGCGGCCGCCGTCAGAGCGACGGTGATCAGCACGGGTGCGATGAGGGTTCGGCGTGTCGTCATGGGGTTCTCCTCGACATCGGTGTCGGTGGTCGACGACCCGCGCCCTACCGTCGTCCGCTTCGGGAAGTTTGTCAAGCACTTCGATAAAGCACTTCGATACCCTAGTCTGAGGGCGTGAACGAGGTGACCATCTACGACGTCGCCGAGCGGGCGCAGGTCAGCATCTCCACGGTGTCGCTGGCGCTGAACCACCCGGCGCGGCTGAAACGGTCGACGTTGGAACGCGTCCTCCAGGTGGCCGACGACCTCGGCTTCGTCCCCAAGGAACGGGCCGTCCTCCGGGCCCGGAAGGGCGTGCACCGCATCGCGGCGGTGGCGCCGTTCACGTCCTACCCGAGCTTCTCCCGGCGCCTGGCCGGCGTCTTCGACGAGCTCGGCGACCGCGGCGAGCAGCTGGTCGTCAGTGACTGCGCGGACATCGCCGTGTCGGCGTCGCCGGTGCTGGCCAGCATCCCCGTCCGCGGCCACGTCGACGGGCTGCTCAACCTCGGCGTGCCGCTGGACGAGAAGATCGGCGAACGGCTGCGGCAGCGGCTGCCCACCGTCCTGCTCGACACCCGCTACCCGGGCCTCCCCGACATCTGCGTCGACGACCACCTCGGGGGACGGCTGGTGGGCGAGCACCTGGCCGGCCTCGGGCACCGGTCGGTCGCGTTCCTCAACGAGGTCGAGACGTACCCGTTCCAGTCGCCGCCGGTGCTGCGGCTGGCCGGGCTGCGCACGGTGCTCGACGTCGTCGAGATCACCGTCCCCCGCGGCACCTCGGCGGGTGCGGCGGCGGTGGCGCGGCTGTTCGCGGACGGGCCGCCCGCTGTCACCGCGGTGGTGGGCTGCCGCGACCTGGTGGCGCTCGGCGCGCTGGCCGAGCTGCGCGCCCGCGGCCTGTCCGTTCCCGGCGACCTCTCCGTCGTCGGCTTCGACGACGACCCGGTCGCAGAGGCGCTCGGGCTGACCACGGTGCGGCACCCGTTCGAGGAGTCCGGCCGGCTGGCGCTACGCACGCTGCGGCGCATGCTGGCCGCCCCCGGCGAGGAGATCCCCAGCCAGCGCCTCCCCCTCACCCTCATCCCCCGCGCGACGACCGGGCCCGCTCCTACTGGCTGATCGGGGCCGCGCCGGGCTTCGCCGTGGGTCGGAGATGCCGGCACCACGAGTGCGCCATGAGGAGATGGCGGCGGCTGCGGAGCCGGCGCAGCACCCGCCGCCACCTCCGGCCCAGCCCACGAGCCGAGCCCGCGCAGCCTCTACCGGCACCTCGCGCAGGTCGGATGTGCTCGCGGCTCAGCCCACGTTCACCGTCACCCGTTCGGCGTCGACGCGGGCGGCGCGGCCGGCCGGGTTCTCGTGCCGCACCAGCACCGCCGAGCCGCCGACCACCAGTGGCACCAGCAGCGCGTCGACCAGGGCGGTGCCGAGATCGTCGGTCGCCACCAGGAGCCGGCCGCCCGGACCGGCGCCGAGCTGCTCGGCCCGCTGCCGGGCGTGGTCGGCCAGCCCGCCGAGCGTGTGCACGGCCCCGCCGCGGTCGAGCGCCGGCTCGGTGTCGTCGGGCGGGAAGATCGGCGCGAAGTGGTCGGGATAGCCGGGCACCTCGACGGCGTAGTCGGTGACGCCGGGCGGCAGCGGCTCGGTGAACCGCCCGCCGAGCGGCCGCAGCGCCAGCCCGACCACCTCCGGCGCGCTGCCCGCCGCCGCGGCGAGGTCGTCCGGTCCGGCGACCGTCACCTGCACGTCGCCACCCCCGGACCCGCCCTCGCCCCCTGACCCGAGCACGACGCACACGCCCGCCGACCAGCAGGCGGCCGCCCACGCCAGCGCCTGCCAGTGCGCCGGCAGCCGCAGCGCGACCCGTTCGCCGGTCTCGGCGCCGAGCCCGCCGGTGAGGAACCCGGCGGTCTTCGCGACCCAGTTGTCGAACGTGATGGTGGACAGCTCGACGCGCTCGCCGGTGGCGTCGTCGTAGAACGTGAGGAACGGCCGCGCGCCGTCGTGCCGGACGGCGGTGCGCAGCAGCTCTGCCGGGGTCTCACTCATGCGCCCACCCTACGGCCCCCGCCCCCTCCCCGTCTGAGTACCCGAACCGCCGCCGACCTGCGTCGTTGGGGTTGTCGGCGCCGCATGCTTCACTGGGTGCGTGATGGAGCGGACCTGGCGCCCGCGGCGTCCGGTCGACGTCGTGGCGACGCTCGCCGCCCACCAGCGCGGCCCGTACGACCCCGCCTTCCAGCTCGACGCCCGCGGGCGGGTCTGGCGCACCTGCCGGCCGGGTGGCGAACCCGCGACGGTGTGCGTGACGGCCGCGCGCGGCGATGTCACGGCCCGGGCGTGGGGCCCGGGCGCCGAGGCCGCGCTGGACGCCGTCCCGCAGTGGCTCGGCGACGCCGACGACCCCGCCGGCTTCCGGCCGCGCCACCCCGTCCTGGCCGACGCGGTCCGCCGGTTCCCGGGCACGGTCGTCGGGCGCACCGGGCTGGCCATGGAGGCGCTGGTGCCGGCCGTCCTGGAGCAGAAGGTCACCGGCACCGAGGCCTACCGCGGCTGGATGCGGCTGCTCCGGACGTTCGGTGAGCCCGCGCCCGGGCCCGCGCCCGCCCGCATGCGCGTCGTCCCGTCGCCCGAGGTCTGGGCCCGCATCCCGTCGTGGGAGTACCACCGCGCCGGCGTCGGGCCGCAGCGCTCGCGCACCATCGTCACCGCCGGGCGGCACGTCGCGCGGCTCGAGGAGATCTCCGGCCTCGCCACCGACGACGCCGACCGGCGGCTGCGCGCCGTCCCCGGCATCGGCGTCTGGACGTCGGCCGAGGTCCGCCAGCGCGTCCTCGGCGACGCCGACGCCGTCTCCGTCGGCGACTACGGGCTCCCGCACGTCGTCGCGTACGCGCTGACGGGGGAGCGGCGCGGGTCCGACGAACTGATGCTCGAGCTGCTCGAACCGTACCGCGGTCACCGTCACCGCGCCTGTCTGCTGCTCATGCGGGCCGGCCCGCTGCCGCCGCGCCGCGGCCCGCGCGCCCCCGTGCGCGACTACCGCTCGATGTGACGGCTCACAGCGTCACGGTGACGGTCGCGACGTCGACGGGCGGGTGGTCGGCGGACGGTTCGGCGGCGTGGCCGATCGCGACCGCGCCGATCGGCGTCCAGCCGGCCGGGAGGTCCAGCGCCGACGTCGCCGCCGCGAGGGCGGGGTCGGGGAACAGCCAGGCCGACGCGAGACCTTCGGCGCCGAGCGCGATCAGCAGGTTCTCGACCGCCGCGCCCAGGCCGAGCAGCGCGTCCGACCCGTCGAGCAGGCACGGGACCACGACGTACGGCGCGGTGCCGAGCAGTCCGGCGCCGTCCAGCGCCGACGCCAGCCGGCGGCGGGCCGCGTCCGACTCCAGCAGCACGAACCGCCACGGCGGGGTGTCGATCGGCCACGGCGCGGAGAACGCGGCCCCGACGGCCTGCCTGACGACGGCGGGGTCGACCTGCGCGGACGTGAACGACGACGCCGTCCGCCGGGCCGTGACGGCGGCGCGCATGGCCTCGGGGGTGCCGAGCCGGAAACGGTCCTCGGCGCTCGGCCGGATCAGCGCCGCGATGCCGCGGTCGTCCTCGCCGGGCTCCAGCAGCAGGTGCGGCAGGCCGCGCACGACGGCGACCGGGACGCCGGACAGCTTCGCCCGGACCAGCTCCGACGCCGCCGCCAGCTCGTCGGCCAGCGCGACGACCGTGACGCCGAGGTCGTTGCCGTAGGCGTCGGTGCTGCCGCGCAGGTCGTCGACGGCGCGGATGCCGGCCGAGCCGACCGCGAAGTCGGCGACGCCGTTGCGCCAGACCCGGCCCGCGGTGTCCGTCACGACGACGCCGACGCGGACGCCGTAGCGCTCGGCCAGGCCGTCGCGGAGGGCGCGGGCGGAGGCGTCCGGGTCGACCGGCAGCAGCACGACCGAGCCCTGCTCGACGTTCGACGCGTCGACGCCGGCGGCGGCCATGACGAAGCCGTGCCGGGTCTCGACGATGCGCGTGCGCCCGCGCGGCGTCGTCCACTCCGAGACCGTCCGCACAGCCTCGGCGTCGATGGCGTCGTCGCGGTCGAGGCCGGTCGCGACGCGGCCCTCGGCCTTGCTGACGATCTTGCTCGTGACGACGACGATGTCGCCGTCGCGCAGGGCGTCGCCGGGCGGGGCCTGCTCGAGAGCCGTCGCCAGCACCTCGACGAGGTCGTCGCCGGCGCGGACCTCCGGGATGCCGGGCAGTCCGAACGCCTCGTAGCGAGCGCTCACCGCGTCCGCACCTCCTCGGCGAGGTCGAGTGCCGCGCGGGCCATGGCGGCCGTGGTGTCGGGGTCGGTCATCCAGAGCGGGACGGCCCTGGCGCTGATGCCGGCCGCCTCGATCTGCTCGGTCGCCGCCTCGTCGACGGTGTCGACCAGCCAGCCATCCAGCAGGTCGGCGAACAGTTCCGCCACCCCGGCCGCCGTCGTCGGCACGCCGATGGCCGTCAGCGCCGCGTCTGCCATCCCTCTCACCGGTGAACCCCCGATGATCGGTGAGAGGCCGATCTTCGGCGCCTTCGCTGCGCGGACGGCGTCGCGGATGCCGGGGACGGCGAGGATCGGGCCGATGCTCACGACCGGGTTGGACGGCGGCAGCAGGATCACGTCGGCGGCGGCGATGGCGTCGAGGACGCCGGGGGCCGGCTTGGCCTGATCGGCGCCGACGAGGACGATGCGGCGGGCCGGGACCTCGGCGTGCAGGCGGACCCACCATTCCTGGAAGTGGATGGCCCGCTCGGTCTGGTCGTCGCCCGCGATCACGACGTGGGTCTCGACCCGGTCGTCGGTCATGGGGAGCAGGCGGACACCGGGCTGCCAGCGGTCGCAGAGCGCTTCGGTGACGGCGGACAGCGGGTAGCCGGCGGCGAGCATGCGGGTGCGGACGAGGTGGGTGGCGAGGTCGCGGTCGCCGAGCGTGAACCACTGCGCCTCGGCCCCGTACGCGGCCAGCTCCTCCGCGACGGCGAACGTCTCGGCGGCGCGGCCCCACCCCTGCGACTCGTCGATGCCGCCGCCGAGCGTGTACATGACGGTGTCGAGGTCGGGGCTGACGTGCAGCCCGTGCAACGTGATGTCGTCGGCGGTGTTCCCGACGACCGTGACCTCGGCGTCCGGCACGGCTCGCAGCAGCCCCCGCAGGAACCTGGAGCCCCCGATCCCGCCGGCCAGCGCGGTGATCCTCAGCACAGCCACGACCGTACCCGGTGCCACGTGGGCGGCCGGCCCGCGCCCGGTCAGCGAGACGCCCGGCTGGTTGCGGCGTTCCATGATCATCAAGCATTCGGGGCGTGATAACACCCCAGATCACGGATGATCATGGAGGAACCGGGGTTCCGGCACGCGGAGAGCCCCGATTTCTCCGTGATCAATGTGGCGGCGCGGATGTGGGGCGCGGACGGCGGACGGCGGGTCGGCCGCCGACGACCGGCCGACGTGCCAACTCGGCGACGGTGGGCGGTCGGTGGCAGATGGCGGGCGGTACAGGCGGCGACCTGTGCGGGCGGCACACGGTGCTGACCGCAGGCGACCGGGCAGCGGGCGGCGCGCCGCGCGGCGAACGGCGATCGGGCAGTGGGCGGCGCACTGGTGCGGCGAACGGTGGCCGGGTGGCGAACGGCACACCGGGCAGCGGGCGGCGCACCGTGCGGTGAAACGGCGACGGGCGGCGCGCTGGGACGGCGAACTGTGCACCCAGCAGTGCACCGGCGCTCTGTGCCCGCACTTCCCCGTCCCCCTGATAGCTGCCAGTTCTTAGGCCGCGGTGCCGCGGGTCAAGCGGTGCCCCGCCCGCGCGAAGCGCCGATCAGGCTCCGCTTGAGGCGCGGTGCCGCGGCTGAGAAAATGGGCAGCAGGGGGACGGCGACGTGGCGAACTCGGCGTACCGCACGCCGGCCAACGAGATGCCCGCGCCAACCGACCCGCCCGGCCGACGCCGAGTGGGCCGGGCGAACGCTGCGGCGGCCGAGCTGACGCCGAGTGGGCCGGGCCGGCCGCCTCGCCGACGTGGAGTCGCGCAAGAGGGCCGGGCGAGGCGTGGTGGGCCGGGCGACCTCGAGCGGACCGAGCGACGCCGAGGTGCCCTGGCCGAGGTGGGCCGGGCGAACGGCAGTGTGCGCCGGCGACGTGAGGTGAGCTGCGCCGGGTGAACGCCGCCTCGGGCCGAGGGGAAGCCGACGTGAGTTACGCCGCACCGCGACTCGGGCTGGGTCGAGGTGGAGAAGCCGCCGTGAGCCGCGCGGGGTGAACGCCGCGTTGGGTCCTGGCGGAGAGACCGAGGTGGGGCACGCCCGGCGGCGTCGAGCTTGGCCGAGGAGGAGAAGCCGAGAGGCTCGCCGGGCCGCGTCCAGTGGGCGGGGGAACGTCGAGGTCAGGCGCGCCGGGCGAACACGGCGTCGACCGAGGTGGGTCAGGGCGGAAGGAGCGGCGGCGGCCGGCGCCGCGTCGGGTCAGGCGAGCCGGGTGAGCGGGCGCGGACCAACCCGCCGCTACCGTCCAGCCGGCGGGGAAACCGGGCGCCGAGGCGGAACCCGGGCGCCGTCCGGGACGTCAAGGAGATGGTGCGCCCGGCGGTCCTGCATCGGATGTTCGGCCGTCTGGCGTGCCGCGCGGCGAACCGCTTATGCTCCCGCCTCGAACCGCCCGAAGCCCCGCCCGGACTGCCGCGAGCAGCCTGGACGCGGTGCCGCAGGGCGGGTCGGGGCGTGCCGCTGGGGCGGGGCGCCGGCAAACGAACAGAGATCTTTAGCACGGTTCCGCTTGACGCGCACGTATTGCACTCATGTAATTTCGAACGTGTCGTTCAGTGATTTCGCGGCCTCGACCACCGCGGCGTCACTTCGGGGGCCGGCTCTGAGCCGGAGAAACAGGTCGAAGGAGGCGAGCCATGACCGAGTGGGACGGGGACCAGGTAGACCTGCTCTGGGGCGAAGCCGAAGAGATGAGTTGGCAAGAGCGGGCGCTGTGCGCCCAGACTGATCCGGAGGCGTTCTTCCCTGAGAAGGGCGGGTCCACCCGAGAGGCCAAGCGTGTGTGCCTCGGCTGCGAAGTCCAGGCGGAATGCCTGGAGTACGCACTGGCGCACGACGAGCGCTTCGGCATCTGGGGCGGGCTGTCCGAGCGGGAACGGCGGAAGCTCAAGAAGAGGGCGGTCTGACGGTCGTCCGGCCGGTCGCCGCAAAGCTGAACTCTGCCGTTCTCAGGTTCAGCGCGTAAGGTTGGCGGCTGGCACACGGGGTTGCCCGGCCGAGGCACGCTTCGGCCGGGGCCGCCGCCCCGGTGCTCGCAGACCTATCGCTGGAACGACGACGAGGCATGGCACCGGACCCCTTGACCGCAATCGACAACGGCAGCACGACGCCCAGTGTCTATTCCGACCCTGGCATCGGCGCCGACGCCGCCCTGGACGCGTTCGCCGGTGACATCGGCGAACCGGAGCCGGTCGACCCCACAGCGCTGCTGACGCACGACGTCACGGCGGTCATCGTGGCGCACGACGGCAGCCGGTTCATCCACCGCACGCTCGAGGCGGTGGCGGCGCTGCGCCGCATGCCCGAACGCATCGTCGCCGTCGACACCGGGAGCCGCGACGAGACCGAGCAGATCCTGACGTCCACCCTGGGTGCGCCGTCGGTGGTGTCGATGCCCCGCTCGACGGGGTTCGGCGCGGCCGTCGCGGCCGGGGTCGCCGCCGGCGACGACATGGCGCAGGCCATGCGGGGGAGCGGCGGGCTGCGCCAGTCCGACCGCACGCACTGGATCTGGCTGCTCCACGACGACAGCGCCCCCGCGCCGGACGCCCTGTCCAGGCTGCTCGAGGCCGCCGTCCGCCGCCCCGACGCGGGCATCATCGGGCCGAAGGTGCTCGACTGGCGCGAGGGCCGCCAGCTGCTCGAGATCGGCCTGACGGTCACCGGCGGCGGGCGCCGCCACACCGGCCTCGACCGCCGCGAGTACGACCAGGGCCAGCACGACACCTCGAAGAACGTCCTCGCCGTCGGCAGCGCGGGCATGCTGATCCGCCGCGACGTGTGGGACGAGCTGGGCGGGTTCGACCCCCGGCTGACGATCTTCCGCGACGACCTCGACCTCGGCTGGCGCGCCAACGAGGCCGGCTACCCGGTCGTCGTCTGCCCCGACGCGGTCGTCTACCACGCCGAGGCCGCCGCGCACGGACGGCGCCGGCTGGGCGCCACCCGCGACCGGCCGCACCTCGCCGACCGCCGCAACGCCATCTACGTCCTGCTCGCGAACACACCGGCGCGGTCGCTGCTGTTCGTGCTGCTCCGCGTCGTGTTCATGGGCCTCGGCCGATCGCTGACCTTCCTGGTCGGCAAGCAGCCGGCGCTGGCGTTCGAGGAACTGGTGGCGCTGCTGTCGGTCGTCGGCCGGCCGGACGTGCTGATCCGGGCCCGCGCCCGGCGCCGGCGCACCCGCCGCAAGGCGCCGTCGCAGCTGCGCTCGCTGTTCCCGCCGCGCGGCCAGCAGCTGCGGCACGCCGGCGAGAACGTCTTCGGCATGATCACCGGGTCCGGCAGCGGCGCGGGCCACGACGTCTCCGGCGGACGCCGCGCGGCCACGTCGGGCGACGACGAGGAACCGGCCGGCGACGACGGCCGCATCCTGCGCTTCCTGCTGCACCCCGCCGTGCTGATGACGGCCGCCCTCATCGTGGTGACGCTGGTCACGGCGCGCGGGCTGATCGGCTCCGGCCGGCTGTTCGGCGGCGCGCTGCTGCCCGCACCGGCCGCCGCGGGCGACCTGTGGGCCGTCTACACAGAGTCGTGGCACGGCGCCGGGCTGGGCAGCCCGTCGGCGACGCCGCCGTACCTCGGCGTGGTCGCGCTGGTCGGGACGCTGGTCCGCAACGCCTCGCTGGCCGTCGACCTGCTGCTGATCGGCTCCGTCCCGCTGTCCGGCCTGACGATGTACCTGCTGGTCCGCCGCATCGTGCAGACGAAGCTGCTGCGGGTCTGGGTGGCGACCACCTACGCGCTGCTGCCGGCCGTCACGGGCGCCATCGCGGCCGGCCGGCTGGGCACCGCCGTCGCCACCGTCCTGACGCCGCTGCTGGTGCTCGCGGTCATGCGCACGCTCGGCACGCCGGGCCGCTCCGGACCGGGCCGGGCCGCGTGGAGCGCCGGCCTGCTGCTCGCCGTCATCTCCGCGTTCGTGCCGCTGGCCTGGCTCATCGCGCTGGTGCTGGCCATCGTCGCGGGCGCGACGGTGTTCCGCGACCGCCGCTCGCTGCTGCGGCTGGGGGTGCTGCTGGCGGTGACGCCGGTGGTGCTGATCCCGTGGACCGGCAGCCTCATCACCCGGCCGATGCTGCTGGTCACCGAGGCCGGCGTGGCCGGACCGGGGCTGTCCGACCCCGAGCTGGCGCCGTGGTCGGTGCTGCTGCAGAACCCCGGCGGCCCCGGCAGCGGCCCGGTCTGGCTCGGCGCCGGCATCGTGGCCGCCGCCTGGATCTCGCTGTTCCGCCCGGTGCGCCGGCTGGTCATCGCGACCGCCTGGGTGGTCGTCGGCGTCGCGCTCGTGGCCGGCATCGTGCTGTCGCGCATCGCCGTCAGCGGCCCGACGCTGGAGACCCCGGTGGCCGGTTGGCCCGGGTACGCGACGGTGCTGGTGGCGGGTGGCCTGCTGATCGCGGCCGCCATCGGCGGCGAGGGCGCCCGCGAACGGCTGTCGCGGGCCAGCTTCGGCTGGCGCCAGCCGCTGGCCGTCATCATCGCCGGCGCCGCCGCGCTGGCCCCGATCATCGGCGCCGGCTGGTGGGTCGCGCGCGGTGCGGGCGACCCGATCGAGCGCCGCGACCCGGGCATCCTGCCCGCCTACGTCGCCGACGAGGCGGACCGCCCGGAGCGCGTCCGCACGCTGGTGGTCAACCGCGCCGACGACGGCCGCATCACGTACGCGCTGCTGCGCGAGTCCGGCCCGCGGCTCGGCGACGCCGAGACCAGCCCGCCGCCGGAGGAGTACGGCCCGCTCGACGACGTCGTCGCCGACGTCGTGTCCGGCCGGGGCGGTGCCGATGGCGCCCGGCTGGCCGAGTTCGCCGTCCGCTACGTCTACCTGCCGCGGCCCTACGACCCGGACCTCGCCGACACCCTCGACACCGTGCCCGGCCTGGTGCGCAGCAGCGCGCCCGAGGGCGCGGCGATCTGGCAGATCGACCAGCCGGTCGCGCGGGTGTGGATCGCCGCCCCGCCGGCCGAGGACGGTGAGCTGGCGCCGATGGCCGACGAGAACACCGAGGTCGTCACGGTCCCCAGCGGCGAGGTCAACGCCGGCGGCAGCGTGCCCGAGGGCCCCGAGGGCCGGCAGGTCGTGCTGTCCGAGCTGGCCGACCCGGGCTGGACGGCGCGCTTCAACGGCGCCGAACTGGAGCCGACGACGTACGGCGGCTGGGCGCAGGCGTTCACGCTGCCGCCGCAGGCCGGTGAGCTGACCGTCGAGTACGAAGGCAACCGGCGCGCGTTCTGGCTGTGGTTCCAGCTCGGCGCGGTCGTGGTCGCGGTCGTGCTGGCGCTGCCCGGCATCCGCCGCGAGCGCGGCGCCGTCGACGACGCCGCCGACCTCGACCCCGAGGACTCCTCGCCGCAGCTGCCGCTGGCGCCGGTCCCGGCCGGCGCGGAGCCGCAGCCGGTGGCCGCACGTGGCGGGCGCCGCAAGGGCTCCCGGCGCGGCGCCGAGCCGTCGCCGTCCCCGCGGCCCGCGCCGACGCCGCAGCCCGAACCCGAGCCGGCCGACGCCGCCGCCTGGGTGCCGGGCGAGCGCAGCCTCGGCGAGCGGCTGCGCGGCCGGCCCGCGTCGAAGCCGGCCGGGGCGCCCCAGGACGAGCCCGCTCCGGCGCGTGGACGAGGTGCGCGCAAGCGTGCGGCCCGCGAGCCCGAGCCGTCGGCCGAGGCGACCGCGTTCCTCGAGTCGATGCCGGAGGCGGTGTCGGCGCCCGATCCGGCGCCGCGCGGCCGCGGCGGCCGGAAGCGGGCGGCGCCCGAGCCCGAGCCCGTCGCCCCTGAGGCCGACCCGCTGACCGATCCCGCGTTCGGCGAGCCGCCGGCCGCCCCACCGGCCGCCGAGCAGGAGCCGCATGCCGTCGGCAACTGGGACCCGTTCGCCCGGGCCGGCGTCGACGACGACGCACCCCGCGGGTCCATCACCGACGCCTACCAGGGCCGCCGGGCCGGCCGCGCGGCCGACGAGGCGCCCGGCGCCGACGCCGGTGGCCGCACCCGCCGCGCGCCCGGCAAGCGCGCCGCGGGCAAGCGGGCCAAGGGCCGGCGGCAGGAGGACGACAAGTGATCAGCGCACGTTGGGCCGGCCTCGCGGCCGGCGCCGGGGTGGCCGTCGTCGTCGGCGGGGCCACGCTCATCGGCCCGCCCGGCTCGATCGTCGACGACCATCCCGAGGTCCGCGAGCCGGTCGTCCGGTCGTCGCTGGTGTGCCCGTACGTCGACGGCGAGGACGCCGGCAGCGCCGAGCTGGGCGTGCTGGCGCTGCCCGGCGTCGACGCCGCCGAGTCCGCCGAGGGCGCCGAGCAGCCGCCCATCACCGTCCGGGCGCTGGCGCTGCCGCCGGACCCGGAGAACCCCGAGGCCACCGGCGACCCCGCTGCCGAGGCCGCGTCCGAGCCGCTGGTCAGCATCGCCGAGCGCGGCGTCCCCACCATCACACCGGTCGAGACCGGGGCCGGCACGTCGTACGCCGTCACCGGCCAGGGCGCGCTGGCGCCGGGGCTGGCGGCCGAGCAGTCGCTGCTGCTGCAGGAGGTCGACCTCCGCGGCGTCAGCACCGCGGCCTGCACCGCACCGCGGCGCGAGCACTGGTTCGTCGGCGCCTCCGCCGAGGTGGGCCGGCGCGGCCGGCTGGTCCTGTCCAACCCGACGGACGTCCCCGCCGTCGTCGACGTCGAGCTGTGGGACGAGGCCGGCGTCATCGACGCGCCCGGCACCCAGGACGTCGGCGTGCCGGCCCGCAGCCAGCGCATCATGCTGCTGGACGCGCTGGCGGCCGGCTCGGTGACCACCGCCGTGCACGTGCAGTCCAGCCAGGGCCGGGTCACCGCCGCGCTCGAGGTGCGCGAGACCGAGGAGATCACGCCGCAGGGCATGACGTACGTCCCGGCCGCGGTCGCGCCCCGCCGCGACCTCTGGATCCCGGGCGTGCCCGGGTCCGGCCAGCGCAGCCTGCGCATCGTCGCGCCCGGCAACACCGACGCCATCGTGCAGCTGCAGGTCCTCGGCGTCGACGGCGCGTACAGCCCGGTCGACCAGGACGTCGTCACCGTCACGGCGGGCACCGTCACCGACATCCCGCTCGACAGCGGCACCGACCCCGCCGGCATCCGGCTGCAGAGCGACGAGCCGATCACCGGGTCGATCCGGGTGGTCCAGGCGACCGACGGCGGCGGGCCCGACGTCGCCTACACGTCCGCGTCCGAGCCGCTCACCGGCCCGACGCCGGCGCTGCTCAGCCGTGCGGCGTCGGGTATCGCCAGCACGCTGCTGCTCAGCTCCACCGTGCAGACGACGGCGCGGGTCACCGTTCAGACGCTGGCCGCCGACGGCACCGTCGCCGCCGAGACGCCGATGGAGTTGCCGCCCGGCGCCACCGTCCCGGTGCCGCTGACCGCGGTGGGCGACGCCGCCAACGCGACCGTCGTCGTGGTGCCCGAGGCGCCCGGCTCCGTGGTCGCGGCCCGGCAGATCAGCGGCGCCGACGACGACGGCGCGCTGCTGGACCTCATGCCGCTGGTCTCGCCCACGATCGAGGTCGACGTGCCCGAGGTGGTCGGCGAGCTCCCCGACGTCCCGGAGCCCGTGGAGTCGCCCTAGGCGTCCTGGACCCGGCCTGCCCGGCGCCTTCCGGGAGTACTGTTCGGGCGCGGTGACCTCAGCGCCAACTGTTGGCACAGGTGTCACCCCGCCGCACATCACCACCCGGGGGCCTGCAGCTGATCCGCACCGCCTGACCGCTTGCTACACCCGTTATGGGAGGTCGTGGCCGCCGTAGGCGGGGTCGATCTCCTCGGGCTCGACGCCGAACAGCTCGGCGACCTGCTCGGTGACGATGTCGCCGACGAGGACGCGCAGCTTGGCGGGGTCGGTGGCGCGGGTCTCGACCGGGCGGCGGAACACGACGACGCGGGCCGGCAGCGCGCCGGTGCCGGCGTAGGCGCGGGCCAGCGGCACCCAGCTGCGGTCCCAGTCGTCGAGCGCGGGGACGTCCTCGACGGCGAACTCGACCTTCGCCAGCTGGTCCTGCCAGCGCCGGTCGAGCCGCTCGACGGCGGCGATGACGAGGTCGTCGAAGCGCTGCGCCCGCGACACCGAGAGCGGGGAGTCGGACGGCGCCAGCGGGCCGCGCATGCCCCGGCCGTGGCGGTCTCGGCGGATCCGCGGCAGGCTCACCCCGGACGGGGTCTCGGGTCCGGGCACACGGCGGCTCATTCTGGGCAGACTAGCCGTGTTTGGCGTGCCGTGCCCGGACGACACCGCCCAGACGCTAGCCTTCCCCTGTGAGTCCGATGCGTCGCTGTTCTCGATCAGCCTGTCCGCGGACTGCTGTCGCGACGCTGACCTACGTCTACGCCGACTCCACCGCCGTCCTGGGCCCGCTGGCCACCTACGCCGAACCGCACAGCTACGACCTCTGCTCCGAGCACTCCGAGCGGCTGGTCGCGCCGCGCGGCTGGGAGGTCATCCGGCTGGCGCCGGACCCCGCGGCGCTCGGCCCCAGCAACGACGACCTGCTCGCGCTCGCCGACGCCGTCCGCGAGGCCGGCCGGCGGCCCGAGCCGGCGCCCGCGCCGCCGATGGCCGGCGAGGGCGGCAGCGGCGCGCGTCGCGGGCACCTGCGCGCACTGCCCGACCCCGACGCCTGATCCGCCTCCTGCCTCCGGGGCGGCGGCCGGAGAGGTAGGGTCGCTGCGTGCGCGATCTGGTCCCGATCCTCAAGGCCTACGACATCCGCGGCGTGGTGCCCGACGAGCTGGACGACGAGACGGTGCGGGCCATCGGCTGGGCCGCGGCGCACGTGCTGGCCGACGGCCGCGGCGCGCTGGTCGTGGGGCACGACATGCGGCCCACGTCGCCGGGGCTCGCCGAGGCGTTCGCCGACGGCGCCACCGCGGCCGGCGTCGACGTCGTCATGGCCGGGCTGACCAGCACCGACCAGCTGTACTACGCCAGCGGCGCGCTCGGCCTGCCCGGCGCGATGTTCACCGCCAGCCACAACCCGGCCCGCTACAACGGCATCAAGCTGTGCCGTGCCGGCGCCGCCCCCGTCGGCTACGACACCGGGCTGGCCGAGATCAAGGCGCTCATCGACGGCGGTGTCGACACCCCGGTGGCGGCGCGCGGCCGGGTCTCGCGCCGCGACACGCTGGCCGACTACGCCGCCCACCTGCACGGGCTCGTCCCGCTCGGCGGCGGCCGCCCGCTCACCGTCGTCGTCGACGCGGGCAACGGCATGGCGGGGCACACCGTCCCGGCCGTCCTCGACCTGCCGGACCTCACGGTCGTGCCGCTGTACTTCGAGCTGGACGGCACGTTCCCGAACCACGAGGCGAACCCGATCGACCCCGCGAACCTCGTCGACCTGCAGGCCGCCGTCCGCGAGCACGGCGCCGACCTCGGGCTGGCCTTCGACGGCGACGCCGACCGCTGCTTCGTCGTCGACGAGCGGGGCGAGCCGGTGTCGCCGTCGGCGCTGACGGCGCTGATCGCGGTGCGCGAGCTGGCGCGCGCGCCGGGCTCGTCCGTCGTGCACAACCTCATCACCTCGAAGGCCGTGCCCGAGATCGTCGCCGAGCACGGCGGCACCCCGGTGCGCACCCGCGTCGGCCACTCGCTGATCAAGCAGACGATGGCCGAGTCCGGCGCCGTCTTCGGCGGCGAGCACTCCGGCCACTTCTACTTCCGCGACTTCTGGCGGGCCGACTCCGGCATGCTGGCCGCGCTGCACACGCTGGCCGCGCTGCGCGCCGGGTCCGCACCGCTGTCGCAGCTGCTCGCGCCGTACGAGCGCTACGTCGCGTCCGGCGAGATCAACAGCACGGTCGACGACGCCGGCGCGGTCACCGCGCGGGTCGAGGAGGCGTTCGGCAAGGCGCCCGACGTCACCACCGACCACCTCGACGGCCTCACCGTCGAGTTCACCGGCACCCCGATGTGGTGGTTCAACCTGCGCCCGTCCAACACCGAGCCGCTGCTGCGGCTCAACGTCGAGGGCGCCGACCGCGCCGTCATGGAACGGGTGCGCGACGACGTCCTGCGGGTGGTCCGCGGGTCAGAGGAGGGGGCCGCGTGAGGCTCGATCCGACGCTGCTGCAGGTCATCGCCTGCCCGGTCTGTCACAGTGCGCTGGAGCCCGACGACGCGGCCGGCGAGTTGCTGTGCACCGGCTGCCCGCGCGCGTACCCGGTGCGCGACGACATCCCCGTGCTGCTGGCCGACCAGGCCCGCAGCCGTCCGGCGGAGTAGCCGGCGGTGTTCTTCGACGGCTCGCTCGACGACCCGGACGCGTTGAGCGTCATCGACCCGGTCCTGCGCGACATCGCCGGCTGGGGCGCCCAGGTCCGCCTCGCCGACGTCGCGTCCGCCGACGCGCTGGCCGCGCTGGCGCCGGGTGACCGGCCGCGGGCCGTCGTCGCGGGCGGCGCCGACGGCCGGCTGTTCCGGGCCGTGCTCGAACCGGTCTGCCCGGTCCCGTTCGTCGCCTGGCCGCACCGCGGCCTGCCCGGCTGGGCCGGCCCGCTCGACCTCGTCGTCGTGGTGTGCCGCTCCGGCCAGGGCGAGGACGAGATCTCCGCCGTCGCCGAGGCCCGCCGCCGCGGCTGCGCCCTGCTCGTCGCCGCGCCCTCGGACTCGCCGATGGCCGCGGCCGCCGCCGGTCGCGGCACGACGTTCCTGCCGGCCGGCAGCGCCGACCCCACCGCGCTGGCCGTCCCTGTCCTGCGCGCCCTGCACGTCATGGGCCTCGGCCCGCAGGTGGAGTCCGAGCCGGTCGCCGCCGCCCTCGACGACGTCGCGGAGCGGTGCGGCCCGAGCGTCCCCGCCGACGTCAACCCGGCCAAGGAGCTCGCCCTCGGCATCGCCGACGACGTCCCCGTCGTGTGGGGCGGGTCGGTGCTGGCCGCCCGGGCCGCCCGGCGAGTGGCCGAAGCGCTGCGCTCGGCCAGCGGCCGGCCCGCGCTGTCGGGCGAGGCCGACCAACTGGCGCCGATCTTGGAGGGCGCACCCGAGCCGGACCTGTTCGCCGACCCGTTCGAGGACGGCGGCTCCTCGGCGCCCCGCCCCGCCCTGATCATCCTCGACGACGGCGCCGACAGCCCGGCCGCAGTCGCCGGCCGGGCCCGGCTGGACGCCGCCGCCGGGAACGGGTCGGTGCGGGTCCAGGAGGTCCGTGCCACCGAAGGGCCCGACATCGGCCGGTTCGCGGCGCTGCTGGCCACCGGCCGGTTCGCGGCTGCCTACCTGGCCCTCGGTCTCGGCCGCCCGGCCTGACGGTCAGCGCAGCAACCGGACCTCGGCCCCGACGTCGAGACCGGACCAGGCCTGATCAGCGGTGAGCGCGGGCGCCTGGAGACGTCCGGCCAGAGCGAGGCAGCAACGATCGCCGAGCGACAGCCCGGCCGGACGCGTGGCCGGGTACAGCTTCGCGGCGCGCATCGCGTCGTCGCGCGTCAACGGCTCGACCGTCACGCCGAGGACGGTCAGCAGGGTGCCCTGCCGGTCCGCGTCGCCGCCGTGAAAGGCGATCTTCTGCATCGTCTCGGACCAGTTGGCCGCGCTGATCCGTCGAGCATGATCACCGGCCGTCCATCTCTCCAGCATGCCTGACTTTGCGAGTGGGCGTCACGTCTCGGCCCGGCGGGCGGGTCAACTAGGCTCTCGGCTCGTGGCCGTGCTTCTGGACAACCCCGTGCGTTCCTATGCGTGGGGTTCGCCCACCGTCATCCCCGAGCTCCTCGGCCGGGCGCCGTCCGGGCAGCCGGAGGCGGAGCTGTGGGTCGGTGCGCACCCCGGGTCCCCGTCGACGGTGGTGGGCGACGGGCGGCCGCTGTCGGCGCTGATCGAGGCCGACCCGGCCGCGACACTCGGCGCGGCGGTCGTCGGACGGTTCGGGCCGCGGCTGCCGTTCCTGCTGAAGGTGCTGGCGGTCGAGCGGCCGCTGTCGATCCAGGTGCACCCGACCATCGAGCAGGCGGCCGAGGGCTACGACGCCGAGGACGCGGCGGGCCTGGCGCTCGACGACCCGCGCCGCTCGTACCACGACCGCAACCACAAGCCCGAGATGGCGGTCGCCGTCACCCCGTTCGACGCGCTGGTCGGCTTCGACGACCCCGCCGCGGTCGCCGCGTCGCTGGAGCAGTGCGAGCACACCGACCTCGTCGGCGCCGCCGCCGTCCTGCGCGAGAGCGACGGGCTGGAGCGGCTGGTCCGCCGCTGGCTCACCCTCGACGACGCCGCGGCCGCGCAGATCGTCACGGCCCTGACGGCGGAGGCGTCGGCCCGGCGCGACGACCCGCGGTTCGCGCTGGTGCACCGGCTCGCCGAGGTGTACCCGCACGACCGCGGCCTGCTGCTGGCGCTGCTGCTGCGCCACCACACGCTGGCGCCCGGCGAGGCGGTGTTCGTCCCGGCCGGCGTCCCGCACGCCTACCTGTCCGGCGTCGCCGTCGAGCCGCAGGCCAGCTCCGACAACACGCTGCGCGCCGGGCTCACGCCCAAGCACGTCGACGCGCCCGAGGTGCTGCGGATCCTGCGCTACGAGCCGCACGGCGCCGTCGCGGTGCGGCCGGTCCCGGCCGGTCCCGGCCTGGAGCGCTACCCCGTCGACGGCATCGACGAGCTGGGGCTGAGCCGGGTGCGGCTCACCGCCGGGACCGCCGTGCCGGTGCCCGGGCCGCTGCTGGTGCTCGTCGTCGAGGGGGCGGCGGCGGTCGACGGCGTGACGCTGGCGCGCGGGCGGGCCGCGTTCGTCCCCGCCGCCGAGTCGGGCGCGACACTCACCGGCGACGGCGTGGCGTTCACCCTGACGACGGCGCTCGACCAGGCACGATAGACCTCGACCTCGACACGCACACCGGAGCGAAGGAAACCATGGCCACTGAGGGTGGTACCAAGGCCGTCGTCGCGGCCCTGCTGGCGAACAGCGGCATCGCGATCACCAAGTTCGTCGCGTTCGCGCTCACCGGTGCGTCGTCGATGCTGGCCGAGGCGGTGCACTCCGTCGCCGACGCCGGCAACCAGGTGTTGCTGCTGGTCGGCGGCCGGCGGGCACGGCGCAAGGCGACGCCGGAGCACCCGTTCGGCTACGGCCGGGTGCGCTACGTGTTCGCGTTCATCGTGTCGATCGTGCTGTTCAGCCTCGGTGGCGTGTTCGCCCTGTACGAGGCGTACCACAAGTACGAGGAGGTGCACGCGGGCCACCCGAACGAGCTGCTGGAGAGCAAGTGGTGGTGGGTGCCGATCGTCGTGCTGGTCGCCGCGATCATCATGGAGTCGTTCTCGCTGCGCACCGCGGTCGTCGAGTCCAACCACGTCCGCAAGGGCCGGTCCTGGGTGCAGTTCGTCCGCCGGGCCAAGTCGCCTGAGCTGCCGGTCATCCTGCTCGAGGACATCGGCGCGCTGCTCGGCCTGGTGTTCGCGCTGATCGGCGTCGGCCTGGCCCTGATCACCGACAACGCCTACTGGGACGTCGCCGGCACCGCGGCCATCGGTGTGCTGCTGGTCGTCATCGCGGTGATCCTGGCCATCGAGATGTCCAGCCTGCTGATCGGTGAGGGCGCCGCCGCCGAGAACGTCGAGAAGATCCTCGCCGCGGCCACCGCCTCCGACGACATCGGCCGCGTCATCCACCTGCGCACGCTCTACACCGGCCCGGAGGAGCTGCTGGTCGCGGCGAAGCTGGCGGTCCGGACCGATCAGACGGGCGAGCAGATCGCGGCCGCGATCAACGGTGCCGAGGAGCGCATCAGGGCGGCGCTGCCGGAGGCCCGGCACATCTTCCTCGAACCGGACATCGACCGCGCGGCGGCGCCCACGCCCGAGCCGTCCTAGTCGTCGCGGGGTTCGCGGTCGGCCAGGATCTTGTCGACGGCGTCGGCCTGCTCGGTGTGCCCGGTCTCGCGGTAGCTTCGCTGCGCGTCGAGGAGGTCGGCGCGGGCTTCGGCGGCCCGCTCGCCCTCGGCCGGCCCGCTGCGGCGACCGGTCGCGGTGAGCTCGTCGAGGCGCTTGCGGAACCCGGCCGGTTCGGGCCGCGAGTACTCGACGTCGGCGCCGGGTTCCCGGTAGGCGGCCAGGTCGTCCAGGCTGACGCCGCGAGCCTCCAGCCACGTGAGCGATTCCGGACGCACGCGCTCGGGGTGTCGATGGGGGATGTCGCGCAGGTAGGTGGTCATGCGGTGGCGGCCCCACCGTTCCCGAGGGACGGGGTACGGGTCGCCCGGCGGAGGCTCCGCCCCGAACACGTCGAACCACAGATCACGCAGGTGCTCGTCGGTGGTCCACTGAGTCTCTGACGGGAACGGGCCCACCGACGAGTCGCGAATGTGGGCCGCGAGCTCGTCACGGAAACCGCGCAGGTCGTTGACGTTGCTCTCCAACCAGCCCGGGACAGCGTCGCACGCCTCCACGTAGTACTCCACGAGTTCGCCGCCGCCGTCGCTGAAGACTTCTCGCCATTGCCGAAAGTTCTCGCTGATCTCCATCACAGCTCCGTGTAGCGCATCGTGTTCTTGGTGTCGTCCATGAAGTAGCTGGTGACCAGCCGCCACGGCTGGTTCGGCCGCCTGACGAACATGATCATGCTGCCTGGCCGATCCCCTTGGCCAATCGTGTCGTACTCCCGCACCGCGGGCGGGTCGCCGTGACCGGCCATCGAACCCTCGCGTGCGTCGTCCCACATCGAGGCACCGGCGATGGTGTCGGTTCCGGGCGCGCGCACGGTATGGAGGTCCGCTGTCGTGATGCCGGTGTCACTCGGGTGCAGGAAGAGTTTCACCACCGTCTGGCCGTTGGCCTTGCCGTTCAGGTAGCCGTCCAGCGCGGCCTGCGTGCGTCCAGCGGCCTCCAGAAGGGCGATGAGCGGCCTCGCCACGGCATGAGGTGAGGCATAGTTCCCGGCTGCGGTGCCGACGCCGTGTGGGCCGTTGCCATGCTTGCGCCAGGACTCGGCGGAACCGTCCGAGTTCAGCCGCCAGCCGTCCACTCCGGCGGGATCGAGGCGCCATTGGACGCGGGCGATCTGGTGGTCGCGGCGTAGGTGGTGGCCGTGGCGTTCGACGGCGTGGGAGGAGTGGCCGAGGAGCAGGGTGCGGGCGAGGTGCTGCAGCATCGGCGGGAACTGGGCGACGACCTGGTTGATGGCGCGGCGTTGGGCGGCGGCGTCGGGGAGTTGGCGCTGCACCGCAGCGGCGTCGAGGGCGCTGGTCTGGACGCTCGGTGCCGGGACAGGTGGCGGTGCGGGGACGACCGGGGCCGCGCCGGCGCCGTCGGGAGCGGGGCGGAGGAGGGCGTCGATCTCGTCGGCGTGCTGGGTGAGGGTGTGGGCGACCTCGGCGAAGGTGTCTTCGCGGGTGGCGGTCAGGTGGGTGCCGAGGAGGCGGATCTCGTGCGCGGTCCCGAGCAGCGACCGGCGGATCTCGGCCGCGGGCGCAGCCGCAGCGGCGGCTTCCACTGCGCCGGTCGTCGCGTCGATGCGGGCCCGGACGGCGCCGTCGAGGTGTTCGGCGAGGTCGGGGAGGGCGTCGAGGGCGGCGCGCAGGGACTCGGCGGCGTGCCGCACGCCGTCGCCGTCAGCACCGTCGTTCCCCGAGGTCATCCGCCGCCCTGCATCGTGTCGATCTACCCGAACCACGGTAGCGGGTGATCGGCGGCCCCGCCGGAAAGCCGGGGGTAGACTCCAGGTGACCACGCCGGCGCAGGTGATGCCGCGGACCCAGATGGGTCGCGCCGGGTCGGACGATCGTTCGAGGCCGCCTCGTCGTGCCCGCGTCCGACCCCTGACCGCCAGTCCCGCTGGGAGGAGCCGTTCCATGTCTCTTGATTTCAAGGTTGCTGATCTGTCGTTGGCCGATTTCGGTCGTCGTGAGATTCGTTTGGCTGAGCATGAGATGCCGGGTTTGATGGCGATGCGTGCGGAGTTCGGTGAGAGCAGGCCGTTGACCGGCGCGCGTGTCACGGGGTCGTTGCATATGACGGTGCAGACGGCGGTGTTGATCGAGACGTTGACGGTGTTGGGCGCGCAGGTGCGCTGGGCCAGTTGCAACATCTTCTCCACCCAGGACCATGCGGCGGCGGCGGTCGCGGTCGGCCCGACCGGGTCGGTGGGGGCGCCGGCGGGGGTGCCGGTGTTCGCGTGGAAGGGGGAGTCGTTGGAGGAGTACTGGTGGTGCACGGAGCAGGCGTTGTCGTGGCCGGGGCAGGCGGGCCCGAACATGATCCTCGACGATGGTGGTGACGCCACCCTGTTGGTGCACAAGGGGGTGGAGTTCGAGAAGGCCGGCGTCGTCCCGGAGCCTGTCGCCGATGATCCGGAGGAGTGGCGGGTGGTGCTGGGGCTGTTGAAGCGGTCGCTGGCCGAGAGCGACACCCGGTGGACGGTGATGGCGCAGGACGTTCGTGGGGTGACGGAGGAGACGACGACCGGGGTGCACCGGTTGTACGAGATGATGCGTGATGGGGCGTTGTTGTTCCCGGGGATCAACGTGAATGATTCGGTGACGAAGAGCAAGTTCGACAACAAGTACGGGTGTCGGCATTCGTTGATCGATGGGATCAATCGGGCCACGGATGTGTTGATCGGTGGCAAGGTCGCGGTGGTGTGCGGGTATGGCGATGTGGGCAAGGGGTGTGCGGAGTCGTTGCGTGGTCAGGGCGCGCGGGTGGTGGTGACGGAGATCGACCCGATCTGTGCGTTGCAGGCGGCGATGGACGGGTACGAGGTCACCACGTTGGACGAGGCGATCGAGCGGGCCGACATCGTGATCACCGCGACGGGGAACAAGGATGTCCTGACGGTGGATCATCTGGTGCGGGCGAAGCATCAGGCGATCGTGGGGAACATCGGGCATTTCGACAACGAGATCGACATGGCCGGGCTGGCCGCCGTGCCGGGGATCGTGCGGACCGAGGTGAAGCCGCAGGTGCATGAGTGGAGCTTCCCGGATGGGCATACGGTGATCGTGTTGTCCGAGGGTCGGTTGTTGAATCTGGGTAATGCGACCGGGCATCCGTCGTTCGTGATGTCGAACTCGTTCACCAATCAGGTGCTGGCGCAGATCGAGTTGTTCGCGAAGACCGCGGACTATCCGCTGGGTGTGTACACGCTGCCCAAGCATCTGGACGAGCAGGTGGCCCGGCTGCACCTCGACGCGCTCGGGGTGAAGCTGACCGAGCTGACCGAGTCGCAGGCCGACTACCTCGGCATCCCGGTCCAGGGCCCGTACAAGAGCGAGCACTACCGCTACTGAGTCACGCGGGGCGGACGAGGCGCACGTTGCGGGCGTAGACCCGGAAGCCGAGCGCCTCGTACGCCGCCCGCGCCGCCGGGTAACCGTCGTCGCCGCGGGCGCAGACCCGGGCGTCGCGGGCGCCGAGGTCGCGGGCGGCTCGCAACGCGGCCAGTGAGGCCGCCCCGGCCAGCCCGCGCCGGCGGTGGTCGGGCGAGGTGCCGACCGGCTCCAGCACGGCGGCGTCGCCGTCGACCCAGGCGAGCGCCGACGCGGCCGGGGCGCCGTCCGGCGCGACGATCAGCTGGTCCAGCTCGGGCCGGTACGACGGCGCGCGCTGAACGCCGCGGTAGACGGCCTCCGGCATCGTGACGCCGAACGCGACGGAGTGGATGGCGGCCCGCGCGGCCGCGTCGGCCGGCTGCCAGGTGTACCCGTCCGGCAGCGGCGCGGCCGCCGGGAGCCCGTCGAGCGAGCGACGCAGGTGCGCGAAGAACCGGTCGTCGTCGCGGCGCGCGTAGCCGTGCTCGCCCAGTGCGTCGATCAGCTCGGTCTCGGCGTCCAGGACGGTCACCGTGTGGCCGCCGAACCACGCCACGACCTGCTCCGTCAACGCGAGGTGGGACGGGTCGAGCTGGAGGTCCAGGCGGCCCCCGCGGTCCCACGCCCACGCCACCACCCGGCCGCGGTGCCGCCAGTACGCCGTCCGCCACGCCGGGTCCGGGCCGCCGTGCTCGTGCCAGAACCACGCCAGCTCGCCCGGATGCCACCGGCTGGACCAGCTCCACAGCCGCCCGGCGAGGTCGCGCATGGCGGCCAACTGCTCCGGCCCGGCGCCGTCGACCCGCTGATAGGCGCCGGTCACGACGGCGGGGCGAAGCCGCCGTCGGTGCGCGACGGCGGCCGCGGCTGCTCCACCGGTGGCGGCGGTACGAACGGCGGTGGTGGCTGTGGCTGCGGCCGCAGCGCCGGGTCGCCGTAGCGCAGCGCGTCGCGGCGGCGGCGTTCGGCCAGCACGGCGGCGAGGTAGTCCCAGGGCGGCAGCCCAGGCGGAGGCGGCGGGCTGACCAGCGCGGACACCTCGTTGGCGAGGTCGACGGCGAGCCGGGTGCGCACCTCGGGCGCCAGCTGCGGCGCGCGGGCCAGCAGCGACCGCGCGGCCATGGCGAGGCGGTCGGGCAGCCGGGACAGCTCCAGCGACGCGGCCCACGGGGCCAGCCGGGGGTCGAGGACGGGCAGCGGCGCGGCCGTCGACGGGATGCGCTCGCGGACGACGACGGTGCCGGCCAGCACGTCGCCGATGCGCTTGCCGCGCGGGTTGAGCAGCGAGCAGACCATGGCGCCGACGCCGAGCGTCAGCACGAAGTCGGCGAACACCCCGGCCAGCGCGCGGACCAGGGCGTGCCGGAACCGGATCGGGCCGCCGTCGTCGCGGACCACCCGCAGCCCGGCCGCCGCCTTCCCGACCGACTTGCCGCGGGTCAGCGTCTCGACCGTCGTCGGGATGACGACCAGCAGGAACACCGTCCCGCCGATGATGAGCGCGGCCGCCAGAGCTTCGTCGACGCCGGGCGCGATCTGGCCGAGCAGGAGCAGCAGTACGAACCCCACCACTGCGAGGATGAGGGCGTCGAGCAGCAGTGCGAGCGCACGCGAGGGCAGCTTGGCCAGCCGCAGCTCGAGGGGGACGGCCTCGCCGGTCACCAGGTCGCTCACCCGGCCAGTCTGCCGTAGCCGGGCCCGCTGTCCGAAACGCGACATGTCGCAACCCCGGCACCCGCCGCCCGCTGACAACGGCGGCCGCGCCCGCCACGGTGGCTTTCATGCCGAATCGGTTCATATCGCTCCCCGTGCTGGTGAGTGCGGTCCTGCTGACGGCGACGGTCGCGGGTCCCGCCCCGGCCGCCGCACCCACCGCGCCCGCCACGGCCACCGCCCCGGGCACGGTCACGCTGGTCACCGGCGACGTCGTCCACGTGACGGAGGTCGCGGACGGCCGCCGGTCCGTGCGCGTCGACCCCGCGCCGGGCCGCGAGGACATCACCGTCCACCAGCTCGAGGTCGACGGCCGGTCGCTGGTGATCCCGTCCGACGCGGTCGAGCTGCTGGCCGCCGGCCGTCTGGACCGCGCGCTGTTCGACGTCGGCGCGCTGATCGAGCAGGGGCACACCACGTCGCTGCCGCTCATCGCCACCGGCGCCGGAAGCGCGGGGATCGCCGCGACGCCGGCGGGCGCCCAGGCCGGGCCGGAGCTGGCGAGCATCGGCGGCCGGGCGCTGGAGGTCGCGGCGGACGACGCGGCCGGCTTCTGGGCCGCGCTCACGGGCCCGTCCGCGACGTCGCTGGCCGGTGGCATCGACACGCTCTGGCTCGACGCCCGGGTCGCGGCGACGCTGGACCACAGCGTCCCGCAGATCGGCGCGCCGGCCGCGTGGGAGGCCGGGCTGGACGGCGCCGGCGTCACCGTCGCGGTCCTCGACACCGGCGTCGACGCGGAGCACCCGGACCTCGCCGGGCAGGTCGCCGCGGCCGCCGACTTCACCGGCAGCCCGTCGACGGACGACCTGTTCGGCCACGGCACCCACGTCGCCGCGACGATCGCCGGCACCGGTGACGGCGGCAGCCCGAGCCGGCCCGGTGTGGCGCCAGGCGCACGGATCCTGTCAGGCAAGGTGCTCGGCGACGACGGCTTCGGCGACAGCTCCAGCGTCATCGCCGGCATGGAGTGGGCGGTCGCGCAGGGCGCCGACGTCGTGAACCTGAGCCTCGGCGGCGGCCCGTCCGACGGCACCGACCCGCTCAGCCTGGCCGTGAACCGGCTCAGTGCCGAGAGCGACACCCTGTTCGTCGTCTCGGCCGGCAACGACGGCCCGGGCGCGGTCTCCATCGGCAGCCCGGGCAGCGCCGACGCCGCGCTGACCGTCGGCGCCGTCGGCCGGGACGAGTCGCTGGCCGAGTTCTCCAGCCGCGGCCCGCGCCTCGGCGACCAGGCCGTCAAGCCCGACATCACCGCGCCCGGCGTCGGCATCGTCGCCGCGCGGGCCGCCGGCACGACGCTGGGCTCGCCGGTCGACGCGCTCTACACCGCCGCCAGCGGCACGTCGATGGCCGCGCCGCACGTCGCCGGTGCCGCCGCCCTGCTGGCCCAGCAGCACCCGGACTGGACCGGCGAGCAGCTCGAGGACGCGCTGGTCAGCACCGCCCGGCCGAACCCGGACCTGTCACCTGACGAGCAGGGCGCCGGCCGCGTCGATCTCGCCCGGGCGGTCGCCCAGCCGGTCGTCGGCACCGGCGGACTGGCCCTCGGCACGTACGCCGACGGCGACACCACGCCCGTCGCCCACGACGTCACCTACACCAACACCTCCGCCGCGCCGGTCGTGCTGACCGTGGATCTCACGCTCGCCGGCCGCGACGGGGCGCCGCCCGCCCCTGACGCCGTCGTCCCCGGCGCCGAGGCGGTGACGGTCCCGGCCGGCGGGTCCGCCACGGTCGCCCTCACCGTGGATCCCGCCGCGCTGGGCCGGGGCCGCTACACCGGCCGGCTGGTGGCCGCGTCGGCGGACGGCACGACGACCGTGGCGACGACGCTGTGGCTGGTCAAGAGCGCGCCGGTGCACGACGTGACGATCAGCGCCGTCGACCGGGAGGGTCGGCCGGCGTATGCGTCGCCGGTGTTCCTGCACGGCGCCGACCCGCGCTACGACACCATCACGCTGCTGCCCACCGGCGACCCGAGGACGCTGCGTCTGGGCGAGGGCGACTACGTTCTGCACGCGCTCATCCCCAGCGAGGTGGACGGCGAGGAGGCGGTGTTCCTGGTGGTCGACCCGGACCTCGAGGTCGACGGCGACACCGAGGTCGTGCTGGACGCGCGGGAGACGCGGCAGGTGGAGATCCGTACCCCGAAGCCGGCCGAGCAGCGCGGCATCTGGGGCTTCTACACGCACCGCGAGGTCGACGGGCGCGCCGTCGTCCACGGGACGATGGAGTTCGACTCCGTCCGGTCCCTCTGGGTCACGCCGACGGACGAGGCGACCGGCGGCACGTTCGAGTTCATGTCGCGCTGGCAGCTGGTCGCACCGGCGTTCACCGCGACGGCCGTCGGCGGCGCGCGGCTCTCGGCCACGCCGCAGCCGCTGAACCAGTCGCCGCTGTTCGACGGACGCCGCACGCTGGAGGCCGTCGCGGCCGGTGGCGGCGGTGCGGACGACTATGCCGGCTTGGACGTGCGCGGGAAGGCCGTCGTCGTGGCACCGCCCGGCGAGCCCGACGCCGACACGCTGGCGGCTGCCGCGGCCGCGGCGGGTGCGGCGATGCTGCTGGTCATCGCGCCGGACGGCGGTGACTGGCCGCAGTTCTGGCGCCCCGACGGCGACCGGCTGCCGCTGCCCGCGGCGACGTTCTCGCCGGCCGAGGCGCGCGCCGTCGCCGAGCGGTTGGAGGACGGCCCGTTCCGGCTGCGCGTCGACGGCGTCGCCGTCAGCCCGTACCTCTACGACGTCATGCAGGTCTCGTCCGGCCACGTCCCCGACCCCATCGTGCACACCGTCAGCACCGCGAACAGTGCCGTCGTCACCGCCGCCTACCACCAGAGCGGCGACGGGACGTGGGCGAAGGAGCAGCGCTACGGCTGGCGGCCCTGGCAGGCCGAGACGATCATCGAACAGCAGCGCTACGTCGGCACCGGACGGCAGCGGGAGGAGTACGTGTCGGCCGGCGACACCGTCTGGCGCCAGCACGTGCTGCACTACCTCAGCCGCGACGACATGAACCCGGTGACGTCCGGCCTCAGCCACGACCTGCGCACGTACGCCGCGGGGGAGCGGTCGCGGGAGACCTGGTTCGCGCCGGTGGTCCGCCCGGCCGCCCCCGCCGGCGCCGCGCCGTCGCGGACCGGCGACACGCTCGCGCTGCACATCGCCGAGTTCGCCGACGCCACGCACACCGGCCGGCCCGAGCCGTACCTGTTCGAGGAGCCGGACCTGGTCGAGGCGCGGCTCTACGAGGACGACCGGCTGATCGCTGAGACCGGCGCCGTCTGGGGCGCGTTCCCGGTGACCGGCGCGTCCGGACGGTACCGGCTGGAGCTCGGCACCGAGCGGCGCCGGCCGGACTGGCGGTTCGCGCCGCGCACCGACACCGCCTGGACGTTCCGGTCCGAGCGTCCGGCGGCCGGGGCCGGCGCGGTGTTGCCGTTGCTGCAGGTGGACTACGAGGTGCCGGCCGGCCTGGACAACCGGGTCCCGGCCCGGCCGCCCGCGCGGCTCGCCTTCACCGTCCGGCACCCCGACGGGCTGGCGGACCCGCCGCGGATCGTGCGGATGCGCGCCTGGGTCTCCTACGACGACGGCGGCCGCTGGACGCCGCTCGCTGTCCGGCGCGACGGCGACGGTGGTGGCGGCGGTGGCGGCGGCGTCCGGTGGACGGCGGAGGAGCGCGGCCGCGGCGGCGAGTACGTGTCGCTGCGGGTCGAGGCCGCCGACGCCGACGGCAACACCGTCACCCAGACCGTGGAGCGCGCCTACGGCCGGCGATGACGTGATGCGCCGCGCGGCGCGTCGGCGCGGTACTCCGTGCTCGTCGACGAGCGGCCGCGCGACGCCGCCGCCGGCTGACCGGGCTGGACGCTTTGCAGTGAGCACCCATACGCACCACCCCGCTGGTGGTGCGTATGGGCGTTGGGCCCACCCCTCCCGGCCGGGTGGGCCACCGACTCTACGGGCGCGCACCGACAACGTCCGCGGTTACGGCTGCGGCTGCGGCCGGCGGTGACGGGGCACGAACATGGCGGCTGACGAGCGGGGCGGCCGTCGGCGGCCGGGCACGAGATCGAGCGGGTGCGGCGCAACGAGTGCGGGCGGGGCGGCCGGCGTGGTGACGGGCGCGAGGCGACGCGGCGTGGGCCCGCCCCTCCCGGCCGGGTGGGCCACCGACTCTACGGGCGCGCACTGACAACGTCCGCGGCTTCGGCTGCGGCTGCGGCCGGCGGTGACGGGGCACGAACATGGCGGCTGACGGGCGGGGCGGCCGGCGGTGGCCGGGCACGAGCATGGCGGGTGCGGCGCCTCGAGTGCGGGCGGGGCGGCCGGCGTGGCGACGGGCGCGAGGCGACGCGGCGTGGGCACACCCCTCCCGGCCGGGTGGGCCACCGACTCTACGGGCGCCCACCGACAACCTCGCCCACAGCCCACAGCCCACAGCCCACAGCCCACGCCGGTCGACGGGGCCGAGTCAGGCCAGCCAGCCGCGCCGCGCCACCTGCCAGGCCAGCTGCATCCGGGTCTCGGCGCTGGCCAGCGCCATCAGGTCGCGGATGCGCCGCTGGACGGTGCGCATGCTGACGCCGAGGCGGGTCGCGATGGCCTTGTCCGTCACGCCGGCGACCAGCAGCGACAGCAGGAACCGCTCGTCACCGGAGAGCGGCCCGGTCCCCGCGCCGGGGCCGGCCACCGCGACACCGTCAGACAGCTGGATCGGCGTCGCGGACGCCCAGTAGCTCTCGAACAGCGCGATCAGCGCCGTCAGCAGGTTGCTGTCGCGGACGATCGCGGCGGTCGGCTCGGTGCTGCCGTCGCTGCGCGGGACCAGCGGGCAGATCGCCACCGACCGGTCCGAGATCGCCAGTCGCACGGGCAGCGACGGCGCCGAACGCGCCTGTTCGCCGGCCGCGATGCCCTTCGCGAGGTCGTCGAGCATGCCGGGCTCCTCCAGCAGCTGCCGCTCGTACAGCACCCGGTAGCTGACGCCGCGGGCGAGCATGTCGTACTCCTCGACGTTGTCCTCCGACGGCATCGCGACGTGCCCGGCCCGGCAGAACCACAGCAGCTCCTCGCGGGTGCCCAGCTGGACGGTGCGGATGCGTTCGCGGATCGCCTCGCCGCCGGTCACGATCTCCAGCAGCTGCCCGGCGTCGCGCCGCCGGGCGGTGGCGCGGTGCTCCTCGGCCAGCTCGGCGACGGCGGAGCGGGCGCGGTCCAGCGCCTCCTGGCCATGCAGCAGCAGCGGCCCGAACGCGACGTCGGGCGGGTTCGGGGCGTAGCGCTCGCCGCCGCCCGGCAGCCGCCGGACCAGGCCGAGTTCGGCCAGTCCGCCGGCCACCGCGGCGGCGTCCACGCCGGGCAGCCGGGCCGCGAGGCCGGCGACGTCCAGTTCGCCGGCCCGCACCAGCAGGCGGTAGGCCTCTTCCTCGGCTGCGGTGACACCGGTGCCTTCGAGCATCGCGGTCCTCCTCGTCGCGAGTGATGCCCTAGTCTCGGACACGGGCTCGGAGTCGGCGTGCGAAGGGACGGCAGGTGGACCTCGACGCGTTCGTCGCCGCGCACCGCGACGAGTGGGACCGCCTCGAGCGGCTGGTCCGCCGCCGCGGCCGGCTCACCGGGCCCGAGGCCGACGAACTGGTGGCGCTGTACCGCGCCGCGTCCACGCACCTGTCCACGCTGCGCTCGGCCGCGCCCGACCCCGTCCTGCTCGGACGGCTGTCGTCGCTGGTGGCGCGGGCCCGTACGGCCATCGCCGGCGCTCACGACCCGGGCTGGCGCGACGTCGTCCGCTTCCTCACCGTCGGCTTCCCGGCGGCCGTGTACCTCAACCGGCGGTGGTGGATCGGCGCGGCGCTCGCGTTCGCCGTCGTCTCCGTCGCGATCGCCTGGTGGGTGGCCGCGAACCCGGCCGTGCAGGCGTCCATCGGCGCGCCGGAGCAGATCAGGCAGCTGGTCGAGCACGACTTCGAGGACTACTACTCGGCCAACCCGGCCGGCTCGTTCGCCGCCCGCGTGTGGGTGAACAACGCCTGGGTGGCGGCGGCCTGCCTCGCGCTCGGCGTCTTCCTCGGCATCCCGGTCGTGTACGTGCTGTGGATGAACGCCGTCAACGTGGCCGCGTCGGCCGGGCTGATGGCGGCGGCCGGCCGGCTCGACGTGTTCTTCGGCCTCATCACGCCGCACGGCCTGCTGGAGCTGACGGCGGTGTTCGTCGCCGCCGGCGCCGGGCTCCGGCTGGGCTGGACGGTGGTCGATCCGGGTCCGCGCGGCCGCGGCGAGGCGCTCGCGGAGACCGGACGGGCCACGCTCGGCATGGCGCTCGGTCTGGCCTGCGTGCTGCTGGTGTCCGGCGTCATCGAGGCGTTCGTGACGCCGTCGGGCCTGCCGACGTGGGCGCGCATCGCCATCGGGGTGCTCGCGGAGGCGCTGTTCCTCGCCTACGTGTGGGTGTACGGACGGCGCGCGGTGCTGGCCGGCGAGGTCGGCGACATCGCCCGCGACGCCCGCGCCGACATCCTGCCCGTCGCCGGTTAGAGCCGTCCGGTCGCCTTGAGCTCCAGGTAGGCGTCGGCGACGGCGGGCGGGAGGTCGGCCGGGGGCTGGTCGACGACGTGGGCGCCGCGGCGGCCGAGCAGCTCGGCCAGCTGGGCGCGGGCGAGGCGGTCGTGCTCGGCGGCGGCGGCCGCGTAGACGGCGTCGGAGTCGCCCCGGCCGGCGGCCAGCTCGGCCAGCCGGGGGTCGGCCACCGACGCGACCATGACGGTGTGCCGACGGGTCAGCCGTCCGAGCACCGGCAGCAGCCCCAGCTCGACGGCGCTGGAGTCGAGCCCGGTGACGATGACGACCAGCGCGTGCTGCCCCGCCCGGCTCAGGATCTCGGCCGTGAGCTGCCGGTAGTCGGTCTCCAGCAGCTCCGGCTCCAGCACCGCCAGCGCGCCGACCATGCGCCGCAGCACGTCGGTGGCGTCGAGCCGGGCGACGTCGGCGCGGACCTGGCGGTCGTAGGCGAGCAGGTCGACGCGGTCGCCGGCGCGCGCGGCCAGCGCGCCGAGCAGCAGCGCGGTGTCGATGGCGGCGTCCAGCCGCGGCTCGTCGCCGACCCGGCCCGCGGAGGTTCGGCCGGTGTCGAGGACGATCAGCACGTGCCGGTCGCGCTCGGGCCGCCACGTCCGCACCACGACGCCGCCGTGCCGGGCGGTGGCCCGCCAGTCGATGGACCGGACGTCGTCGCCGCGGACGTACTCGCGCAGCGAGTCGAACTCGGTGCCCTGGCCGCGGATGCGCACCGCGGACCGGCCGTCGATCTCGCGCAGCCGGGCCAGCCGCGACGGCAGGTGCCGGCGGGCCCGGAACGGCGGCAGCACCCGGACGGTCCACGGCACGGCGTGCGAGCCCTGCCGCCCGGCCAGCCCGAGCGGGCCCAGGCTGCGCACCGTCACGCGGTCGGCGGTGCGGTCGCCCCGCCGGGTCGGCCGCAACGACGTCTCGACCAGCCGTCGCTCACCGGCCGGGAGGTCGACGGCGACGCGGTCGGCGACGGCGCCCGCGGACGGCGGCCAGGCGTCGCGCAGCAGTCCGCGGACCCGGCGGCGGCCGTCGTTGCGCACGCTCAGCCGCACCGTCGCCGTCGTGCCCAGCCGCGCCGTGTGGTCGCCGTCGCGGGACAGCCGCAGCGCCCGCGGCGACCCGGCCAGCAGCACGTCGGCCAGCGCGAGCGCCAGCACGACCCCCGTCACGCCCAGGATGCCGGCCCACGACGGCGCCGCGGCCGCCACGACCACCGCGCCGATGGCCGCCAGCGCCGCGACCCGCCCCGTCAGGACCATCAGCGCGGGACGGGGACCGTGGCCAGGACCGTCTCGAGCACGGAGTCGGCGGTGACGCCCTCCATCTCGGCCTCCGGCCGCAGCGTCAGGCGGTGCCGCAGCGTCGGCCGGGCCAGCGCCTTGACGTCGTCGGGCGTGACGTACCCGCGCCCGGACAGCCAGGCCCACGCGCGCGCCGTCTTGAGCAGCGCCGTCGCGCCACGCGGCGAGACGCCCAGCTGCACCGACGGCGACGTGCGGGTGGCCCGGCAGACGTCGACGACGTAGCCGAGCATGTCGGGCTCGACCCGGACGGCGGCGACGGCCTCGCGTGCGGCCGCGAGGTCGTCCGGCCCGGCCACCGCCTGGACCCCGGCGGCCGCGAGGTCGCGCGGGTCGAACCCGTCGGCGTGCCGGCGCAGCACCGCGATCTCGTCGTCGCGCTCGGGCACCGTGACGGTGAGCTTGAGCAGGAAGCGGTCCAGCTGCGCCTCGGGCAGCGGGTAGGTGCCCTCGTACTCGACCGGGTTCTGGGTGGCGGCGACGAGGAACGGGTCGGGCAGCGGCCGTGGCCGGCCGTCGACGGAGACCTGCCGCTCCTCCATCGCCTCCAGCAGCGCGGCCTGCGTCTTCGGCGGCGTCCGGTTGATCTCGTCGGCGAGCAGCAGGTTGGTGAAGACCGGGCCCTCGACGAAGGAGAACTCCGCCGTGCGCGCGTCGTAGACCAGCGAGCCGGTGATGTCGCCGGGCATGAGGTCGGGGGTGAACTGCACCCGCTTCGTCTCGACCCGCAGCGTCGTCGCGAGCGCCCGCACCAGCAGCGTCTTCGCGACGCCGGGCACGCCCTCGAGGAGCACGTGACCGCGGCAGAGCAGCCCGATGACCAGGCCGCTCACCACGGCGTCCTGCCCGACGACGGCCTTCGCGACCTCTTCGCGGACGGTGGTCAGCGCCGCGCGGGCGGCGTCGGAGGTGGGAGCGGGGGACTGCGCCGAGAACGTCACGATGGACGGGGATCCTTTCCGGTGGGCGACGTGCCGGTGGCCCGGGGGACACCGGCATTCTCCAGGTCGTCGAGGTCGTCGGCCAGCCGCACCAGGGCGGCGTCGTCGGCCGGCGGCGGGCCGGCCAGCAGCGCGGTGATCTGCGCGGCGGGCCGGCCGGTGCGGGCGGCGAGCGTGGCGGCCAGGGCGCCGACGGCGTCGGGCCCGGCCTCGCCGGTCTCGCCGGGCAGCCGGGCGGACGCGGCCAGCCGGCGGATCGCGGCCGCCCGGAGCAGCCCGGCGGCGTGCTCGCGGGACCGGCCGCGGCGGTACAGCCGGGCCCGTCCCTCCGTGGTCTCACTGGCCCGGACGACGACCGGCAGCGGCTCGGTGACCAGCCGGCCCAGCCGCCGCGCCCGCCACACGGCGGCCAGCGCCACGGCGATCGCCAGTTGCCAGGCGCCGGCCCGCACCCAGCCGGGCAGCTCGTCGGTGAACGCGGCCGGCGCGTCGGTGCCCTGCTCGGGGATGGGGCGGTACCAGATCAGCCGCCGCGTCTCGCCGAGCAGCCCCAGCGCCAGCGCGGCGTTGCCGTCGTCGTCGAGGTACTCGTTCGTCAGCGGTTCGGCGGTGCCGAGCAGCACCACCTGGCCGCCGCTCTCCGTCGACGACACCGCCAGCGCCGGCTCGCCGTCGACGGCGTAGCAGGCGGCGCCCTCGGACCGGCTGAGGTCGCCGCTGAAGCCGAGCCCGCCCAGCCGTGCCGACCCGGCCCGTTCGGCGACCGGCAGCCCGCAGCCGGGCTCGACCGTGCCGGGCGCGTCGACCAGCACGGCCGTCAGCCCCGGCGCGTAGTCGGGAACCCGCAGCTCGGGCGCCACCAGCACCAGCCGGGCGCCGGTGTCGACGAGGCGGTCGATCTGGCCGGTCGTCAGCAGGTCGGGCACCGTCACCAGCACGGTGTCGTCGGGGCCCGCGGCCGCGACGGCGTCGGCGTTGCCGCGCACGGACGTGATGTCGACGCCCTGCTCGGCCAGCAGCGTGGCCAGCGCCCGCGCGCCCGGGTTGTCGACGCCCTCGGGATCGAGGTAGCCGCGGCCGGCCTGGCTCTGCACGATGCCCAGGACGACGGCCGTGACCAGCAGGAACGCTACGACCGCGAGCGGCCGGCGCCAGCGCCGCCAGTGCTCGGCGCTGGTGGGATCGAGCGGCCGCGACTCGGGCGGTGCGGTGGTCGTGCTCACCGGGGCACCGCCAGGACGGGCCCGCCGGTGGCCGGCTCGGGCCGCGGCCGCGCCGCGGCGACGGCGTCGTCGAGCTCGCGCAGCAGCAGGTCGTCGGCCTGCGTCGCCGCCGCCCCGCCGTAGCGGACGCCGTCGAACAGCCGGGCGCCCGCGTGCATGCCGCCGTCCGGTCGTGGGAGGTCGCCGAGCAGCGTCGCGGCCTCGCGGGCCGCCTCGTCCGCCGTGCGGCCGGCCCGCGGGTCCAGGACGCCGCGCTCCTCCAGCCCGGCGACGACGGCGCGGAACCGTTCGACGACGGCGGCCGGCCAGTCGCCGCGCCCGGCGGCGGCGTCGGCCGCGGCGCGGTACTCGGCGGCGCTGCGCCGGCGGCCGGGCAGGACGGCGCCGGAGCGGGCGGCGTTGCGCTTGGCCAGCGGCCCGGCCCGGAGGATCACCAGGGTCGCGAACCCGACCGCGATGGCGACCACGATGGCCAGCCCCAGCTGGGTGGACAGCGTCCCGGTCGCCGCCTCGAGGACGCGTTCCAGCTGCTCGGAGAGCCAGCGCAGCACCCTCGTCACGATGGGGGTGTCGCGCTCGTAGGACGGCTTCGCGAGCTCCTGCCGGGCGAGCTCGCGCGCCTCGTCGCGGCCGAGGTCGACCGGGATCGACGCCGCGATCACGGCGAGCCCGGAGGCGCTCCGCTGCCGCCGCGTCCGTGCAGGTCGACGCCGGCCGCGCGGGCGAGCTCGATGTCGAGGCCCTCGCGCCGGATGCGCCGGTCGATGTACAGCAGCGCCGTGGCCGCCGCCGCGAACGGCGCCGTGATGGTCGCCGAGATCATGCCGGCCAGTGTGTTCAGCACGTACCAGGTGACGGGGTCGTCGGCGGCGCTGGTGCCGAGCATGGACGGCACGCCGAACGGCACCGCCACCACCTGCCCGATCAGGAACGTGATGAACAGGATCAGCAGCAGGATGGCGAACACCCGCCACCACGACGTCTTCACCAGCGTCGCCGACCGCCGCAGCGACTCGACCACCCGGATCGGCCGCGTCGCGCCCTCGGCCGTCGTCGTCTCCAGCATGAGCGACGGCGTCGACAGCGCGTAGCGCACGTACAGCCAGATGGTCACCGGGACCGCGGCCACCCCCAGCAGCACGACCAGTGCTGCCGCCGCCGTCCCGCCGACGGCCGCCAGCCCCAGCGCCGCCAGCAGCACCACGATGGCCGGACTGAAGTAGATCAGCGTGTACAGGAAGGTCAGCCCCAGCAGCCGCGGCAACCGGCCCTTCGACTCGCGCCAGGCCTGCCCGATGCTGAGGTCGCGGCCCAGCACCGCCTGCCCCACCACCACCGTCAGCACCCCGGTCAGGAACACCGTGACGACGACGGTGACCAGCCAGCCGATCAGCGCCGCCGGAATGCCCCGCGCCAGCGCGTCGAACGTCTCGGCCTCGGTCATGCCGAGGTCGGGCTGGGTGATGGTCTCGCCGAACACCCACGCCAGCAGCGCCGACGACAGGATCTGCGTCGTCGCCGCCACGACCGCGGACAGGCCGAGCATGGCGGCGAGGTTGCGGCGGATGGTCGTGATGGCGCCGTCGAGGATCTCCGTGACGCCGAGCGGGCGCAGCGGGATGACGCCCGGCTTCACGTCGGGCGCCCGCCAGGCCGGTCCCGGGCCGTTCGACCAGGCGCCGTAGCCCGGCTGCCCGTAGCCCGGCTGGCCGTAGCCCGGCTGCCCGTAGCCCGGCTGGCCGTAGCCCGGCTGGCCCTGGCGGGGGTCGCCGTAGGCCGGGCCCTGGCCGGGCTGGCCTGCGCCGGGCTGGCCCGCGCCGGGCGGGCCGGTGTAGGTGGGGCCGCCGGGACGGTCCCAGCCGCCCGGCTGGCCGGCGGACGGCCGCTGCCAGCCCTGCGGGGACTGGTCCCAGCCGCTGCCCGGACCCCAGCCGCCGGCGTTCCAGCCGCTGCCCTGGCTGCTCTGGCCGCCCGGTTCGCCGGGGCCGCCGACCTGCCTGCCCTGTCCGCCGGGGCGGTCGTCCTGCCCGCCTGGTCCGGCGCCTGGGTGGCCCGGTCCGGCGCCCGGGTGGCCGGGGCCGGCGCCCGGCTGGCCCGGGCCGCCCGCCGGCATCCCCGGCTGCTGCGGCGACCAGCCCGGATACGGCGGCGGCGCGGGCGGGGCCACCGGCTCGGCGCCGCTCACCTGTCCAGCGCCCGCCTGCGCGGCAGCGCCCGTCTGCGCGGCACCGCCCGTCTGCGCGGCACCACCCGTCTGCGCGGCAGCGCCCGCCGAGCCGCTGCCGCCGCTCGCGAACGGGTTCGGCCGAGCCGACTGGGCCGCGTGCGCGTCGCCCGCCTGGGCGTCGCCCGACTGAACCGTCCGCGCGTCGCCCGCCGAGCCGCTGTCGCCGCCCGCCTGGGCCGCGTCGCCGTCCGGGGCGGGCACGTGGCCGCCGCGCGTCGCGTCGTCCTCGCGCGCCGCGTCGTCGTCCGGCGGAGGCGCCCCCGCGATCCCGGACATCGGGCTCCCTTCTCCGGCGCCGGACGGCCGTCGCGGGCCGATCCGGCGCATGCTCCGCACGCCCCTGGGCGCTGTGGCCGTCGCCGTCGCAGGCCCGCGAACCCCCGCGGACCCGCCGGTCTCACCTCAATCCTGTCACGTCCTGCGGGCTCTGCTCAGACGAGCCACCGGCGCGCCCGACGGCACGCTGGCGAGCAACTTTTTCACTCTGAGGCCTCTTCGGTGTCACGATATGGACATGAAGGGACGTGTGCTCATCGTCGACGACGACACAGCGTTGGCGGAGATGCTAGGGATTGTGCTGCGTGGCGAGGGGTACGAGCACGCCATCATCACGCGTGGCGACGACGTTCTGCCGGCGTTCCGCGAGTTCAAGCCCGACCTCGTGCTGCTCGATCTCATGCTCCCCGGCCGCGACGGCATCGACGTGTGCAAGGAGATCCGCGCCGAGTCCGGTGTGCCCATCGTCATGCTGACCGCCAAGAGCGACACCGTCGACATCGTCGTGGGCCTCGAGTCCGGCGCCGACGACTACGTCGTCAAGCCGTTCAAGCCGAAGGAACTGGTCGCCCGCGTGCGGGCCCGGTTGCGCCGCACCGACGACCCCAAGCCCGAGACCCTGCAGGTCGGTGACGTCGTCATCGACGTCGCCGGTCACTCGGTCAAACGCGACGGCCAGCCGATCTCGCTGACGCCGCTGGAATTCGACCTCCTCGCCTGCCTGGCCCGGCGCCCGTGGCAGGTGTTCACCCGCGAGGAGCTGCTCGAGAAGGTGTGGGGCTACCGCCACGCCACCGACACCCGCCTGGTCAACGTGCACGTGCAGCGGCTGCGCTCCAAGATCGAGCACGACCCCGAACGACCCGAGATCGTCGTGACCGTCCGTGGTGTGGGGTACAAGGCCGGACCTGGGTGAGCGGATGATCGGTCCCGTCGGCGGGGATGACGCGGGGGCGGCAGCGGCGGGCGCGGGAGCCGACGCGCTGTCGCGATTCCTGCCGCGCCTGGCCCAGTGGTCGATGCGGCCGTGGCGGCTGGTCCGGGGCGCCTGGCGGCGCTCGATCCAGCTGCGCGTCATCACGGCGACGCTGGCGTTGTCGCTGGTCGTCGTGTCGCTGCTGGGGGTGACGCTGTCGCGGCAGATCACCGACGGCCTGCTGCGGGCACACGCCGACGCCGCCGTCGCCGACGCCGCCGCGGGCGTCGACAGCGCCCAGCGCACGCTCGCGGTGTCCGACGCACCGCCCGACGAACTGCGGCAGACGCTCACCAGCATCGTCGAGACGCTCGCGGCCAGCGGCAACACGTCCGCCGCGAGCGACCCGCTGTACGAGATCGTCGTGCTCGGCGGCGAGGGCGCACGCACCTACCGCTCCGGCGTCAGCCCGCTCAGCGTGCCCGGCTCGCTGCGCGACCGCGTCGCCGACGAGGAGCGGATCTTCCGCACGTACACCTCCATCCGCTACCTCGACGGCCGCGAGGTGCCCGGCCTGGCCGTCGGCGGGCAGATCACCGACCCCTACGGCGGCGACTACGAGCTCTACTACCTGTTCCCGCTGACCGAGCAGCAGCAGACCGTCGACCTCGTCCTGACGGCGCTGACGACGGCCGGCGTGCTGCTGATCGTGCTGCTGTGCGCGCTGGCCTGGTTGGTCGCGCGGCAGGTCGTGACGCCGGTGCGGCTGGCGGCGCGCATCGCCGAACGGTTCTCGGCCGGCAACCTCGCCGAACGCATGGCCGTCCGCGGCCGCGACGACCTCGCCCGGCTGGCGATGAGCTTCAACCAGATGGCGGCCAGCCTGCAGCACCAGATCGGCCAGCTCGAGGACCTCTCGCGCATGCAGCAGCAGTTCGTCTCCGACGTCTCGCACGAGCTGCGCACGCCGCTGACCACGGTGCGCATGGCCGCCGACGTCCTGTACGAGTCGCGCGGCCAGTTCGACGCCGTCACCGAACGCTCCGTCGAACTGCTGCAGGCCCAGCTCGACCGGTTCGAGGCGCTGCTCACCGACCTGCTGGAGATCAGCCGGTTCGACGCCGGCGCCGCCGCGCTCAACGCCGAGCGGTACGACGTCCGCGACGTCGTGCACAAGGTGGTCGACGCCGCCACGCCGCTGGCCGTCGAGAAGGGCAGTGAGCTGGTCGTCGACGTCCCGGTCGAGCCGGCGATGGCCGAGATCGACGCCCGGCGCATCGAGCGCATCGTCCGAAACCTCGTCGTCAACGCCGTCGAGCACGGTGAGGGCCACGACGTCCGCATCACCGTCGCCGCCGACGACCACGCCGTCGCCGTCACCGTCCGCGACCACGGCGTCGGCCTGAAGCCGGGGGAGTCGTCGCTGGTCTTCCACCGGTTCTGGCGGGCCGACCCGGCCCGGGCGCGGACCACCGGCGGCACCGGCCTCGGGCTGTCCATCGCGCTGGAGGACGCCCGGCTGCACGGCGGCTGGCTGCAGGCGTGGGGCGAACCGGGCGAGGGGTCGCAGTTCCGGCTCACGCTGCCCCGGCTGGCCGGCGACGACCTGCGCTCGTCGCCGCTGGCCCTCGTCCCCGGCGATGTCGGCGACGGGCTGATGGACGCCAGCGCCATCGGGGCGCCGTACCGCCGGCTGCTGTCGTCCGCCGACGAGCCGTCGCCGGTCTCGTCCGCGGCTCCGCCCGAGGTCACCCCGTCGTCGTCTCCGTCGGCGTCGGCGGAGGAGGTGCGGCATGGGTAGCCGCGCCGCCGTCACCGTCGCCGTGCTCGCCGCCGCGGCCGTCGTCGCCGGGTGCAGCGAGATCCCGACGTCCGGCCCGGTCGTCGACGCGGGCGCCGTCGGGCCGCAGGCCGACGACCAGAGCCGCTACATCGAGGTCATCGAGGCGCCGCCGCAGCCCGGCATGACGCCGAAGGAGATCGTCGACGGCTTCATCGAGGCCATGGCGTCCTACCAGCCCGGTTACGAGACCGCCCGCGAGTACCTCACCGAGGAGGCCGGCGCGGAGTGGGACCCGTACGCCCGCGTCGGCGTGTACTACGAGCCCAAGCCCGACACCCAGCAGCTCAGCGACAACGTCGTCCACGTGAAGACGACGCCGCGCGGCGAGGTCGGCCCCGACGGCGCGTTCAGCGAGGGCGACGGCCGGCTGCCGCGCGAGTTCGACCTGCAGCTCGACCAGGTCGACGGCGAGTGGCGCATCGCCAACCCGCCGCCGGGCATCCTCGTGTCCGACTTCAGCTTCGAGCGCGAGTACCAGGCCCGCAACATCTACTTCTTCGACCCGGGCTTCGAGGTGCTGGTGCCCGACGTCGTCTACCTGCCGCGCACCGCCAACGACGCCACCGCGACGCTGCTGGCCCGCAAGGTGCTGAGCGGTCCGACCGAGTGGCTGGCGCCCGCCGTCGCCACCGCGTTCCGGCCCGACGCCGAGCTCGCCATCGACGCCGTCCCCGTCCGCGACGGCGTCGCCACCGTCGAGCTGGGCGCGGGCGCCGCGCTGGCCGGGCCGGAGGAGCGCGAGCGCATGGTCGCCCAGCTGGCGTGGACCCTCGGTGTCCTGCCCGAGGTCGAGAAGGTCGAGGTGCTGGCCGACAAGCTGCCGCTGATCTCCGGTGACCCGATGTCGCCGCAGGAGCCGCCGCTGAGCTCGTACGACCCGTCCGTGCTGCCGTCCGGCACGCCGCTCTACGCCATCGGCGAGACCGGCGTCGTGTCGGTGTCCGACGGTGAGATGACGCCCGTCCCCGGGCCGCTGGGCGAGCAGGCCGACGCGCACGAGGTGGCCGTCAACCTCGCCGCCAACCGCGGCATCGTGATCAACGCCGACCGCACCGCCATCCAGGCCGCCTCGTTCGGCGAGGACGAGCCGCTGGAGACGCTGCTCACCGGCACCTCCCTCTCCTCGCCCGCCTGGGACCGCACCGGCCTCATCTGGGCCGTCGACGCCGGCGCCCCCGCCCCCGGCATCGTCGTCGCCCGCCCCGACGGCCAGCCCGTCGCCGTCACCGCCCCCGAACTCACCGACCAGGCCGTCGACCACCTCGCCGTCTCACCCGACGGCACCCGCCTCGCCCTCGTCGCCGGCGGCCACGCCATGGTCGCCAACATCATCCGCGACGCCGACAGCGACGCGACGATCCGCATCGACCAGCCCCAGCCGATCGGCCCCTCCGGCCTCGCCCGCGACGTCGCCTGGAGCTCGACCAGCCCCTCCTGGAGCGCCGCCGACACCGTCGTCATCCTGCTCGAGACCAAGTCCAACGCCGGCGAGACGACGGTCGAGCCCTACTACGCCGCCCTCTCCGGCCAAGAGACCCTCCCCCGCGGCGGCCTCCCCGCCGGCGACGCCGCCCACGTCGGCGCGGCCGCCGGCCTGCCCGTCGTGCTCGAGTCCGGTGACGGCGTGCTGTACGTGCAGCGGTCGAGCAACGCGTGGACGGAGATCGGGCCCGCCCGCAGCCCCGCCTACCCTGGCTGATGCCGCGCCCCTGTCCCGCCTGCTGCCGGCCGCCTGCTGCCGGCCGCCCGCTGCCGGCCGCCCGCTGGCTGACGCCCGCTCGCTGCCCGTGGAGACTGGCGCCGTAGTCGCCGCCGCCTTCACATCCGCTCTTCGCTGTCCGCTCGCCTCCTGCCGGCCGACGCTGCACCTCTTCGCCGGCTGCTGGCTGCCGGCCGCTCGCTCGCTGCTTGCTGGCCGCTTGCCGGTGCGGCCGGTGGGTGGCCGGTGGGTGGCCGGTGGCTGCTGCGCCGTGGTTTGCCACCGCCGACACGTCCACAGGTCCCTCACCTGGTCGGGCCACCATCCGGCCGACCTTGTCGGACCCATGGTGCATGCTGGTTCCATGATCATTTACAGCCGCATCACAGCCCACACCAGCCAGCCCGAGAGCCACGCTCGCGCCGCCACCAGGCCCAGCCATCCTGAGAGCGCCGCCGACGCTACCGCCCGGACCAGCCGCGCCGAGGCAGCCGCCCGGACCAACCGCGCCGACGCTGCCGCCCGGACCAACCGCGCCGACGCTGCCGCCCGGAACAACCGCGCCGAGGCACCCGAGCACGCCACCGCGGCCGCTACCCGGTCCGGCCGCCCCGGCAGCACCGCCCGCGCCGCCACCCAGACCCTCCACGTCGTCGCCCGGGCCGGCCCTTCTCGTCCCGCCGGTCCACGCCGTGCCGGCGTGCGGCCCGCGCTCGTGCGCCTCCGACATACCGTCGCCCGCCTCGGGCACGCGGCGGCCGATCTCGCCCTCGGCAGCACGTGCGCCGGCTGCGGCGAGCACGCCGGCCTGCTCTGCCCACCCTGCCGTGCGGCGCTGCTGGGCTCGGCCGCGCGCCTCCGGACGGTTCCCGGTCGCCCCGACCTCCCGCTGGCCGGAGCCGCCGCCTACGCCGACGCCGTCGGTGCCGCGATCATCGATCACAAGGAACGTGGTCGCCTACCCCTGGCCAAGCCCCTCGGCGACGCCCTCGCTGTCGCGATCACCGCCACTACCGACCACCTCGCCGCTCCCATCCCCGACCGCGCCATCCACGGCGCCGCCCCTGCCCTCGATCGCGCCACCCACGGCGCCATCCGCCTCGCTGCTCCCACCCCCAGCCGGGCCATCCATGCCGCCGCCCACGGCGCCCCCTACCTCGCCGCCCCTACCGTCGATCACGCCATCCACGGCGCCGCCACCCACGCCCGCGCCACCCACGCCCGCGCCACCCACCTCGCCGCGCCCACCCTCGACCCCGCTGTCCTCGCCACCACCGCCTCCGGCCACGCCACCCACGGCGACCGCCCCATAGTCCTGATCCCGGTCCCGTCCGCGCCCTCCGCCGTCCGCCACCGCGGCCACGACCCCGTCCTCCGCACCGCCCGCCGAGCCGCCGCCACCCTCCAGCGTTCCGGCCAGGCCGCCACCGTCGTCCCCTGCCTCCGACACGGCCGCCGCGTCGCCGACCAAGCCGGCCTCGACCGCCACGAACGCGAACACAACCTGTACGGATCCCTCGTCGCCACGGCCGCCGCGACCCGCCGCACCACCGGCTGCTGCGTCGTCATCGTCGACGACGTCATGACGACCGGGGCCACGCTGCGCGAGAGTGCCCGAGCGCTCGAGGCCGCCGGCCTGCGCCCTTGCGCGGCGGCGGTGATCGCGGTGGTGTGACGTCGGCCTCGGCGGAGCAGAAATCAAGGGGTTCCACGTGTACGAAAGGCGACGAACGGCTAACGTTTGTGCATGGCACCCATTGTCGATCCTCGACCCCACGAGGAAGGCCGGGTGCGAACCCCGGTGACTTGAGCGTGTGGGTGCCGCTTGACCGTCAGACCCCACACGACCGGGAGGTTTCGAGTGGATATCGTCATCAAGGGCCGTCACACGACCGTGCCGGAGCGATTCCGTAACCATGTCGCGGAGAAGCTCTCCAAACTCGACAAGATCGCTCACAAGGTCATCAGAGTGGACGTCGAGATCACGGCCGAGGCCAACCCTCGACAGACCGACCAGTCCGAACGGGTCGAACTGACCTTGCACTCCAAGGGCCCGGTCATCCGGGCCGAGGCGGCCGCCGCCGACCGGTACGCCGCGCTCGATCTCGCCACCGACAAGCTCGTCGCCCGGCTGCGCAAGGCGGCCGACCGCCGGCGCGTCCACCGCGGCAGCCGCACGCCGATCTCCGTCGCCGCGGCCACCGCCGGGCTCGACGGCGCCGCCATCCCCGCGCAGCCGACGCCCGCTCCCGCCGCGAAGGCGGCCACCGCGGTCGAGGAGCCGCCGGACGCCTACGCCGTCCCCGACTCCGGGCCCATGGTGGTCCGCGAGAAGACCCACCGCGCCGAGCCCATGACGCTCGACCAAGCGCTCTACGAGATGGAACTGGTCGGCCACGACTTCTACCTGTACGTCGACGCCGAATCCAAGATGCCGAGCGTCGTCTACCGGCGTCGCGGCTACGACTACGGCGTCATCCGCCTCGACGTCTGACGTCGCCCCACCGCGTCGGCGCGTCCTCCGCGGAGGGCGCGCCGACGCGCGTCTGCACCGCCCCGACCCTGTCGGTGCCCGCTGATAGCTTCGCGACATGGCCAGACGAGAGAGGTTGACGAACGCGGCGGCCCGGCGGGTGGCGCTCGCGGCCCAGGGGTTCGCCGACCCCCGCCCGCCGAGCCCCGACCGGCGCGCCGTCCGCCGCGTCGTCGACCGCGTCGGCGTCGTGCAGATCGACTCCGTCAACGTGCTCTCGCGCTCGCACTACCTGCCGTTCTTCAGCCGCCTCGGCCCCTACCCGCGCGCCGAGGTCGACCGCGCGGCCAACAAGTCGCCGCGCATGCTGTTCGAGTACTGGGCCCACGAGGCGTCGCTGCTGCCGGTGCGCACCCAGCCGTACCTGCGCTCGCGCATGGCCCGCGCCGACGAGCTCGCCTGGGGCGGCATCCGGCGGCTGGCGCAGGAGAAGCCCGATTTCGTCGCCTGGGTGCTCGACGAGGTGAAGCGGCTCGGCCCGGTCACGTCCGGCGAGATCGAGCACGACGCCCCTCGCGAGAAGACCGACTGGGGCTGGAACTGGTCGGACGTGAAGACGGCGCTCGAGTACCTGTTCTGGGCCGGCGAGGTCACGGCGGCCGGCCGCAACGGCTCGTTCGCCCGGCTGTACGACATCCCCGAGCGGGTCCTGCACCGCGACGTCCTCTCGGTCCCGACGCCGACGCCCGACGAGTCGCATCGCGAGCTGGTCCGCATCGCCGCCCGGGCGCACGGGGTCGGGTCCGAGCAGTGCCTGCGCGACTACTTCCGCCTGCCCGTCGCCGGCGCGAAGTCGGCCATCGCCGAGCTGGTCGACGCCGGTGAGCTGCTGCCGGTCACCGTCGACGGCTGGAAGCGGCCGGCCTACCTCCATCGCGACGCCCGCGTGCCTCGCCGGGTCGACGCCCGGGCGCTGCTGAGCCCGTTCGACTCGCTCATCTGGGAACGCGCCCGCACCGAGGCGCTGTTCGGGTTCCGGTACCGGCTGGAGATCTACGTCCCGCCCGAGACACGCGTGCACGGCTACTACGTGCTGCCGTTCCTGCTCGGCGACGAACTGGTGGCCCGGGTCGACCTCAAGGCCGACCGTCAGGCCGGAGTGCTGCTGGTGCAATCGGCGTGGGGCGAGCCCGGCTCACCGGCCGACACCCCCGACGAACTGGCCGACGAGCTGGTGTCGCTGGCCGGCTGGCTCGGCCTCTCCGGCGTGACGACCACCGGCCGCGGCGACATCGCCACCCCACTCCAGGAGGCCCTCGACCGCGCCGCCTGACCTCGACCCCACCCTGCCGGGCGGCCGCCCCTCCGCGCCGACCGTCCTCCGCCGGCCGCCGGAACGGTGCCAACTGCCCGGCGAAATGGCGAACGGCGCCGGCCCAGCGGGCAGCTATGCACGCTCGTCTCCTGCGGACGGCCGCCCTCCGCGCTCGGCGTCTGGTCCGCCGGCCGCAGGCGGCGCGAGACGGCGTCAGATCCGCCCGCCGCGGGACGCCGCAGGACGGCGTCAGGTCCGCCCGCCGCGGGGTGCTGCAGGGCGGCGTCTGGTCCCGGCCGCGGGGCGCTGCAGGACGGCGTGAGGTTCGCCGGCCGCGGGGCGGCGCGAGACGGTGTCAGATCCGCCCGCCGCGGGACGCCGCAGGACGGCGTCAGGTCCGCCCGCCGCGGGGTGCTGCAGGGCGGCGTCTGGTCCCGGCCGCGGGGCGCTGCAGGACGGCGTGAGGTTCGCCGGCCGCGGGGCGGCGCGAGACGGTGTCAGATCCGCCCGCCGCGGGACGCCGCAGGACGGCGTCAGGTCCGCCCGCCGCGGGGTGCTGCAGGGCGGCGTCTGGTCCCGGCCGCGGGGCGCTGCAGGACGGCGTGAGGTTCGCCGGCCGCGGGGCGGCGCGAGACGGTGTCAGATCCGCCCGCCGCGGGACGCCGCAGGACGGCGTCAGGTCCGCCCGCCGCGGCGTGCTGCAGGGCGGCGTCTGGTCCCGGCCGCGGGGCGCTGCAGGACGGCGTGAGGTTCGCCGGCCGCGGGGCGGCGCGAGACGGTGTCAGATCCGCCCGCCGCGGGACGCCGCAGGACGGCGTCAGGTCCGCCCGCCGCGGGGTGCTGCAGGGCGGCGTCTGGTCCCGGCCGCGGGGCGCTGCAGGACGGCGTGAGGTTCGCCAGCCGCGGGGCGGCGCGAGTCGGCGTCTGGTCCGCCCGCCGCGGGCGGCGCAGGACGGCGGGCCGGCCGGACGTGCGCGGCGTCAGAGCAGCGGCTCGTCCGGGGGCAGGGAGCCCGCCGACCGCGGCAGCGGGTCGTCCGAGAGGAGGTCGTACCAGTGCAGGTCGAGGACGGTCCCGCCGCGGATCCGATCGCCGGCCCGCTCGACGCCGTAAGGCCGGAAGCCGGCCCGCTCGATCACCTTCCGCGACCCGTCGTTGCCGGTCACGTGCGCGATCACGAGCCGCCGCAGGCCGAGCCCACCCGACGGCACCGGCGCGAACGCGTGCCGCGCCATCAGCCCGACCGCCTCGGTCGCCACGCCACGGCCCCGCGCCGCCGGGTGCACCCAATACCCGATCTCCGCCCCGCCGTCGTGCGTCAGCAGGCCCATCAGCGAGAACGCCCCGATCGCCGGCCCGCCCTCCGGTAGCGCCGCCGCCCAGTGCACACCCCGCCCCGAGGCCGCCTCCTCCTCACGGTCGCGGATGTAGGCGCGTGCGATGTCGCGCGTGTACGGCGACGGCAGCCCGCCCAGCCAGTGCTGCGTGACGGGGTCGTTGCAGGCCTCGACGACGGCGGCGGCGTCGGAGTCGGCGAACCGGCGCAGCGAAACCCGCGAGCCGCGCAGCGTCGGGACGTCCAGCCACGGCGACACCGGGCGCATCGGCTCGCCGGCCATCAGCGTCCCGACCCAGGTGTCGCGACGGATGCCGCGCTGCGCGTTGCCGCCGCGGATCAGGCCCTCGATCCGGAACCCGCACGCCCACGCGACCCGCCGCGACGCCCAGTTGCCGACGACGGCCCGCCAGCGCAGGTGCGTCAGCCCCAGCCCGATGTCGGCGAACGCGTATTCGGCGACCAGCCGGACCGCCCGCGAGACCAGTCGGTCGCCGCGGGCCTCGGGTCCCACCCAGTAGCCGACCTCGGCGGCGCCGTCGCCGTGCGAGCGCAGCCCGATGACGCCGTGAACGCGCCGGTCCTCCGGCGAGCGGATGGCCCAGACGAGATCCTGCTCGGTCTCCCAGCCGCGGCGGACGGCGTCCTCGACGAAGCTCTTGGCGTGCTCGTGCGTGTAGGGGGAGGGCAGCGTGGTCCAGCGCTGGATCTCGGGGTCCTGGCACAGCTCGGTGATGCGCTCGATGTCGGCGGCCACCGGCACCGCGAGCAGGAGGCGCTCTGCGCGGAGCTCGAACGGTTGCACGTCCTGCATCCTGCCCGCTGCCGCGCTTCGAGGTCGAGTCGTTATCTTTTCCGTGACCCGACGTACCATGGGTCGACGAGCCTCTGTACCTCCCCGGAGCCACCGGGCGCGACCAACGCCCAAGCCCGCTGCATAGGAGTTGACCCCGCGTGCCTGTTCTGCTCGACAAGATTCTCCGTGCCGGCGAAGGCAAGATCCTCAAGAAGCTCGAGGGGATCGTCAAGCTGGTCAACAGCATCGAGGACGACTTCACCTCGATGACCGACGACGAGCTGCGCGCCATGACCGACGAGTTCCGCACGCGTCTCGAGGCTGGTGAAGAGCTCGACGCGTTGCTGCCGGAGGCGTTCGCGACGGTGCGCGAGGCGGCCCGGCGCGTCATCGGCCAGCGCCCGTACGACGTCCAGATCATGGGTGGCGCGGCGCTGCACCTCGGCAACATCGCCGAGATGAAGACCGGTGAGGGCAAGACGCTGGTCGCGACGCTGCCGTCGTACCTCAACGCGCTCACGGGCAAGGGCGTGCACGTCGTCACCGTCAACGACTACCTGGCTCGCTACCACGCCGAGTGGATGGGCCGCATCCACCGCTTCCTGGGCCTCGAGGTCGGCATCATCCTCAACGGCCTCACGCCGGCCCAGCGCCGCGAGGCCTACGGCGCCGACATCACGTACGGCACGAACAACGAGTTCGGCTTCGACTACCTGCGCGACAACATGGCGCAGCGGGTCGAGGACCAGGTGCAGCGCGGCCACCACTACGCCATCGTCGACGAGGTCGACTCCATCCTCATCGACGAGGCCCGCACCCCGCTGATCATCTCCGGCCCGGCCGACCAGCCGACGCGCTGGTACACAGAGTTCGCGAAGGTGTCGCAGCGCCTGCGCCGCGACACCGACTACGAGGTGGACGAGAAGAAGCGCACGGTCGGCGTCCTCGAGCCCGGCATCGAGCGGGTCGAGGACTGGCTGGGCATCGACAACCTCTACGAGAGCGCCAACACGCCGCTGATCCAGTACCTCAACAACTCCATCAAGGCCAAGGAGCTGTACCGGCGCGACAAGGAGTACGTCGTCAAGGATGGCGAGGTGCTCATCGTCGACGAGCACACCGGCCGCATCCTGGGCGGGCGCCGCTACAACGAGGGCATGCACCAGGCCATCGAGGCGAAGGAAGGGGTGGAGATCAAGCAGGAGAACCAGACCCTGGCGACCATCACCCTGCAGAACTTCTTCCGCCTCTACGACAAGCTCTCCGGCATGACCGGTACGGCCATGACCGAGGCCGCCGAGTTCGACAAGATCTACACCCTCGGCGTCGTGCCCATCCCGCCGAACCGCCCGCTGGCGCGCCTCGACCAGGACGACGAGATCTACCGTACGGAAGAGGCCAAGTTCGACGCCGTCGTCGAGGACCTCGTCGAGCGGCACCAGAAGGGCCAGCCGGTTCTCGTCGGCACCACCAGCGTCGAGAAGTCCGAGCGGCTGTCGCAGCTGCTGCGCAAGCGCGGCGTCCCGCACGAGGTCCTCAACGCCAAGCAGCACGATCGCGAGGCCGCCATCGTCGCGCAGGCGGGCCGCAAGGGCGCCGTCACCGTCGCCACCAACATGGCCGGTCGCGGTACCGACATCATGCTGGGCGGCAACCACGAGTTCATGGCGCAGGCCGAGCTGAAGCAGCGCGGCCTCGACCCCGTCGAGAACGCCGACGAGTACAACGCGGCCGAGATCGCCATCCTCGAGAAGCTCGACGCTCAGGTGTCGGCCGAGCGCGAGGAGGTCCGCGGGCTCGGCGGGCTGTACGTGCTCGGCACCGAGCGGCACGAGTCGCGCCGCATCGACAACCAGCTGCGCGGCCGCTCCGGCCGTCAGGGCGACCCGGGTGAGTCGCGCTTCTACCTGTCGCTGCAGGACGACCTCATGCGGTTGTTCAAGAGCGAGTGGGTCGAGATGATCATGCGGACGTTCAACCAGCCCGACGACGTCCCCATCTCACACAAGCGCGTCAGCAACGCCGTCAAGAGCGCGCAGACGCAGCGCGAGGCGCAGAACTTCGAGATGCGCAAGGACGTCCTGAAGTACGACGACGTCCTCAACCGCCAGCGCATGGTCATCTACGACGAGCGCGCCCGCGTCCTGCACGGCGAAGACCTCCACGAGCAGGCCACCGGCATGCTCGACGACGCCGTCACCGCGTACGTCCAGGGCGCCACGTCCGGCAACTACCCCGAACACTGGGACATGGGTCAGCTGTGGACGGCGCTGAAGACGCTGTACCCGGTCGGCGTCACCGTCGAGGAGGTCGAGCAGGAGGCCGGCGGCCGCAACGCGCTCACCCCGGCGAGCCTGACCGAGCGGCTGGTCGACGACGCGCGCTCGGCGCTCGCTCGACGCGAGGAGAGCCTGGGCACCGACGTCATGCGCGAGCTCGAGCGCCGGGTCCTGCTCACCGTGCTCGACCGCAAGTGGCGCGAGCACCTGTACGAGATGGACTACCTGCGCGAGGGCATCGGCCTGCGGGCGTTCGCCCAGAAGCAGCCGCTGGTCGAGTACCAGCGTGAGGGCTTCGACCTGTTCGTCGCCATGATGGACGCCATCAAGGAAGAGTCCGTCGGCCTGGTGTTCAACCTCGAGGTCCAGGTGCAGGCTCCGGGCGGCGGCGCGGCGGCGCCCACCGCTCCTGGCGCGCCGGTGGTGCAGGCCAAGGGGCTCGGCGGGATGCAGCGGCCGCAGCAGCTCCAGTACACCGCGCCCACCGTCGACGGCGACGGCGCGGTGCAGCGGCGGGTCGAGCAGGTCCGTCCGGCGGCGCGAGGGCAGGCCGGCGCTGGTGGCGCGGGCGGTGCTGGGGTCGCTGGTGCGGCGGGCGCGGGTGCGGCCGGCGCGGGCGCGGTGGTGGCGTCCGGCGCCAACGGCGAGCGCGGTTCGCACGCCGCCGCTGCCGACGGCGAGCCCGACTTCAGCAACGTGTCGCGCAACGCGCTGTGCCCGTGCGGCTCGGGCAAGAAGTTCAAGCGCTGCCACGGCGACCCGCGGCACGCGGCGCAGAACTCGGAGCAGTCCGCCAACTGAGCTGATCCCCGGTCGAGCGGCCGCCGGCGTCCTGCTGGCGGCCGCTCGCCATTTCACGCCTGTCGTGCCGCCGCTGCCGTTCGCGCCGTCGGCTGGCCGTGCGGTGCGGTGGGTCCGTTCGCGGTCTGCTGCCGTTCGCCGGGTCGGCTGGCGGAACGGTGCGGTAAGTCCGCTCCGGTCTGCTGCCAGCGGCCGGGTCGGCTGGCGCGCCGTACGGTGCGGTGGGGTCTGCTGCCGGCCGGCGTATCAGCTGGCCGTACGGTGCCGCGGGTCCGCTCGCGGTCTGCTGCCGGCCGCCGGATCGGCTGGCGTGCGGTGCCGTAGTGCTGCCGCTGCCCCTGCCCCTGCCCCTGCCGGTGCCGCGGCCGGTCGCCGGTTCGGCTTGCCGAGCGTCACGGTGACCGCGGCACAGCGCCTGACTCCGCACGCCCACCGGCGGGGTGGCTCGCTGGTGACCGCAGCGTCGCGCCGAGCGGGCCGGGCGCCGTCCGGCATTCGCTTCGCTGGACGGGTCACGCGCGTTCAGGCGGGTTGTCACGCCGCGGCGCCGATTCGTCGTCCGTTGTTGGCGGAATGTGTCCCGCATACGGCATCCGTCCGCTATCGTCCACTGTGACGCTCGGTGATGCCGGGTGTCACAATCCCCGGACGGCGGATGGGAGGAGCGGCCGCGACCGGCCGCGTAGTGCTCATGACCCACACCTCGACCACCCACCACCAGCAACGATCCCCTCGCTCCATCGCCAGAACGGCCGTCACGCTCTGCGTGGCGGCCGTCGTGCTCGTGGGAGCGGCCCTCGGCGCGGCGGCGGACGCGTCGGCGGCGGAGACGACGGAATCGGCGGACCCACCGTCGGCCGTCATCACGCTGGGCGACTCGTACTCGTCGGGCCTCGGCGCCGGCGGCTATCTCGACGACTGCGACCGAACGCCGCGGGCGTGGAACAACCTGATCTTCGGCGACGCGGTGTCCGACCGGACGCTGCTGGCCTGCTCGGGCGCACGGATCGCGGAGGTGACGCAGCAGGTGCGGCAGCTGGAGGCGATCCCCGGCGCCGGCGACCGGCTGATCACCGTCACGGTCGGCGGCAACGACGCGGGCTTCGCCGACGAGCTGGTCAACTGCCTGGTCTCGTTCCTGTCGTGCACCCGGCGTGAAGCCGAGCTGACCACGTTGATCAACAGCCTGCGCCAGCCGCTCGTGCAGCTCTACGACGCCGTGCAGGCGGCGGCGCCCGGCGACGAGGTGATCGTCGGCGGGTATCCGATGCTCGTTCCCGACCCGGCCGTGCGCAGCGACTGCCCGGCGCTGACCGGCCTGCTGTCCGACTCCGAGCGGCAGATGATCCGCCGCCTCGGCGTCCTGCTCAACGACGTCATCGACGCCGCTGCCGCCGACGCCGGCGTGGAGTCGGCCTCGGGCGAGGTGGCAGCCGGATTCGACGGACACGAGGCGTGCGCCAACGGGTCCGGTGACTGGCTCTACGGCCTGAAGATCTCGTGGTCGGCGGCGGACGAGCCGGGTACGGCGAGCGCCTCGCCGTACCAGCCGCAGTGGGACGTCGCGTCGTCATTCGTGCGTGACTCCTTCCATCCGACGGTGAACGGCCAGGCGGCCTACGCGGACGCGTTCGAGGAGGCCTGGGCGGCCCGCTGACCCCTGGTGCCGCCCTTGGCGCCGTTGGACGCGGCGCCAGGGGCGGCTCCGCGCAGGGTGCCGCGGCGGGCCGGGCCCGGCTCGGCGATGTCGAAGGCCGTGCACAACCACCGCCCGTCGTCGGCTTCGAGGCGCACCGCGACGGCCCGCGCCACCTCCCCGACCTGCACGACGACGCTCGCCTCGGCCACTCCAGGTGTGACGCGGCAGACACGCAGCGCCCGGATCCGCGGCCGCACGGCGGGCGCCTCCTCCTGCGCGACCGCCCGGCGGCTGAGGTCGCGGTAGACGGACTCGGCGGTCCACCGGACCAGCTGCTGCAGAGGGCGGCGGCCGTGCAGGCACTCGAGCGCCGACTGGGCCAGTCGGGCGGTCCACCGGCGCGGATCCGGCAGCTCATCGGCCGTTGTCGTCGTGGCGGTCGTGGCGGCGGTCGTCGTGGCGGTCGTGGCGGCCGGGGCGGCGGTCGTCGCGGCGGTCGCGATACGTGTGGTGGGCCCTGGCCCGGCTGTTGCGACGGCGACGGCGGTTGTGGCCCGGGTTCCGGCTCCTGACCTGACTGTGGCGGTGGCCGCGGTGGCGGTCCGGGTGGCCGGTCCAGGCTCTGTCGCGGTCGCGGTCGCGGTCGCGGCCCGGGTGGCGGGTCCGGACCCGCTGGCGGCTCTGGCAGGAGCCTTCGCTGGAGTACCGATTCCTGGTCTGGCTGCTGCGGCGGTCGTGGTCCGGGTGGCGGGTCTTGGTCCGGCGGCGGCTGGGGCGGTGGTCGTGGCTGGGCCTGCCGCGCAGGCGCGCGCGGTCTCGCTGAGCCCGCCGCTGTCGCGAGCCGGATCGGCGCCGCGGGCTTGGCCGGCGGCGCGGGCTTGGCCGGCGGCGCGGGCTTGGCCGGCGGCGCGGGCTTGGCTGGCGGCACGAGCCGGGGCAGTGGCGCGGGCTTGGCCAGCGGCGCGGGTTGCGGCGCCCTCGCGGGCCGGGCCGGCGGCGCTGTCGCGAGCCGGCTCGCGGGGCGCTCGGGGTTCGGGGCCGGGGTAGCGCAGCCACAGGCTGTCCGTCACCACCGCTGGGCCGACCCCGATGGGGCGCAGCTGGTCCTCGAAGACGCCGTCGAGGTCGAGCGGAAGTGTCCCCTGGACCGCCGCCCCCGCCCCGGCCCCCGTCCCCGCTCCCGTGTCCGCCGTCCGCCGCTCGCCGCGGGGCACGACGACACCCAGTTCGTCGTCGAAAGGCGGCTCGGTGACCGGGACCGGCAGCAGGCGCACCCGGCTCACGTACGGCTCGGGCGGTGCGGACGTGGCGGTCATCGCGGCCTCCTGACTGGGCGGACATCGGCGTCAGGAGCATCGAAACCGCCGGGCGGCGACGGGGTCAACGGCATCGGGCGGCCGGGCAGACCCGAGGCGGGAACGGGCAAACGGGCAACCTCTGGGGAGCCCGGAAACGGTGAACGGGCAACCGGTGAAGGGGAACGGGCAAACACGGTTCTGTCACATTCCGACCATTGATGCGTGGCACGAACCAGCTTGTTGCAGGAGAATCAACAAATGGAGGCCATTCGTCACAACGGGCCGCGGCGGGGGCTGGTGCTCGGCGGCGGCGGGGTCCTGGGCGCGGCGTGGATGGTCGGCGCGCTGAGCGCCATCGAGGAATCGACCGGCGCCGACCTCCGGTCCTTCGACTACATCCTGGGCACGTCCGCGGGCTCGGTGCTCGCCGCGCTGCTCGGCGCCGGGGTCGACGCCGAGCAGTTGCGCGACCACCAGCTGGGCAATCCGATCGACGGCCCGCTGTCCGACCACACCTGGGACTACGAGACCGCGACCGGCGGCTCGCGCCCGCAGCTGCCCCGGTTCGGGGTCGGCTCGCCGGCGCTGGTCCGGCGCAACGTCCGACGGCTGCGCCGCATGCCGCCGACCGCCGTCCTGTCGGCGCTGATGCCGGTCGGCCGCGGCTCGCTGGACGGCGTCGGCGACCTCGTCGACGCGGTCACGGGGCCGGACGCCGGGTGGTCGCCGCACTCGGGCGTCTGGATCGTCGCGATGGACTACGAGACCGGTCGCCGGGTCCCGTTCGGCCGGGCCGGCGAGCCGCGGGCGTCGCTCCCGCAGGCCGTCATGGCGTCGTGCGCCATCCCGGGCTGGTTCGCGCCGGTGATGATCGGCGGCCACCGCTACGTCGACGGCGGCACCTGCTCGGCCACGTCGGTCGACCTGTTCGGCAGCCTGGGCCTGGACGAGGTCTACGTCGTCGCGCCGATGGTGTCGTTCGAGCTGGACCATCCGCGGGCGCTGCTGCCGCGGCTGGAACGTCGCTGGCGGCGGCGCTGCACCCGCCGCTGCCTGCGTGAGGCGGCGAAGCTGGAGGCCGCGGGCACCGCCGTCACGATCCTCGGCCCCGGCCCGGAGGACCTCGTCGCGATCGGCGCGAACGTCATGGACACCGGCCGCCGCATGGCCGTCCTCGAGACCTCGCTGCGGACGTCGGAGGAGGCGCTCACCCAGGGCCGCTCCTGGGCCGACGCGGCCGAAGCCGGCTGAAGTCGGCTGAAGGGCGGCGTACGGCTGTCGTTCATACCACGGAGGCGATACGCTTCGCAGCCGGTAGCGTTGAGGTCGACGACAATCCCACCGGAGCGGTCGCCGGGCGGCAGCCATTCGGGGGAAGTCGGGCCAGTGGGACGAATGACAAGGCGGGTTCGGTGCAGAATCTTCTACGGTGGACGAGCGCTCGAGCCGTGACGGAGACGTTCGCCCCCGCTGCACGCGCACGAGTGCCCGCACATGGGTGAGCCGAGAGATGAGAACACGAGGTGTCAAGCGTGATGGATGACCGGCTGTCGACCAGGCCGTACGTCGCACGAGCGGTGCGACTGCTGTCCCAGCCCCGTCGGAGTCCCGCCGACGGCGCACTGGTCACCGCGGTAGCACTGCGGCTGGCCTCCCTCGACAGCGACAGCGAGACGGCCGAGCGGCTCGTCGCCGCGTCCGACCGGGTGATGGCCGGGGTCGCCGGCCTCATCGGGGAGCAGGCGCCGGCGTCGGACTGGAGCGACACTGCCGAGGCGCTGGCGCTGATGATCGCCGGCCGGCCGCTGCAGCGCGGTCACCTCATGGCGGCGCGCGCGACGCTCGGCACGGCCGACAAGGTCATCGACCTGTCCGACCGGCTGCGTCGCACCGCCGAGGAGCCCATCGACCGCGACGACCTCGGCCGCGCGCTGGCCATGGCCGTCACGGGCCCGGCCGAGCTGGCCGAGGCGCTGCTCGAGCGCGAGTCGACCGACTCCGCGCCCGCGGCGGCCGCCGAGGCCCCCGCGCCGCGGCAGCCGGGGCGCCGCGCCGGCGCCGCCGAGCGCAACGTGTCGCTGCGCGCCCTGGACGGCGGCGTCCCCGGCCGTTGAAGGGGCGGCCGCTGAGCTGCTCTCTTCTGGATTGACGGTATCGGCGTCAGCTCCGCTGGGGTGCTCCTGAAGGGGACCGGGCGACCGGTCGTCTGACACGCCTGTCCGCCCGCGCCGTCCGCCGCCCCGAAGACGTCCGCCGGGCGGCCGCACCGTGCGCCGGGCCGGGACGGGACGTTGGCGTGCTCAGTGCGCCCCGACCTCAGCAGGCCCCGGGCTCAGCGCTTCCCTGCGAGCCAGTCGTTACCGACGCGTTCCTCGACCTTGACCGCGTGCATCAGACCCTGGTGCACCGCCTGCTCGATCTTCCCGCCGACCAGCGGCACCGACGCCTTCAGCAGGGCCTTGATCGTCAGCACGGTCGTGGCGCCGTTCGCGGCCAGCCGCATGGTGCCGGTGGCACGGACCGGTGCGCCGGACATCTCCAGCTCGATGCTGCCGTCACGCGACCCGTCCGCCGCGGCCGGGCCCCAGGTGTCGCGCTGCTTGATGTCGATCGTCTCGCCGACGAAGCGGCGGACGAAGTCGGGGACGTCCGGGGGCATGACACGCAGGAGGTCGATGGTGACGCGGTCGCCGTCGCGGCGGACGGAGGCCTGGTGCCGGATCGCGTTGGCGGCCATGGTCTTCTTCTCGATGTAGGCCTCGTCGGTCAACATCGCGAAGACCGCTGCCGGATCGGCGTCGAAACGCAGCTCGCTGTTCAGGTCCATGGCTCCACATCCTGACCCATACGCTGGCGAGGTGACCACCGACAAGGAGATCAGTCCTCCGTCCGCACAGTTCGGCGAGGACGGTGCCCGGCTCAGCTACGGCACCTACCTGCGTCTCGCGCAGCTGCTCGACCAGCAGCGACTCGAGACCGATGCTCACGACGAGCTGCTGTTCATCACCATCCACCAGGTCTACGAGCTGTGGTTCAAACAACTGCTGCACGAGCTGGAGGCGGCCCGGCAGGCGATGTTCGACGACCGCCTGTGGTGGGCCCGGCACCTGCTGAACCGGGTGCACGAGATCGAGCGGATCCTGATCGAGCAGGTCGGCGTCCTGGAGACGATGACCCCGCAGGACTTCCTGGAGTTCCGGGCCCGGCTGGCGCCGGCCAGCGGCTTCCAGTCGGTGCAGTTCCGCGAGCTGGAGTTCGTGTCGGGCGCGAAGGACGCGGCGTTCCTGCGCCGGTTCCGTGGCCTGACGGACGACGAGGCGGCGCGGCTGCGGCGCCGGCTGGACGAGCCGACGCTGTGGGACGCGTTCCTGGCGGCGATGCGGGCCCGCGACCTCCCCACCGGAACGGACGACGAGATCAGCGCGTCGCTGCGCACGGCGGCGCACGACCGCGGCGGCTACGGCGAGGTCTGGGAGCTGGCCGAGGGGCTGATGTCGCACGACGAGCTGGCCGCCGGCTGGCGGGCCCGGCACGTCACGATGGTGGAACGGATGATCGGGACGAAAACCGGCACCGGCGGCTCGTCCGGCGCCTCCTACCTGCGCAGTCGCCTCGACTTCCGCTACTACCCGCTGCTCTGGGAGCTGCGTTCCTGGCTCTGAGATGATCATGAACCGGGGGTCGGGCAGCGGCCGCGGCGGGGAGCTACTAAGGTTCTGAGAGGTCCCGTACAACGACGTGCGGGGTCTAGCTCCGGGGGTTGGTGGATCCATGCGTAATCGGCTCGACGAAGCCAAATCCGAGCTCCTCGCCAAAGCCGCGCTGGTCGGCGACCGCGGGAGCCGCGACGAGGACGAAGCCTTCCTTCGCCGGTACTACCGGCACGTCGCCGCCGAGGACCTCGTCGACCGCGACGTCGTCGACGTCTACGGCGTGGCCGCGTCGCACCGGCGCTCGGCGCAGACCAGGCCGCAGGGCACCGCCGTCGTCAACGTCTACACGCCGACGGTCGACGAGCACGGCTGGGCGTCCGGGCACACCATCGTCGAGGTCGTCATCGACGACATGCCGTTCCTGGTCGACTCCGTCACCATGGCGCTGTCCGAGCACGAGCACGCCATCCGCCTCGTCGTCCACCCGCAGCTGGTGGTCCGCCGCGACATCACCGGCCAGCTGATCGAGGTGCTCGACCTCAACGAGAACGACCGGCGGCGCGACGCCGGCACCGTCGTCGAGTCGTGGATGCACGTCGAGATCGACCGCACCGACGACCCTGACGACCAAGCCGCCATCGAGCAGTTGCTGCGCGATGTGCTCCGCGACGTCCGCGAGGCGGTCGAGGACTGGCCGCGCATGCGCCAGCGCGCCATCGACATCGCCGGCGAGCTGGAGCACCCGCCGTCGTCGATCAAGGCGCCCGAGGCCGACGAGGCGCGCGAGCTGCTGCACTGGCTGGCCGACGACCACTTCACCTTCCTCGGCTACCGCGAGTACCAGCTCGACGAGGTCGACGGCGAGGACGTGCTGCGCGCGGTCACCGGCACCGGCCTCGGCATCCTGCGCTCCGACCAGGACCTCTCCGGCTCGTTCGGCAAGCTGCCGCGCGAGGTGCGCGCGAAGGCGCGCGAGAAACAGCTGCTGGTGCTCACCAAGGCCAACTCCAAGGCGACGGTGCACCGCCCGGCCTACCTCGACTACGTCGGGGTGAAGACGTTCGACGAGTCCGGTGAGGTGGTCGGCGAGCGGCGCTTCCTCGGGCTGTTCACGTCCGCCGCCTACACCGAGAGCGTCCTGCGCATCCCGGTGCTGCGGCGCAAGGTCCAGGAGGTCATCGAGCAGGCCGGGTTCGCACCGTCCGGCCACTCCGGCAAGGACCTCCTGCAGGTGCTCGAGACGTACCCGCGCGACGAGCTGTTCCAGATCCCGCCCGAGGAGCTGCTGCCCACCGCGCTCGCCGTCGTCCACCTGCAAGAGCGCCGCCACCTGCGCATGTTCGTCCGCCGCGACGACTACGGGCGCTACCTGTCGTTCCTCGTCTACCTGCCGCGCGACCGCTACAACACCGACGTGCGCGAGCGCATCCAGCGGCTGCTGCTGGCCGCCACCGACGGCGACTCCATCGACTTCACCGCGCGGGTCGGCGAGGCCGCGCTGGCCCGGCTGCACTTCGTCGTGCGCATGCGGCGCGACCAGGAGCTGCCCGTCATCGACGTCCCGGCGCTGGAGAAGGCGCTGGTCGGCGCCACCCGCTCGTGGATCGACGAGTTGTCCGACGCGCTGGCCGAGCAGGTCGGCGAGGAGGGCGCGGCGAAGCTGCTGCGCCGGTACCGGCAGGCGTTCCCCGAGGGCTACAAGGCCGACTTCCCGGCACGGACGGCGGTGGCCGACGTCCGCCGCCTCGAGGAGCTGCCGGCCGAGGACGGCCTGGGCATGAACCTCTACCAGCCGGTCGGCGGGCTGGCCACCGACCGCCGGTTCAAGATCTACCGCACCGGCGCGCCCATCTCGCTCACCCAGGTGCTGCCGATCCTGTCGCGCATGGGCGTCGAGGTGGTCGACGAGCGGCCGTACGAGATCGTCCGGCGGGGCCACGACACCGAGTCGACGGCGTACATCTACGACTTCGGGCTGCGCTACCGCGGGCTGCGTGCCACCGAGGCCGACCGCCTCAAGGTGCTGTTCCAGGACGCGTTCGCCGCGGTGTGGCGGGGCGACGCCGAGAGCGACGGGTTCAACGCGCTGGTGCCGCAGGCGGGGCTGTCGTGGCGGCAGGCGTCCATCCTGCGCGCGTACGCCAAGTACCTGCGCCAGACCGGCACCACGTTCAGCCAGAACTACCTCGAAGAGGCGCTGTCCGGCCACGTCGACGTCGCGCGCATGCTCGTCGACCTGTTCGAGATCCGTTTCGACCCGGAACGGTACGACGCCGACGACGCCGGTCGCGCGGCCCGGCAGACGGCCGCCGACGAGCTGAACGGGCGCATCGACGAGGCGCTCGACCAGGTCGCCAGCCTCGACCAGGACCGCATCCTGCGCTCGTTCCTGCGGCTGGTGAAGGCGACGCTGCGGACCAGCTACTACCGCACCACCGTCGGCGGGCCGCAGACCGTCACCAGCTTCAAGATCGACTCCCGGTCGCTGCCCGACCTCCCCGACCCCAAGCCGAAGTACGAGATCTGGGTGTACTCACCCCGGGTCGAGGGCGTGCACCTGCGCTACGGCGCCGTCGCCCGCGGCGGGCTGCGCTGGTCCGACCGGCGCGAGGACTTCCGGACGGAGATCCTCGGCCTGGTCAAGGCGCAGGCGGTGAAGAACTCCGTCATCGTCCCGGTCGGCGCGAAGGGCGGCTTCGTCGGCAAGCGCCTGCCCGACCCCGCCGTCGACCGCGAGGCGTGGCTGGCCGAGGGCGTCGAGTGCTACAAGACGTTCATCCGGGCCATGCTCGACATCACCGACAACCGCGCCGCCGACCGCAGCGTCGTCCCGCCGCCGATGGTCGTCCGCCACGACGGCGACGACCCGTACCTCGTCGTCGCGGCCGACAAGGGCACCGCGTCGTTCTCCGACATCGCCAACGACGTCTCCCACGAGTACGGCTTCTGGCTCGGCGACGCGTTCGCGTCCGGCGGCTCGGCCGGCTACGACCACAAGGCCATGGGCATCACCGCCCGCGGCGCCTGGGAGTCGGTGCGGCGGCACTTCCGCCAGCTCGGCCGCGACACCCAGACCGAGGACTTCACCGTCGTCGGCATCGGCGACATGTCCGGCGACGTGTTCGGCAACGGCATGCTGCTGTCCGAGCACATCCGCCTGGTGGCCGCGTTCGACCACCGGCACATCTTCCTCGACCCCGACCCCGACGCGGCGGAGTCCTACGCCGAGCGCCGTCGCCTCTTCGAGCTGCCGCGGTCCAGCTGGAACGACTACGAGCCCAAGCTGATCAGCGAGGGCGGCGGCGTCTACCCGCGCACGGCGAAGACGATCAAGCTGTCGGCCGAGGTCAAGCAGGTGCTGGGCATCGACGCGTCGGTCGAGACCATGTCGCCGCCCGAGCTGATGCACGCCATCCTCGGCGCGCCCGTCGACCTGCTCTGGAACGGCGGCATCGGCACCTACGTGAAGGCGTCGACGGAGTCCAACGCCGAGGTGGGCGACAAGGCCAACGACGCCATCCGCATCGACGCCGCCGACCTCCGCGCGCAGGTCGTCGGCGAGGGCGGCAACCTCGGCCTGACCCAGCGCGGCCGCATCGAGTTCGCTTTGAAGACACCGTCCGGCGGGCGCATCAATACGGACGCCATCGACAACTCCGCCGGCGTCGACACCTCCGACCACGAGGTGAACATCAAGATCCTGCTCGACGGCGTCGTCCGGGCCGGCGACCTCACCGAGAAGCAGCGCAACGAGCTGCTGGCCGAGATGACCGACGAGATCGCCGGCCTCGTGCTGACGAACAACTACGGCCAGAACATCGCGCTGGCCAACGGCGTGTTCCAGGCGCCGAACCTGGCCCACGTCCACCGGTCCTACCTGGCCAAGCTGGAGGCCCAGGGCAAGCTCGACCGCGCCATCGAGGCGCTGCCCACCGACCGCCAGCTGGCCGAGCGCATGGCCGCCGGCAAGGGCCTGACCAGCCCGGAACTGTCCGTCGTCCTCGCGTACACGAAGAACCTCATGTACGAGGAGCTGCTGGCCGGCGGCATGCCCGACGACCCGTACCTCGGCGCCGCGCTGCACGCGTACTTCCCGAGCGCGCTGCGCGACACCTACGGCGACGTCATCGACAACCACCCGCTGCGCCGCGAGATCATCTCGAACGTCGTGGTCAACGAGCTGGTGAACACCGCCGGCACGACGTTCGCGTACCGGCTGGGCATGGAGACCGGCGGCACCGTCGAGGACCTCGCCCGCGCGCACACCGTCGGCGGCGTCGTCTTCCAGATCCCCGACCTCATGGTCGCGATCAAGGAGCTCGACAACGTCGTCGACTTCGACGTCCAGACGCGCATGCGGCTGGAGGCGCGGACGATCACCGAGCGGGCCACCCGCTGGCTCACCGTCAACCGCCGGCCACCCATCGACATCGCCTGGCAGATCGGGTTCTTCGAAGAGCCCATCGCCCGGCTGCTGGTGGCGCTGCCCGAGGTGCTGTCCGGGCGCGAGCTGGACCTCTACCACGAGCGGCTGGAGGCGCTGGCCGCCGACGGCGTGCCGGAACCGCTGGCCAACCGGGTCGCGGTGCTGCCGCCGGCCTACGCCGGGCTCGGGATGGTCGAGAACTCGCTGGCCACCGGCACCGACCTGCTCGAGGTGGCGCGGGTGCACTTCACCCTCGGAGCGTTCCTCGAACTGGGCCGGCTACTGGAGCGGATCATCTCGCTGCCGCGGCGCGACCGCTGGCAGACGATGGCCCGGGCCGCCCTGCGCGACGACCTCCACGCCGTCCAGGCGGCGCTGACGGCGCAGGTCATCCAGCACACGCACGAGGAGTCGGCGCCGCAGGACCGGGTCGAGGCGTGGGCGGCGCAGGACGACGTCGTGGTCGCCCGCACCCAGGGCATGCTGCGCGAGATCGTCGAGGGCGACAGCTTCGACCTCGCCAGGCTCTCGGTCGGCCTGCGCGCCGTCCGCGGCCTGCTCCGCCCCGACGCGACGTAGGGCACGGGCGGCGCGTCGTTCAGGCGCGCTTCGGTGACCCCGCGCTCGCCCCTTTTGCAATGAGCACCGATACGCACCACCCAGCCGGCGATGCGTATCGGTGTCATTGCAAGCGGTGGGGGACGTGCGATGGCTGGCGGTTTGCTGGTGTCAGGGCACCAGCAAACCGCCAGCCATGAGGCCGCCGTGCGGGTCAGCGAGTGGGAACGAGCTCCGGTGCGCCGGCGCCGCGGACGTCCGTCCCGACCGCGTCCGCCTCCGCGTCGGGCAGGTAGAGCTCAGGCCGGCCCTCGACGTGCAGCTGGGGCAGCCGGCGCTCCAGCCAGGAGGGCAGCCACCAGTTGGCCCGTCCCAGCAGGTGCATGACGGCGGGGACCAGCAGCATCCGCACGACGGTGGCGTCGACGAGGATCGCCGCGGCCATGCCGACGCCGATGACCTTGAGGAACACCTCCGGGCTCGGGATGAACGCCGCGAACACCGCGACCATGATCGCCGCCGCGGCGGTGATGACGCGTCCCGTGCCGGCCAGCCCTTCGACGATGGCGCGGGCGTTGTCGCCGGTCCGCGTCCACGCCTCGCGCATGCGGCTGATCAGGAACACCTCGTAGTCCATCGACAGCCCGAACAGCACCGCGAAGACCAGCACCGGGATGAACGCCGGCATCGGCGTCTCGGTGTCGATGCCGATCAGCTGCCCGGCCCAGCCGCCCTCCAGGACCAGCGCGACCACGCCGTACGCGGCGGCGACGGAGAGCAGGTTCATCAGCGCGGCCGTGATCGGGATGACGATGCTGCGGAACGACACCAGCAGCAGGACCATCGACAGCAACACCACGCCGCCGATCAGCAGCGGCAGCCGCTCGGCCGTGTTCTCCGTCGAGTCGATCGACGTCGCCGTGACGCCGCCGACGTGCACCTCGAGATCGGCGCCCGGCAGCACGTCGTCGCGCAGGGTGTGGACAAGATCCTCCGTGGCGGCGTCCTGTGGACCGGTCGCCGGGAGGACGGTGAGCAGGGCGGCGTCGCCGGCCTCGTTGACGGCGGGCGGCATGATGGCGGCGACGCCCGGGGTCGCGGTGACGGCTTCGGCGAGCGCGGGCAGCGCGGCCTCGTCGCCCGGGCCGTCCAGGTCCGCGACCAGCAGCAGCGGTCCGTTGGCGCCCGCGCCGAAGCCCTCGGACAGCAGGTCGTACGCCTGCCGCGACGAGCGGTCCTCCTCGTTGTTGCCCGCGTCGGGGAAGCCGAAGCGGACACCGAGGAACGGCGCCGCGAGCGCGAGCAGCAGGCCGACGCCGACGACCGTCGCGATGATGCTGTGCCGGTCGACCAGCCGGCCCCAGCGCAGCCACATCCGGGACGGCTCGACGTGCCCGCCCGCGGCCAGTTGCGCCGTCGTCCGTCGGCGGCGGCCCAGCGGGAGGCGGAGGCGGTCGACCCAGCGGCCGAAGAAGCCGAGCAGCGCCGGGAACAGCGTCGCGGCCGCGGCCATGACGACGAGGACGGCGACGATCGTCACCAGCGCCGCGCCCTGCATGAACGAGAGGCCCATCGCGAACAGGCCGAACATGCTGACCATGACGGTGCTGCCGGCGACCATGACGGCCCGCCCGGCGGTGTCGAGCGTCGCGACGGTGGCCCGTTCCGGGTCGAGACCGGCGGCGCGCCATTCGCGGAACCGCGTCACCATGAGCAGCACGTAGTCGATGCCGAGCGCGATGCCCATCATCGTCGCCAGCGCCGTCGACCAGTCCGGCACGTCCACCAGCGCCGCGACGACGCCGGTGAGGGCGCCGCTCAGCGCCAGCCCGGCGACCGCGACGATCAGCGGGAGCCCGGCCGCGACGACCGAGCCGAACGTGATGAGCAGGATCACCGCGGCGGCGGCCATGCCGATGGCCTCGGAGCCGATCTCGCCCTGCTCCGCCAGCGCGACCGTCTGCCCGCCGAGCGCGATCTCCAGCCCCGGCCGTTCCGCGTCGGCGGCCATCGCCAGGAGCTCCTCGGTCTTCTCGACCGGCATGTCGTCCGGCAGCACGACGTCCAGGTTCACCGTCGCGACGAGGATGTCCCCGCTCTGCGAGATGCCGCCCGGCGTCGCGTACGGATCGTCGACGGCGACCACGTGCGGCTGCGCCCGCAGCGCGTCGAGCAGCGCGGTGACGTCGGCCTGCACTTCCGGGTCGGTGACCCCCGTCCCGTCCGTCTTCACCACCACGTCGATGGTGTCGCCGGACTGTGCCGGGAAGCGCTGCTCCAGCAGATCCTGGGCTTCGCGGGAGTCCGAGCCGGGCGCCGAGTAGTCGGCGGTGAAGTCGCCGGCGAACGCGGCGGACAGCCCGAACGCGCCCGCGATGGCCACCACCCACGCGACGATCACCCGGCCGCGGCGCCGGTAGGACGCGCCGGCGAGTCGGCCGAGCACACCGGGACGCGGGGGAGCGGCGGACGTGTCGGTCGGCGCCCCGCCGCGGTCGTTGCTGCCGTGGCCGCCGTTGCGGCCGGCGTTGTCGGTGTGGCCCACGCGGCTGCCGTTGCCCCTGTGGCCGCTTCGGCCGTTGTTGCCGCGGTCGTCGGACTCGACGTATGCGCCGGTCTGGGCGTCGTCGGTGCGCCAACCCGCCGTCGTCGACTGGTCGGCCGGGTCGGGGCCTCGCGATGGCGGGTGGTTCGGTGGTGCTGTAGCACCACCGAACCACCCGCCATTCGTGCGGCCGGCCGAGTCGACGTGGCCGTCGTCGGTGGCGGCGGGGGTGTCAGCAGTGGCGGCTGTGGTTTCAGCGGCGGCGGGGGTGTCAGCGGTGGCGTCGGTGGCTTTAGTGGCGGAGTCGGCGGCGGGGCTGGCGTCTGCGGCGAGGCGGTCTGCCGCAGTCGTCGCCGGGTCGGGCTGGGTGGGCCGGTCCGCCGCGCCGGCACCCGGAGGCGTCGTCGGCCGGTCTCCGTCGTCAGTGGTGGTGGGCTCGTTCATGTCCTGCCCCTCGAAGCGTTACGTGACGTAGCGTTAGAACTGTTACTCGACATAACAAACACGACGCGGCTAAACTTGTCAAGAGGCTTCACATCTGTGAAAGTGCTTCACGCATTGCCGCCGCACGACACAAGGAGGTGGGCGCAGATGGCAGGCGAGATCCCCCAGCCCGGTCGTGAGCCGGAGCGGCCGCCGTCGCGGCAAACGGGACCGACCCAGGCCGCGCAGCCGCCGTTCCCCCAGGCGGAGCGGCGACCGGAGCAGCGGTCGTCCCGACAGGCCGAACGGCCGCCGTCCTCGCAGGCGGAACAGCCGCCGTCGCGGCAGACGGGACAGACGCAGGCCGCGCAGCCGCCGTCCCCACAGTCGGAGCAGCGGCCGGAGAAGCCGCCGTCCCGGCGGGAGCGGGCTCGTGCGGCGACCATCGGGGAGATCAAGCAGACCGCGCTGGGCCTGATGCGCGAGCAGGGCACGACCGACTTCCGGTTCTCCGACATCGCCCGCCTCATGGGCATGACGGCGCCGGCGCTGTACCGCTACTTCGCCGACCGCGACGAGCTGCTGACCGAGCTGATCGTGGACGCGTACAACGATCTGGGCGAGGCCGTCGCGGACGCACGCGACCAGATCCCCGTCGACGATCCGGGGGGCCGGTTCACCGCGGTCGCGCAGTCGTACCGGCGGTGGGCGCGGGAGGAGCCGCAGCGGTTCGCGCTGATCCTCGGCATGCCGGTCCCCGGCTACCACGCCCCCGAGGAGGGCCCGACGACGGAGGCGGCGAGGCGCGCGATGGCGCAGCTGAAGTCACTGTTCTACGAGGCCACCCAGGCCGGCCTGCTGCGCCGTCCCATGCTCGCGGACGACGACGGCGGCATCGCCCGCATGCTGGCGGAGCACCACGAGGCGAAGGATCTGCCGATCGACGGACCGCCGGTGGCGCCGGAGACGTTCCAGGCGATGCTGCACTGCTGGGCGAGCCTGCACGGCTTCACCTGCCTGGAGTCGTACGGCCACCTCGACTGGATGCCCGGGGAGCTGCGCGACGCCATCTTCGACTCCAGCATCCGGCTCATCGCGAAGGTCGCCGGCCTCCCCGAGCCGGGGCAGCCGCCGGCGCCGTGACCGTCAGGCGGCGACCGCGTCCTGCCAGGGCGCGGCGCCGGCGACCAGCGCGCGGGCCCGCAGCAGCTCGCGCGGCGAGCGCCAGCCCAGTACGCCGACGACCCGCTCGCCGCGTCCGTAGGCCGCGACGAACCGTCGTTCCTCCAGCGATCCGCTGATGACGGCGAACCGTTCGGCCGCGGAGGTCTGGCCGTAGGCCTGGAGTTTCGTGTCGTACTGGTCGCTCCAGAAGTACGGCACCGGCTCGTACGCCTGCCCCGCGCCCAGCATGGCGCGCGCGGCGGCCATCGCCTGCTCGGTCGCGTTGGTCCGGTGCTCGACGCGCAGGCTGGCGCCGTGGCCGCGGTGGAACCAGCGGGCGACGTCGCCGGCGGCGAACACGTCCGGTGCGGCCTGGCAGTGCGCGTCGCACCCGACGCCGTCGGTGAGATCCAGGCCGCTGCCGTCGAGCCAGCCGGTGGCCGGGGTGGTCCCGATCGCCACGAGCACGCACGGGCTGCGCACTGCCGTGCCGTCGCCGAGCCGCACGCCGGTGACGCGGCCGCCGTCCTGCTCGATGCCCCGCACGGTGACGCCGAGGCGCAGGTCGACGTCGTGCTCGGTGTGCAGGCCGGCGAGCAGCCGCGCCACCTCCGGCCCGACCTGACGCAGCATCGGCGCCGGCGCGGGGTCGACGAGCGTGACGGGGATGCCCAGGCCGCGCAGGGTGGCGGCCGCCTCCGCGCCGAGGAACCCCGCGCCGATGACGACCACCCGCCCGGCGGTGTGCGCCGCCGCCTTGAACGCGACGGTGTCGTCGATGGTGCGCAGGACGTGGACACCGTGCAGCCCGTCCGTCCCCGGCCACCGGCGCGGCTGGACGCCGGTGGCGATGAGCAACCGGTCGAAGCCGAGGTCGGCGCCGCCGACGCGGACCGTCCGCCCGGCGACGTCCAGCGACGTCGCAGCGGCGCCGAGCCGGCAGCCGATCGCCAGCTCGTCGTACCGATCACGGGGCAGCAGCTCCAGCCGGTCCGCCTCCCACGCCCCGGAGAGCAGTTGCTTCGACAGCGGCGGGCGGTCGTACCCGAGGTGCGCTTCGGCGCCGACGACGGTGACCTCGCCGTCGAAGCCGTCGGCGCGCAGCGACTCCGCGGCCGTCAGGCCGGCCGCCGACGCCCCGACGACGACGATGCGACGCGGCGGCGTCACGCCTCGACCAGGATCGCGCGCGCCGGGCACAGCCGGGCGGCGAGCTGGACGTCGTCGGACGCGGACGCCGGGGGATCGTCGTCGAGCAGGACGGCGAGGCCGTCGTCGTCCTGGTCGAAGACGTCGGGCGCGGCCATGACGCACTGACCGCCACCGACGCAGCGGTCGATCTCGACGATGATCTTCACGACTGCTCCTCCCAGGTCACCGGCAGCGCAGTGAGGTTCAGGAACGCGTACTCCTTGACCGACAGCGACTCCGCGTCCGTGGCCAGCCGCAGCGACGGGATGCGCCGCAGCACCGTCGCGAGCACCGTCTGCAGCTCGATGCGCGCGAGCGGCTGCCCGAGGCACTGGTGCACCCCGTAGCCGAACGCGACGTGGTGCCGCGCCTCCCGGTGCGGGTCGAAGCGTGCCGCGTCGGCGAACGCGGTGTCGTCGCGGTTGGCCCCGGCGACGGCGGCGATCACGCCGTCGCCGGGCTCGATGACGTGACCGCCGATCTCGATGCGCTCCGTGGCTACCCGCGTCGGCGAGATGTGGAAGATGCTGATGTAGCGCAGCAGCTCCTCGACGGCGTTGGGCACCAGCGACGGGTCGGCCCGCAGCTCGCGCAGCTGCTCCGGGTGGCGCAGCAGGGTGGCGATGCTCATCGAGATCATGTTGGCGGTGGTCTCGTGGCCGGCCGTGATGAGCAGCCGGACCGCCGCGATGAGCTCGTCCCGGGTGACGGTGTCGCCGTCGAGCTGGTCGGCGACGAGCGCGCTGACGAGGTCGTCGGCGGGTTCACGCTGCTTGCGGGCGATCAGCGCGTCGGCGTAGGCGAGCATCTCCTCGGTCGCGTGCCGGACGTCCTCGGGCGACGTCGTCAGCGTGTTGCGCCGGTGGTCGAGCTCCTGGATGCGATGGCGGTCCTCGAACGGCATGCCCAGCACGCGGCAGATCGTGCGGGCCGGCACCTCCAGCGCCAGCGCCGGCACGAGGTCGGCCGGCGGCCCGGCCGCCAGCAGGTCCGACACCAGCTCGTCGACGATCTCCTGGACCATCGGCCGCAGCGTCTCGATGCGCTTGACCGCGAAGTACTTGGTGAACACCCGGCGCAGCCGCCCATGCTCGGGCGGGTCCATCTGGATGAACGTGCGGCCGGACCGCTCCAGCGCCTCGCGGCCGGCCGTCGGGAACGGGAAGCCCGGGTTGGTCCGGTCGGCGCTGATGCGCGGATCCGCGAGCAGCGAGCGCACCTCGTCGTACCCGGTGACCAGCCAGGCCGCCCGGCCGTCCCAGAGCCGCACCCGGGCCAGGCCGCCGGCCGCGCGGACGGCGGCGTACTCGTCGGGCGGGTCGAACGGTGTCGGCCGCGGCATCGGGAACGCGGGGAGCGGCTCGGAGGTCTGGGTCACGGTGTCACCTCACGGGGTTGAGGACGGGCGGGCGGACGCCCTGCCGGACGAAATCGAGGGCGATGCGGGCCGCCGACGCGCCCAGCTGCTGCTCGGAGCCCTGCGAGTACCAGGCGACGTGCGGGGTCACGACGACGTCGGCGCGGCCGAGCAGGGCGGCGTGCCGCGCCACGTCGTGCTCGTCCTCCAGGACGTCGAGGCCGGCGGCCCGGACGACACCGGCGTCGAGCGCCTCGGTGAGCGCGGCGGTGTCGACGAGTCCGCCGCGTGCGGTGTTGACGACGACCGGCGAGCGCCGCATCCGGGCGAACGCGGCGCGGCCGAGGAGGTGGTGGCTGTCCGCCGTCAGCGGCGCGTGCAGGCTGATGACGTCGCTGCCGGCCAGCAGCTCGTCGAGGGAGACGCCGGCCGCGCCGGCCCGAGCGAAGGCGTCGGCGCCGACGTACGGGTCGTGGGCGACGACGTCCATGCCCAGCGCCCGCGCGCGTTCGGCCGTCGCCGTCCCGATGCGGCCCAGGCCGACGATGCCGAGGCGGCTGCCGCGCAGCCGCATGACGGGCGGGCGGTCGACGGTGACCCAGTCGGCGCGCGTGGACGCCTGGAAGTGCGCGAGCCGGCGGACCGCGGCGAGCATTAGCAGGACGGCGTGGTCGGCGACCTCGTCGGTCGCGTAGTCGGGGACGTTGGCGACCAGGACGCCGAGCTCAGTCGCCGCCTCGAGGTCGATGCGGTCGACGCCGACGCCGGCCCGCACCACCAGGCGCAGCCGGGGCAGCGACGACAGCAGCGTCCGGGAGACCTCCGCACCGCCGACGACCAGGGCTTCGGCGTCGGCGGCGCGGTCGAGACCGGGCGCGCCGGGCTCGTCCGGCAGGACGACGTAGGGGACGCCGGCGTCGTCCAGGGTCCGCAGCGCGGCGGGCAGGAAGGGCGACGCGGCCGCCCAGATCGCGATCACCGGCTCGGCCTCCTCACGCATGGCATGCCGTTCCATGACGGGAACCTACTGTCGGCTCCAGAGGTCGTCAAGGTCCTGGACGCGGCGCGGACCCGCCTGGTGGTGGCCCCGCCAGGGCCGCAACGGTGCACGTCACGCAACATGGAACGCCGTGCGACGTCACGTTTTGTGCGGCTGCCGGGCAGGTCCCCGCCCAGGTCGCCGCCCGCGTCGGCCGTCGTCGTGCCGGGAATCTCAGCCGCAGCGCGTACCCTTGTGCGACGTGGCAGCACGTGACGTAGACGCCGAGATCGCGGACCTCTCGCAGACCCTGGCCAGCATCGAGAACGTTCTCGAGCCGGAGAAGATGCGAGAGCGCATCACCGACCTCGAGGCGCACGCGGCGGCTCCGGACCTGTGGGACGACGTCGAGCAGGCGCAGCAGGTCACCAGCCAGCTGTCGTACCTGCAGGCCGAGTTGCGCAAGGTCACCGAGCTGCGCCAGCGCATCGAGGACCTCCCGGTCATGGTCGAGCTGGGCCGCGACGAAGGCGACGCCGACGCCATGGCCGAGGTCGAGCGCGAGATCGACGACCTCCGGAAGGTCATCTCCGACCTCGAGATCCGCACGCTGCTGTCCGGCGAGTACGACGAGCGCGAGGCCGTCGTCACCATCCGGTCCGGCGCCGGAGGCGTCGACGCCGCCGACTTCGCCGAGATGCTGCTGCGCATGTACCTGCGCTGGGCCGAGCGGCACGGCTACAAGACCGAGGTCCTCGACACCTCCTACGCGGAGGAGGCCGGCCTCAAGTCGGCGACGTTCGAGGTCAAGGCGCCGTTCGCGTACGGGACGCTGTCCGTCGAGGCGGGCACGCACCGCCTCGTCCGCATCTCGCCGTTCGACAACCAGGGCCGCCGCCAGACGTCGTTCGCGGCGGTCGAGGTCATCCCGCTGATCGAGACCACCGACCACGTCGACATCCCCGAGGCGGACATCCGCATCGACGTGTTCCGGTCGTCCGGTCCCGGCGGGCAGAGCGTCAACACCACCGACTCCGCCGTCCGCATCACCCACCTCCCGACCGGCCTGGTGGTGTCGATGCAGAACGAGAAGTCGCAGATCCAGAACCGCGCCGCCGCCATGCGCGTCCTGCAGTCCCGGCTGCTGCTGCTGCGCCGTGAAGAGGAGCAGGCGCAGAAGAAGGAGCTGGCCGGCGACGTCAAGGCGTCGTGGGGCGACCAGATGCGCTCCTACGTCGTCCACCCGTACCAGATGGTGAAGGACCTGCGCACCGAACACGAGGTCGGCAACCCGCAGGCCGTGTTCGACGGGCAGATCGACGACTTCCTGGAGGCCGGCATCCGCTGGCGCAAGCAGCAGGAGCAGGCCGAGGCACAGTGACGTCTCTGCTGTCCTACGGGAACCTTCGTGGCGCCACGCCGCGTTGGTTCTCCCAGCGTGCGGTCACATCCGGACGTACACTCACAGACGAGCTTCAGGCGGTCAGGGCCATCGCAGGAGCGTCTGACATCCACATCGGCGAGGCATCGTGATCCTTTTCGACAACGTCAGCAAGTTGTACCCGACGCAGAACCAGGCAGCGCTGGAAAGCCTGTCCCTGGAGATCGAGAAGGGCGAGTTCGTCTTCCTCGTCGGGCCGTCCGGGTCCGGCAAGTCGACCTTCCTGCGGCTGACGCTGCGCGAGGAGAAGCCGACCGCGGGCCGCATCCGCGTCGCCGGCAAGGACCTCCACCGGCTGTCGAACTGGAAGGTCCCGCACCTGCGCCGCCGCATCGGCACCGTCTTCCAGGACTTCCGGCTGCTGCCGAACAAGACGGTGTTCGAGAACATCGCGTTCGCACTGCAGGTCATCGGCAAGCCGCGCCGCCAGATCAACCGCGACGTCCCCGCCGTCCTCGAGCTCGTCGGGCTCGACGGCAAGGAGGACCGGCTGCCCGACCAGCTCTCCGGCGGCGAGCAGCAGCGCGTCGCCGTCGCCCGCGCGTTCGTCAACCGCCCGCTGATCCTGCTGGCCGACGAGCCCACCGGAAACCTCGACCCGGGCACCAGCGTCGGCATCATGAAGCTGCTCGACCGCATCAACCGCACGGGCACCACCGTGGTCATGGCCACCCACGACCAGTCCATCGTCGACCAGATGCGCAAGCGCGTCATCGAGCTCGAGCACGGCAAGCTGGTCCGCGACCAGTCGCGCGGCGTCTACGGCTACACCCGCTGACACCGCCCTTCGTCCCGAACCCGCCGACCCGGAAGAAACCATGCGCTTCCAGTACGTCCTGTCCGAGATCACCACCGGCCTGCGCCGCAACCTGACGATGACCATCGCGCTCGTCATCGTGGTGGCCATCTCCATCGCCATGCTGGGCGCCGGCCTGCTGATCCGATCCCAGGCCGAGACCACCAAGGGCTACTGGTACGACCGCATCGAGATCTCGGTGTTCATGTGCAACGAGTACTCGACCGGGGCCGGCTGTGCCGACGGCGCCGTCACCGACGCGCAGCGCGACACCATCCGGCAGACGCTGGAGTCGCACCCCGAGGTCGACGAGGTGTTCTACGAGAACCAGGAGCAGGCGTTCGAGCGGTTCAGCGAGCAGTTCGACGACTCCGACATCGGCGGCATCATCACGCCCGACCAGCTCCCCGAGTCCTTCCGCGTCGCCCTGCAGGACCCCGAACAGTACGACGGCGTCGTCTCGGCGGTGGCCGGGCTGCCCGGTGTCCAGGAGGTCACCGACCAGCGGCAGCTGCTCGAACCACTCTTCCGGACGCTCGACGGGTTCCAGCTGGTCGCGTTCGCCATCACCGTCATCCAGATCATCGCGGCGGTGCTGCTGATCGGTAACACCATCCGGCTGGCCGCGTTCAACCGCCGCCGCGAGACCGGCATCATGCGGCTGGTCGGCGCGTCGAACTTCTACATCCAGCTCCCGTTCATCCTGGAAGCGGCCATCGCCGGCCTGCTCGGCTCGGTGCTCGGCGTCATCGCCCTCTTCGGCGGCGTCGAACTGATCGTCGGCCGGTTCATCGCGCCGAACCTCCAGTTCACGTCGTGGGTCGACAGCGCCGACGTGTGGGCGGCGACGCCCTGGCTGCTGGTGGCCGGCGTGCTGTTCTCGATGCTGGCCTCGTTCGTGACGCTCCGCCGCTACCTGCGCGTTTAGCACTGGACCGGCGTCGGCCACTCGCCGCTCATGGCGAGGTGGCGGGCGGCCGGGCGCGGTCCGTCACCGTAGGGGTCGCTGGCGCGCGGACCTTGTCGATGCGCGGACGTTGTCGGCGCCCGCCCGTAGGGTGGGTGCCCTCCCGGCCGGGCGGGGACCGTACCTCGCGTCAGTCGAGTCGGCCGAGCTTGACGGAGCGGCCGCGCCGGTAGCGGGCGGGGCCTCAGCCGACCCCGCGGCGGCGCACCAGCCGGACTGCGGCCAGGCCCGCGGCGGCGCACCAGCCGGACCGCGGCCAGACTCGCGGTGGCGGACCGCCCCGGGCCTCGGCCGGCGCGCGGACGTTGTCGGCGCCCGCCCGTAGGGTGGGTGCCCTCCCGGCCGGGCGGGGACCGTACGTCGGGTCGACCGGGCTCGACGAAGCGGCCGCGCCGGTAGCGGGCGGGGGCTCGGCCAGACCCGTGCCGGCGCATCACCGAGGCGGCCGCGCGGCCCTCATCGGCACCGTCCGACACGCCGAGGCGGCGAAATCCGGCGTCCCCGCCGATTCGCGGCACTTGCCCACCTTGTGCGCTCGCCTGCGGAAATGACAGCGCTGTAGTTATCGCGGGCTGCTTCGCGGCCAGAGTGAATGGTGTTACGGTCATGCACGAGTGGTGCGAGGGAGGCCGCTGTGAAGGCTGTGACAACTGAGACGTCGTGGGCGCGGCGGGTGACCGTGATCGTCGTCACCGTCGGCCTTCTCTGCACCGGTCTGAGCCAGGCATGGGCCACGTCCGACGCCGAGCGACGGTTGAAGGACGCGCAGAACAGCCTGGAGCACGCCCAGGATCAGCTGGCCCACTCCACGCAGGCGCTCGCCGACGCGACGGCCGCGTACCAGGCGGCGACGGCGCAGTTGCCGGCCGCCGAGGCGACGCTGGCCGGTGCACAGCAGGGCCTGGCCACCGCCGAGCACGAGCTCGAGGTCGCACGCGGCGAGGTCGCCGCGGCACGGGCGGCGGACGAGGCGGCGGCGCAGAAGCTGGCCGAGGCCGAGAAGAAGGTCAAGGACCAGATCGCCAAGATCGACGATGTCACCGAGCGGATCGACGGCAAGCGGGCGTCGATCAGCCAGGTCGCCGTCGAGGCGTACACCCGCGGCGTCGGCGCCGACCTCGCCAGCCTCACCATCCTCATGCAGGCCGACAGCATGGACGCGCTCGCCGCACGCGCCGCCGCGTCGACGTCGGTGCTGACGGCCGAGAACACCATCCTCGGCGCCCTCAAGGACGACCGCGCCGAGCTGGCCAACGAGCGCGTCGTCCTCGAAGACCTCGAAGCGGCCGCCGAGGAGGCCCGCCAGCTGGCGGCCGCCACCCTGCAGGCGACGGAGGAGCGCGAGCAGGCCGCCGAGGCCGCCCGCGCCACCGCGCAGGCGGCCAGCGACGCCGCCGCGGCGGCGAAGGCCGAGGTCGACCAGCTCGTCTCCGCCCGCGACGGTGCGAGGACGGCGGCGGAGGCGGCCCAGGTCGCGGACCAGGCCCAGACGGCGGCCTGGTCGGCCGAGCGGGACCAGATCGAGGCCGAGATCGCCGAGATCCAGCGCAGGCAGCAGGAAGAGGCCGAGCAGGAGCAGGCCGAGCAGGAAGCCGAAGAGGACAACGGCGGCGGCGGTGGCGGCGGCGGAAACGGCGGCGGCGGAGGCGGCGGCGGTGGAGGAGGCGGCGGCGGTGGCGGCAGCTCCGTCACGCTGGCCTTCCCGACCGCGAACCCGTACGTCACGTCGCCCTACGGCATGCGCGTCCACCCGGTCACCGGCGTCTACAAGCTGCACGACGGCACCGACTTCCGGGCCTACTGCGGCACGCCGATCCGCGCGGCCGCCGCGGGCACCGTCGAGTGGGCCTACTACCGGGGCGCGTACGGCAACCAGGTCGCCGTCAGTCACCGGCGCATGGTGTCGACGTACAGCCACCTGTCGCGGTTCGCCGTCAGCGATGGCGAGAGCGTGTCGCAGGGCGAGATCATCGGCTACTCCGGCACGACCGGCAGCTCGACCGCGTGCCACCTGCACTTCATGCTCTACGTCGGCGGCGAGCGCGTGAACCCGATGAACTACCTCGGGCAATAACGCAGTCGTCTCGGGGGCACCGGAGGTGCGATCCTTGGGGCATGGCACGAGAACGCGGACGCACCGTGGTGGCCCAGAACCGCAAGGCCCGCCACGACTACCACATCGACGACACCTACGAGGCCGGCATCGTCCTGACCGGCACCGAGGTGAAGGCGCTGCGGGCCGGCAAGGCGTCGCTGGTCGACGGGTTCGCCGAGGTCCGCGACGGCGAGGTGTGGCTGCGCAACGTGCACATCCCCGAGTACGACCTCGGCACCTGGAACAACCACGCGCCGCGGCGTTCGCGCAAGCTGCTGCTGCGCAAGGACGAGATCAGCAAGCTGATCGGCAAGACTCGCGAGACCGGGTACACGCTGGTCCCGCTGACGCTGTACTTCAAGGACGGCTACGCCAAGATCGAGCTGGCGCTGGCCCGGGGCAAGAAGGCCTACGACAAGCGGCACACGCTGGCCGAGCGCGAGGCGAAGCGCGAGGCCGAGCGCGCCATGGCCAACGCCCGCCGCAAGCGCTGAGCCCGCGGTGAGCCCGCGGCGGGTCGCGACGGCGACAGCCCTGCTCCTGGCGGCGATGCTGCTGGCCGGCTGCGGCGGGGGCTCCGCGGCCTCGACGCCGTCGCCGTCCGCCTCGACGTCGACCACGACGGCGACGGCGACGCCCACCCCGGCCCCGGCCTGGCCGCTGACCGGCCTGCCGGCGCCGTCGGCCGCCGACGCCGCGAGGCCGGCGCTGGTCGTGAAGATCGACAACACGCCGTCGTCGGCGCCGCAGCTGGGGCTGTCGAAGGCCGACCTCGTGGTCGAGGAGCTGGTCGAGGGCGGGCTGACCCGGCTGGCCGCGATGTTCCAGTCGGCGCTGCCGCCGGTCGCCGGGCCGGTGCGGTCGGTGCGCACCACCGACGCCGGTCTCGCGCTGCCGGCCGGCGGCGTGCTGGTCGCGTCCGGCGGCGCGGAGCGGGTGCTGAAGGCGCTGGACGAGGCCGGCGTCACCGTGCTGACCGGCGGCGGCAACGGTCTGTCCCGCGACCACAGCCGGCCGGCGCCGTACAACGTCATGCTCGATCCCGCCCAGGCGGTGGCGAGCCTGCCCGCCGGCGCCGGCGTCCCCACCGGCCCGTACCTGCCGTGGGGGACGGCGCCCGCGGGCCGGCCGGTCGGCGGCGCCGTCGTGACGTTCTCCGCCGCGCGCACCTCGACGTGGACGTGGTCCGACGGCGTCTGGGTGCTCGACGGCGACCACGCGGCCGACGGCGACCGGTTCGGCCCGGCGACGGTGCTGGTGCTGCGGGTCGAGCTGCGCGACGCCGGCTACGAGGACCCGGCCGGCAACCCGGTCCCCGAGACCGTCCTCGTCGGCTCCGGCGCCGCGACGCTGCTCACCGGCGGCGCGGCCGTCGAGGGCACGTGGAGCAAGGAGTCGCTGGCGGCGCCGCTGACGCTGGCCGACGCCGCCGGGGCGCCGCTGCACGTGCCGCCGGGGCGGGTGTGGATCGAGCTGGTCCCCGACTCCGGCTCGGTGACGCTGCGCTGACCGCGCCGTGCGAGGCTGGCCCGATGACCGACGACGCATGGGAACGACGCATCGCCGCCGCGTGGGCGTCCATCGACGAGTACGACGACGACGCGTTCCGGGCCGTCGTCGACGACCTGGCCGCCGAGCTGCCCGCGGGGCACCCCGTCGCGGCGTTCGAGCGGGCCTGCGCCTTCGACTCGACCGGCCGTCCCGACCTCGCCGAACCGCTCTACCGTGAGGCGCTGGCCGGCGAGCTGCCGGGCGAGCGTCGTCGCCGGGCGGTGATCCAGTTGGCCAGCACCGTCCGCAACCTCGGCCGTCCGGGTGAGAGCGTCGAGCTGCTCATCGCGGAGCAGGGCCGCGGCTCGGACCACCTGGACGACGCGGTCAGCTGCGTGCTCGCGCTGGCGCTCACCGACGCCGGGCGCGAGCGCGAGGCCGTCTCCGTCGCCGTCGGCGCGCTGGCCCGGCACCTGCCGCGCTACCAGCGCTCGATGGCCGCCTACGCCCGGGCCCTGGTCTAGGACGACGTGATCCGCGCCGCACTCGGGAGGCCTTGCCAGGCCGCTTAAAAGAAGGGATATTCGTTTTAGGAACTCGCCGACCCACGGAGGCATCCCGTGACGCCACCACGCGCGCTGCAAGGCCGACCGCCGGTGCGGATGGAGCGGGTCGCCGGGCGGTGGTGGTGGGTCCGGCGCGACTGCTACGGCCGGGTCGCCGCGATGGCGGCGGACCTCGACGGCGTCCGGACGCTCGACGTCGCCGTGGTCGTCCGGCGCGATGGGGCGGGAGCCCGCCGATGACGTCGTCCATCGTGGAGGCGGGCCTGGCGGCCGGGACCGTCGTGGCGAGTGACGAGTACCGGATCAGCCGCGCGGACCTGGTCCGCTACGCCGGCGCGTCGCACGACTTCAACCCCCTGCACTGGAGCCCGCGGGTCGCCGCCGCGGCCGGGCTGCCCGGCGTGATCGCGCACGGCACCCTCCTCCTCGGCCTGGTGACGCGGCTGCTGACCGGCTGGCTGGGTGACCCGGAGCGGCTCGACGAGCTCACCTTCCGCTTCGTGCGCCCCGTCGTGGTGCCAGACGACGACGTCACGGTCGCGCTATCGGCCCGGGTCGCGGAGCGTCAACCGGACGGCCGGGTCGCCCTGACGGTGGTCGGGTCGGTCGAGGGCGCCGGCACCGTGGGCCGGGGCCGGGCGATCGTCCGGCCGCCGGACTAGAGTGCGCGGCGGGCGACGTTCTCGCCGGGCTCGGCGGACGGCGCGACCGGCGCGATCCACGGGCCGGTGCCCTCGCTCTGGTCCAGCACGTCCGCCTCGAACCACGTGTGCTCGCCGGCCAGCACGGCCTTCGCCAGGGCTTCGTCGGCGCCGTCGGTGTTGCGCCAGAGCGCGTCGAACAGCCGCTCGACCCGCAGCCGGGCCTGCCGCGCGAACACGTCGGCCAGTTGGACGGAGCCGGAGTCGGGCAGCATGCGCGCCCGCACGCAGGACGCCGCGATGGCGAACAGTTCGGCGCCGATGTCGACGATCCGGCCGAGGAAGCCCTGCTTGCGCTCGAGGCCGCCCTGCCAGCGGGCCATGCCGTAGAACGTCGACCGTGCCAGCCGCCGCGACGCGCGCTCGACGTAGCGCAGGTGCGGCGCCAGCACGCCGAAGTCCTGGTAGGACGTCGGCAGCTGGCCGGGCCCGGTGACCAGCTGCGGCAGCCACTTCGCGTAGAACCCGGTCGCCTTGACCGCCGCCCTCGCCTTGCCCGGCAGCGCGACGTCGGGGTCGACGATGTCGCCGGCGGCCTGCAGGTGGGCGTCGACGGCCTCGCGGGCGACGAGCAGGTGCATGATCTCCGTCGAGCCCTCGAAGATGCGGTTGATGCGCACGTCGCGCAGGATCTGCTCGGCCGGGACCGCGCGTTCGCCGCGGGCCCGCAGCGAGTCGGCGGTCTCGTAGCCGCGGCCGCCGCGGATCTGCACCAGCTCGTCGGCCACCTGCCAGGCCGTCTCGCTGCACCAGAGCTTCGCCAGCGCCGCCTCGATGCGGATGTCGCGCCGCCCCTCGTCGGCCAGGTGGGCGGAGAGGTCGAGGACCGCCTCCTGCGCGAACGACGTGGCCGCGATGTAGGACAGCTTGTGCGCGACGGCGGCGTGCCGGCCGACCGGGCGGCCCCACTGCACCCGCTCGGCGGACCACTCGCGGGCGATCTTCAGGCACCACTTCGACGCCGCCGTGCACAGCGCCGGAATCGAGAGCCGTCCGGTGTTCAGTGTGGTCAGCGCGATCTTCAGGCCCTCGCCCTCGCGGCCGACGCGGTTGGCGGCCGGCACCCTGACGCCGTCGAGCCGGGTGACGCCGTTCTCGATGCCCTTCAGCCCCATGAACGTGTTGCGGTGTTCGACGGTGATGCCGGGGGAGTCGGCCTCGACGACGAACGCCGTGACGCCGCCGCTGCCGCCGTCGTGCTCGGGGACCCGCGCCATGACGATCAGCAGCTCGGCGATGACGCCGTTGGTGGTCCACAGCTTGGTGCCGCTGAGCTCGTAGGCCGCGCCGCCGTCGACCGGGACGGCCTGCGCCGCGAGGCGGGCGGGGTCGGAGCCGACGTCGGGCTCGGTGAGCAGGAACGCGCTGATGGCGCCGGCGGCGCAGCGGGGCAGGAACGCCCGCTTCTGCTCGTCGGTGCCGAACAGCTTCACCGGCTCCGGGACGCCGATCGACTGGTGCGCCGACACCAGCGCGCCGATGGACGGGTGCACGCCGCCGAGCAGCATGAGCGCGCGGTTGTAGCCGACCTGGGTGAGCCCGGCGCCGCCGTACTCCCGCGGGATCTTCATGCCGAACACGCCGGCCCGCGCCATGGCCTTGACGTACTCGTCGGGGATGCGCGCCTCGCGCTCGATGACGGCGCCGTCGAGCTCGTCGCAGACGCCGCGCAGCCGGTGCAGGAACGCCGTCGTGGCCGCCTCGTCCTCGGGCCGCTGCGCCGGGTGCGGATGGATGAGGTCGAGCCGGAACCTGCCGAGGTACAGCTCTTTCGCGAACGACGGCTTCTCCCACCGCGTCTCGCGTGCCGCCTCGGCGACCCGCCTGGCCTCTCGCTCGTCGACCTGCTGGGTGGTCATCCGCGCCTCCTCCGTCGGTGGCGTCGTACCCAATGTTACCCGCAAGTAGCCTGCTGGGGAATCTCGGTGGCCAGGGGCGCGTTGTGTTGGGTAACCTAGGTGGACCGTCGGGTTCGCCCGAGGGGATTGACAACTCCAGAGGGGCTGAGCGGTTTCGACTTCGTTCGTCGAACCAGGGGAAGCGGGCCGAGGAGGCCGCGTTATCTCGTTAACGCTCGCGGCAAACGTTACAAGTGCCAACGCTAAGCGCACTGACTTCGCCCTCGCCGCCTGACGGCAGGTACTGAAGTCTGTCGACCCGGGGATGTCTCCGCCCCGGTGTTCGGCATCATTTAGGAGACTCACCGACCGGTACGGTCACGGGACCGGTAGGGACACTCACGTGGCTGGGCTCGTCACGGTGAACTCGCCTGTGTGATCACCGGAGCCGAGTAGAGGCATAGCAGGCTGCGCCCGGAGAAGCCCTGGAGAAGCGACGAAGGACCCGGGTTCGATTCCCGGCAGCTCCACAGAGGTTCGCTGATGCGAACCGTTTCTAGTGCCCGGGCCGGTGTCGGCCCGGGCACTGGCATGTCCGGCCCGCCGGGCGCCAGGAGGCCCACCCCGCGGCACCGGCAGACGGCTCTTGGGTTCACGCTTGCTGTCGGGCGCGAACGGTTTCACGGTCCGGGCTGGTCGCCAGGGTCGCCGGCGGTGCGGTGCTGGGCCAGGTCCAGGCGTACCGCACGATGAGGGCGAGAAGGATCAATTCCAGCACGATGCCGAGGCCGTAGAAGTACAGCCAGGACTCGCCCACCGCGTTGAATGCCGTGACGGGGACGTAGAGCGAGGCCACGACGAGGTTCGTGATGCGGTTCGCCCGGGCGGGCAGCGTCATCGACAGCACCACCATGAGGATCGGGACGGCCACGAGGGTCAGCGCCGTGGTCGAGAAGGTCTGGGAGAGGTCGAACTCGAAGACCTTGCCGTCGAGGATGTCTTCGATGACGCCGGGCGTGAAGAAGTTGAGAATGTCCACGTAGGCGTACAGGAACATGAAGCTCGTCCACGTTGCGGCGAGCTTGGCTCTCACCGGGATCGGCTGGTCGTCCAGTGCGGCGGTGGTGGGTCGACGTGTTCTCATCATGGGCTCCGTTGTGGTGGTGAGGATCGGTAGGTCCACGATCACGGAGCCCGCCGGAGGGCGCCTCGGCCCGGAGGCCGGGGTTCGCCTGGCCGTTGGCATGGTCTCGCTCTCGTTCTTTCGGCGGGTACGCCGAGGCACGCCGGTCCCTAGGCTGGAGCCGTGGTCACCGTCCGGCGCTCCATCTGGCACGAGCCGCGGCCTGCTGACGCCCCACCCGTCGGCCGGCTCGACTGGCTGCTGGTGGGCGTGTTCGCGGCCGCCGCCTTGGCCGAGGGCATCGCTCGGCCGGGCTTGGCCTGGCGACCCCTTGTGACGGTGCTCGCCCTCGTGCTGATGCCTGCCCTGCTCTGGCGGCGGGGTCGCCCCCTGATGGCCGCTCTGATCGGGTGGGGCGTCGCCGGGCTGCTCTCGGTCCTCCAGCTGACTGCGCGCGGCGGGGACCTCGGCCTCTACTCCATGATGGCCGTCCTGATCCTGCTCTACTCCCTGGCGCGGTGGGGTTCGGGCCGGGAGATCGTCTTGGGGGCGGCGGTCGTGACGGTCGTCGTCGCGCTGGGGATGTACGTCTCCTCCGCGGGCTGGGCCGACGTTTTCGGCGGGAGCGTCCTCCTGCTGTTGTTCGTCGCCCTCGCGGCGGTGTTCCGCTACCGCGCGGACCTCTGGCAACGCCAACAGCGCGAGATCCGCAATCAGGAGCGGGTGGGGCTGGCTCGCGAACTGCACGACACCGTGGCCCACCACGTCTCGGCCATCGCGGTGCAGGCTCAGGCCGGCGGCGTGGTTGCCGGCACCGAGCCTGAGAAGGCCGCCGAGGTCCTGGCCGCGATCGAGTCCGAGGCGTCGCGAACCCTGGCGGAGATGAGATCCATGGTGCGGTTGCTGCGTGAGGAGGAAGCCGTCGACTACTCACCGCAGTTGGGTGTCGCGGACCTGCCTGCTCTGGCGCGCGCCGACGCGACGCCCACCGTCGAGGTCTCGCTGGACGGTTCGTTGACCCGGCTCGCACGACCCGTGGATGCCGCGCTCTACCGGCTCGCGCAGGAGTCGCTGACCAACGCCGTACGGCACGCCCGGAGCGCGACCCGCGTCGGGATCGACGTACGCCGTGAGGGCGACGCCGTCAGGCTGCGCGTCAGCGACGATGGACGGACCGAGCCGCGGCCGGCCCCGGAGCCTGGGTTCGGCCTGCTGGGCATGGCCGAACGCGCCCAGCTCCTCGGCGGATCGCTCTGCGCGGGGCCGGCGCCCGGGGTGGCTGGGTGGTCGAGGCCGTGCTGCCGGTGGAGGCGCCGGCATGAGCATCCGTGTTGTCGTAGCCGACGACCAGGACCTGGTCCGGACCGGGCTGGTGATGATCCTCGGCGCGCAACCCGGCATCGAGGTCGTGGGGGAGGCAGCAGACGGGCTCGTGGCGCTCGACCTGGCGACCCGGCTGCATCCCGATGTCCTCCTCGTCGACATCCGGATGCCCGGGCTCGACGGCGTCGAGGTGACGCGGCGCCTGGCCGGGCCAGGTGTGACGGACCCGATGGCGGTCGTCGTGATCACCACCTTCGACCTCGATGAGTACGTCCTCGGCGCGCTACGCGCGGGCGCCCGCGGCTTCCTGCTCAAGGACGCCGGGCCGGAGCTCCTCGTGCAGGCGATCCACGCGGCGGCCAACGGGGACGCGCTGATCGCCCCCAACGTCACCCGCCGGCTGCTGGCGACCTTCGCCGACCAGGCGCCAGTGGTACCGGTCCAGCCCATCGACCCGCTCACCGAGCGCGAGGAGGAGGTGCTCACGCTGGTGGCACGGGGCCGGACCAATGCCGAGATCGGCACCGAGCTCTTTGTCGGCCTGAGCACGGTCAAGACCCACGTCGCATCGTTGATGACCAAGCTCGGCGCCCGCAACCGCGTCGAGATCGCGATGTGGGCATACGACACCAGACGCGTGAGAGCCGATTAGTGGGTACGGATCGCAGCGTGGGCCCGTGGGGTTCGACAGCCCAGCGATGAGTGCGGCCGGGGTTGCGCGACCCCGGACAATCGAGTGCCGGGTCGCGATCGCCCGTGGCGGCTATCGTCGTGCTGGGGGTGACGCATGACGATGTTTCGTGGGGCGGTGCTCGACACCCCTGAGAGCCCGTTCGCCGGGGGGAAGCTGAGGTCCTCCTCGGACGAGGGCATCCTGGTGCGCGACGGCGTCATCGTGGGGCGCGGGCCGTTCGCGGCGCTGCGCCGGGAGCACCCGGACGAGGAGCTCGTCACGCTCGACGGGGGGCTGCTGCTCCCGGGGTTCGTCGACACGCACGTCCACTTCCCGCAGGTGCGCGTCATCGGCGGCATCGGCCTGCCGCTGCTGGACTGGCTCGAGCACCGTGCGCTGCCGGAGGAGGAACGGCTGGCCGACACGGCGTACGCGGCGCAGGTGGCGGCGGACTTCGTGTCCGGCCTCGTGACCGCGGGCACCACCGCCGCGATGGTGTTCGGATCGCACTTCGCGGCCGCCGTCGAGACGCTCTTCGAGGCGGCCGCGGCGGCCGGGCTGCGCGTGACGAGCGGGCTGGTCGTCAGCGACCGGAACCTGCCCGCGGAGCTGCTCAGCACGCCCGAGCGCGCACACGAGCAGAGCACAGCGCTCGCCCGCCGCTGGCACGGCACCGGGCGGGCCCGGTACGCGGTCACGCCGCGCTTCTCGCTCTCCAGCACCGACCCGCTCCTCGCGGCCTGCGCGGCCGTGCTCGACGACGTCCCCGGGGCGTTCGTCACGTCGCACGTCAACGAGAACGTCGAGGAGATCGAGCAGGTGAAACGCCTGTTCCAGACCGGCAGCTACGTCGCGACGTACGACCGGCACGGGCTGGTCGGCCGGCGCAGCGTGCTGGCGCACAACGTCCACCCGGGCGACGACGAGCTCGAGACGCTGGCCGCGCGGGGTGCGTCGGTCGCGCACTGCCCGACGAGCAATGCCGCGCTGGGGAGCGGGCTCTTCCCGCTGGCCCGGCACCTGCGACACGGCGTCGCGGTGGCGCTGGGGTCCGACGTCGGGGCGGGATCGGGCTTCTCGCTGCTGAAAGAGGGCCTGCAGGCGTACTTCACGCAGCAGCAGCTCGGCGCCGACGGCTACGCGCTCACGCCCGCCCACCTGCTCCACCTGGCGACGGCGGCCGGCGCGGCCGCGCTCGACCTGCCCGACGTGGGTCACCTCTCCGTCGGGCAGCGGTTCGACGCGCAGTGGCTCCGCCCGGCGCCTGGCTCGACGTACGACGCGGCGCTGCGCAACGCGACCGGTCCGGACGACGCGCTGGGCATCACGTTCACGCTCGGCTCGGCAACCGACGTCGCCGCGGTGTGGATCGACGGCGACCCCGTGCGGCTCGTTGACCGGCCGCGACGCACCGGCTAGCGTTGTTCACGCTCCATTCACCTGTCGAAGAGGTCACCATGAGAGTTCCGGGCGACGTTCGCCGGCTGGTGCATTCGACCGCGTGGACCCGGGGCCGTATCGCTCACGGCGCCTAGCCGACCTCCAGCTGCCGATCACGCCCATCGAACCGATGGGGCGATACGACTTGGAGGTAGTCGATGGCCGACATCGTCGTCAATGGCCGGCCTCGTGACCTGACCGGGGTCCCGCCACACACCAACGTGCTCGACTTCCTGCGCGCCTGCGGGCTGACCGGCGCCAAGGAAGGGTGCGCCGAGGGCGAGTGCGGCGCCTGCGCGGTGATGGTCGCGCGGCCCGCCGCCGACGGCTCCGGGACCGCCGAGTGGACGGCGATCAACTCCTGTCTCCCGCCGGCGGCGGCGCTGGACGGCCAGGAGATCGTCACCGCGGAGGGCCTCGGCACGCCGGACGCGCTGCATCCGGTGCAGCAGGAGCTCGCGGTGCGCGGCGGCTCGCAGTGCGGGTACTGCACGCCCGGCTTCGTCTGCTCCATGGGCGCGGAGTACTACCGGGCCGACCGCGCGCCGGCCGGCGACGGCGACCGCTACCACGGCGCGAACGGCTTCGACCTGCACGCGATCAGCGGCAACCTGTGTCGCTGCACCGGCTACCGGCCGATCAAGGACGCCGCCTTCGCGCTGGGCTTCCCGGCGGCCGACGACGCCATCGCGCTGCGACGGGGGAGCGCCGCGCCGCCGGTGGTGGCCACCGAACTGCGCGACGACGAGGCGACGTACGTCCGGCCGGCCGGCCTGGCCGAGGCGTTGTCCCTGCTCAGGGAACACCCGGACGCCGTGATCGTCGCGGGCAGCACCGACTGGGGCGTCGACGTGAACCTGCGCGGCCGCCGTGCCGGGCTGGTGGTCGCGGTCGACCGGCTGCCCGAGCTGCGCGGCTTCGCGGTGACGGAGGCCGAGCTGCGCATCGGCGCCGCTCTGACGTTGACGGAGGTCGACCGCCGGCTGGCCGGGCGGGTGCCACTGGTGTCCGCGATGATCGCGCAGTTCGCGTCGCCGCTGATCCGCAACGGCGCCACGCTCGGCGGCAATCTCGGCACCGGCTCGCCGATCGGCGACGCGCCGCCGGCGCTGCTCGCGCTGGAGGCGTCCGTGGTGCTGGCCTCGGCCGAGGGGACCCGTACGCTGCCGCTGGCGGAGTACTTCACCGGCTACCGCGAGTCGAAGCGCCGCCCGGACGAGCTGATCACCGAGGTGGTACTGCCCCGGCCGGTGAGCGGGCTGACGGCGTTCCACAAGATCGCCAAACGACCGTTCGACGACATCTCCTCGGTGGCGGCCGGCTACGCCCTCGACGTCGTCGACGGGGTGGTCCGGAGGGCGCGCATCGGGCTCGGCGGCGTGGCCGCGACACCCATCAGGGCACGAGCGACCGAGGCGGCCCTGGAGAACCGTCCGTGGACGGAGGAGACCGCCGACGCCGCGTCGGCGGTGCTGGCGGCCGAGGGCACGCCGATCTCGGACCAGCGGGCCAGCGCCGCCTACCGCGCGGCGATGCTCGGGCAGTCGCTGCGCAAGCTGTTCGCGGAGGCGACATCATGACGACCGTCGCCGAACCGGTCGGCAGCCCGCTCAGCCGGCGGCCGCACGGCGCCGTGGTCGGGGCGCCGCTGCCGCACGAGAGCGCCGCCCTGCACGTCACCGGCCGGGCGCTCTACACCGACGACCTGGTCGGCCGCACCAGCAACGTGCTGCACGCGCACCCGGTGCAGGCGCCGCACGCCCACGCGACCGTCACCGGCCTCGACGTCGCCGCGGCCTACGACGTGCCCGGCGTCGTCCGCGTGCTCACCGCCGCCGACGTCCCCGGTGTCAACGACGCCGGCGTCAAGCACGACGAGCCGCTGTTCCCGTCCGAGGTCATGTTCCACGGCCACGCCGTCTGCTGGGTGCTCGGCGAGTCTCTCGAAGCGGCCCGGCGCGGGGCGGCGGCGGTCGAGGCGACGTACGCGCCGCTGCCCGCGCTGCTCACCGTCGAGGAGGCCATCGGGGCCGAGAGCTTCCAGGGAGCGCACCCGACGCTCGCCCGCGGCGACTCCGCGGCCGGGCTGGCGCGAGCGGCCCGCGTCTTCGAGGGCGTGACGTCGTTCGCGGGGCAGGAGCACTTCTACCTCGAGACGCACTGCTCGCTGGCGCTGGTCGACGAGAACGGCCAGATCTTCGTCCAGTCCAGCACCCAGCATCCCGCCGAGACGCAGGAGATCGTCGCGCACGTCCTCGGCCTGCCGAGCCACGCGGTCACGGTCCAGTGCCTGCGCATGGGTGGCGGCTTCGGCGGCAAGGAGATGCAGCCGCACGGGCTCGCCGCGGTGGCGGCGCTGGGCGCGACGCTGACCGGCCGGCCGGTGCGGCTGCGGCTGACCCGGGCACAGGACATGACGATGACGGGCAAGCGGCACGGCTTCCACGCCACGTGGACGGCGGGGTTCGACGCCGACGGGCGGTTCACCGCGCTCGAGGCCACGCTCACGTCCGACGGCGGGTGGAGCCTCGACCTCTCCGAGCCGGTGCTGTTCCGGGCGATGTGCCACGTCGACAACGCGTACTGGATCCCCGACATCACCGTGCACGGCCGCATCGCGCGGACCCACAAGACCTCGCAGACGGCGTTCCGCGGCTTCGGCGGGCCGCAGGGGATGCTCGTGATCGAGGACGTCATCGGCCGGTGCGCGCCCGCTCTGGGCCTCGACCCCGCCGAGCTGCGGCGCCGCAACTTCTACGTCGAGGGGCAGGCCACGCCGTACGGTCAGCCGGTGCGGCACCCGGGGCGGCTGGCGTCGGCCTGGGAGCAGGTCATCCGGACGTCGTCGCTGGCAGCCCGGCGCGACGAGATCGACCGGTGGAACGCGCGGGAGCGGAACCGCAAGCGCGGTATAGCCGTCACGCCGGTGAAGTTCGGCATCTCGTTCAACCTCACGGCGTTCAACCAGGGCGGCGCGCTGGTGCACGTCTACAAGGACGGGTCGGTGCTGGTCACCCACGGCGGCACCGAGATGGGCCAGGGCCTGCACACCAAGATGCTGCAGGTCGCGGCCACGGCGCTGCGGGTCCCGCTGGAGCGGGTCCGGCTGGCGCCGACGCGCACCGACAAGGTGCCGAACACGTCCGCCACGGCGGCGTCGGCGAGCGCCGACCTCAACGGCGGCGCCGTCAAGGACGCCTGCGAGCAGATCCTGGCGCGGCTGGCGCCGGTCCGCGACGCGCTGGGCGACCCGTCGTGGGAGGAGCTGGTGGCCGCCGCGTACCGCGAGCGGGTCCAGCTCTGGGCGGCCGGCTTCTACAAGACCGAGGGGCTGAGCTGGGACGCCGCCACGATGTCGGGCCACCCGTTCAAGTACTTCGCCTACGGCGCCGCGGTGACCGAGGTCGAGGTCGACGGGTTCACCGGCGGGTACACCACCCGGCGGGTCGACATCGTCCACGACGTCGGCGACAGCCTGTCGCCGCTGGTCGACCTCGGGCAGATCGAGGGCGGCTTCGTGCAGGGCGCCGGCTGGCTGACCCTCGAGGACCTGCGCTGGGACGTGTCCGACGGGCCGGGCCGCGGCCGCCTGGCCACCCAGGCGGCGTCGACCTACAAGTTGCCGTCGTTCTCCGAGCTGCCCGAGCAGTTCCACGTCGCCCTGCTGGACGAGGCGCACGAGGACGGCGTCGTCTACGGGTCGAAGGCGGTGGGCGAGCCGCCGCTGATGCTGGCGCTCAGCGTGCGCGAGGCGTTGCGCGACGCGTGCGGGGCGTTCGGCCCGGCCGGGCACTCGGTCGAGCTCGCCTCGCCGGCCACGCCGGAGGCGGTCTACTGGGCGCTCACCGCCGCCCGGGGTGCATCGTGACCAGCTGGCTGACGGGGGTCACGGCGCTGCGGGCGGCGCGGGAGCCCGGGGTGCTCGTGACGCTCACGGACGTGCGCGGCCACGCGCCGCGCGAGGCGGGCGCCAAGATGGTCGTCTCCGCGGCCGCGACCTGGGCGTCGATCGGCGGCGGCAATCTGGAGGCCGACGCCGTGACCCGCGCCCGCGCGCTGCTGTCGGCCGGGGGCACCGTGCCCGAGTCGTACCCGGTGCGCCTGTCGGACAAGGCGCCGGCGCAGTACGGCGTGCAGTGCTGCGGTGGCGAGGTGACGGTGTTGCTGGAGCCGCTGCCGGTCGTGCCGGCCGTCGCGATCTTCGGGGTGGGTCACGTCGGGCTGGAGCTGGCCAGGATCCTGGCGCGGCACGACCTCGACCTGCACCTGGTCGACTCCCGCGCGGAGTCGCTGTCCGAGGCCGCCCTCGCTCCGCTGCAGGACGCGGTCGCGGCCGTGCACGTCCACCACATCCCGGTGATCCCCGAGCTGGTCCTGGCCGAGCTGCCACCTGGCGCCCGCGTGCTGGTGCTGACGCACGACCACGCCGAGGACTTCGCCATCGTCGACGCCGCGTTGCGCTGCGACCACCTCGGCGGCATCGGGCTGATCGGGTCGTCGGCGAAATGGGCCCGGTTCCGCACCCGGCTGCTCGAGTCGCTGCCCGCCGAGGTCGTCGACCGGGTCGAGACGCCCATCGGGCTGGCCGGCCTCTCGACCAGCAAGGACCCGGCGGCCATCGCGGTGTCGGCGGCCGCCGCCCTGCTGGCCGCGATCGAGCGTGAGGAGACCCATGCCGGCCGATGAGCTCGCGGCGTCACTGCTCGGTCAGCTGGACGCGCGACTGGCGGCGGCCGACGCGGCGCTGGCCAGGGCGTACCCGGGGGAGCGGCCGGGGCGGCAGCCGGTGCACACGGTGTACGTCCCGGCCGACCGCCACACCGCCGGGCTGGTCCCGGCCTACGGCGCCGCGGCGCTGGAGCTGCTGGACGAGCACGCCGACCGGTTCGCGGCGCTCGTGCGCGACCCCGAGCTGGTGGCGCGCGTACGGGCGAAGCTGGCCGCCGAACCCGTCGAGGACCTCCGGGTCGACTTCGAGGACGGCTACGTCGGACGGACCGACGCCGACGAGGACGCCGACGTCGTCCGCTCCGCCACGGCCCTCGTGGAGAGCAGGGAGAAGGGCGCGGCGGCGCCGTTCGGCGGCATCCGCGTCAAGAGCCTGGAGGCCGCGACCCGGGCGCGCAGCGTGCGCACCCTCACCTCGTACGTCGCCACGCTGGCCGCCGCCGGCGCCGCACTCGACGGCTGGGTCGTCACGCTGCCGAAGGTGACCAGCGTCGACCAGGTGGAGGCGATGGTCCACGCCTGCGAGGTGCTCGAGACCGGGCTCGGCCTGGACCGCGGCGTGCTGCGCTTCGAGGTGCAGATCGAGACGCCGCAGTCGATCCTCGGACCGGACGGGACCGCGCTGGTCGCGCGCATGGTCCAGGCGGCCGGCGACCGGCTGACGGGGCTGCACTACGGCACCTACGACTACTCCGCCTACTGCGGCATCGCCGCCGGGCAGCAGTCGCTGGAGCATCCGGTCGCCGACCACGCGAAGCTGGTGACGCAGGCGGCCGCGGCCGGCACCGGCGTCCGGCTGTCCGACGGCTCCACGAACGTGCTCCCGGTCGGCGCCGCCGACGACGTCGCCGCGGCCTGGGCCAACCACCACCGCCTCGTCCGCAGGTCGCTGGAACGCGGCTTCTACCAGGGCTGGGACCTTCACCCGGGTCAGCTGCCGACGCGGTACGCCGCCACCTACGCCTTCTACCGGGACGGACTGGCCCGCGCGGCCGCCCGGCTGGCCGACTACACCCGCAACACCATGACCGGCATCGCCGACGAGCCCGCGACGGCCAGGGCGCTGGCGGCGTTCCTGCTGCGCGCCGTCGACTGCCGCGCCGTCGACGCGTCCGAGGTCGCCGACCTGGACCTCCTCCACTCGCTGGCCGACCCGAGACGCTAGGAGCAGCCGATGACCCACACGCTGGGACTCAACCAGTACGGCAAGGCCGAGTCCCGCGTCGTCCGCATCGTCCGGGACACGCGGCGGCACGAGATCCGCGACCTCACCGTGTCGACGTCGCTGCGCGGCGACTTCGCCGACGCGCACGTCAGCGGCGACCAGGCCGCGGTGCTGCCGACGGACACGCAGAAGAACACCGCGTTCGCCTACGCGAAGCTGCACGGCGTCACCTCGGCCGAGGACTACGCGATCGCGCTGGGAACGCGGCTGCTCGAGGCGTGCCCGGCCGCCGAGTCCGCGCAGGTGAAGGTCGAGGAGCACGGCTGGGACCGCATCGGGGACCACTCGTTCGTCCGCCGCGGCGGCAGCGTCCGCACGGCCGCGGTGACGGTCGGGCGCGACGCCACGCACGTGCTGTCGGGCATCTCCGGCCTCGCGCTGCTCAACACGACGGACTCGGAGTTCCAGGGCTTCCTGAAGGACGAGTTCACGACGCTGGCCGAGACCGGCGACCGCGTCCTCGCCACGTCGCTCGTCGCGCGGTGGCGGCACACCGACGTCGACGGCGTCGACTGGAACGCCTCGCACGAAGCCGTCACCGCCACGCTGCTGGAGACGTTCGCCGGCACCTACTCCCGCGCCCTGCAGGAGACGCTGTACGCCATGGGCGGCGCCGCCCTCGACGCGCAGCCGGGGCTGGCCGAGATCAGGTTCTCGGCGCCCAACCTGCATCACTTCCTGGTCGACTTCAGCGGCTTCGACGTCGACGGGCTGAGCAACGACGGCGAGGTGTTCATCGCCGCGGACCGGCCGTACGGGCTGATCGAGGCGCAGGTCGTGCGCGACGGCGTGCCACCAGCGGACCACGCCTGGCTGGCCGTCGCGGGGTTCTGCTGATGACCGCGACGACGCGGGCGACGCTGCTCGGCTGCCTGTCCGTGCCGCGCTGGGCCGACGACGTGCTGGCCGGCCAGCCCTACGGGGACCGGGCGGCGCTGCTGGCCGCTGCCGAGGCCGCCGCCGGTGACCTGAGCGACGAGGAGCTCGACCAGGCGCTGGCCGGCCATCCGCGCATCGGCGAGCGCGGCGGCGCGCAGTCGCAGCGCGAGCAGTCGGGGGTGCGCGACACGGCGGGGCGGCTGGCCGCCGGGAACGTCGCGTACGAGGAGCGGTTCGGCCGGGTGTTCCTGATCCGCGCGGCCGGCCGCGACGCCGACGAGATTCTCGCCGAGCTGGACCGGAGGCTGGGCAACGACGACGCCGCCGAACGGGCCGAGACCGTCGGCAACCTGCGCGAGATCGCGCTGCTGCGCTTGGAGGCGACGCTGTGAGCACCCTGTCCACGCACGTCCTCGACACCGCCGCCGGCCGCCCGGCCGAGGGCATCCGCGTCACGCTCGAGACCCGCGCCGGCGAACCCGTCGGCGAGGGCGTGACGAACGCCGACGGCAGGGTCGCCGCGCTCGGCCCGGACCGGCTCGACCCCGGCGACTACCTGCTCCGCTTCGCCACGGAGGGCCCCTTCCACCCGGAGGTGGTCGTCGTCTTCACCGTGGCCGACGCCGACGCGCACTACCACGTGCCGCTGCTGCTCAGCCCCTACGGCTACACGACCTATCGTGGCAGCTGAGCTCGACCTCGTCGTCCGCGCCCGGCGCGTCGTGCTCGGCCGGGCCGAGGTGCCGGCCGCCGTTGGCATCGCGGGCGGCCGCATCGCCGCCGTCACGACGGTCGACGACGCGCCGCCGGCCGCGCGGACCGTCACGCTCGACGACGACGAGGTGCTGCTGCCCGGGCTGGTCGACACCCACGTGCACGTCAACGACCCCGGCCGGGCCGAGTGGGAGGGGTTCGACACCGCCACCCGCGCGGCCGCCGCCGGTGGCGTCACCACCATCGTCGACATGCCGCTGAACTCCGTCCCGCCCACCACCACCGTCGCCGCCCTGGACGTCAAGCGGCGGGCGGCCGAGGGACGGGTCTGGGTGGACGTGGGCTTCTGGGGCGGCGCCGTGCCGGGCAACCGGGCCGACCTGGCGGCGCTGCATCGCGCCGGGGTGTTCGGCTTCAAGTGCTTCCTGCTCGACTCCGGGGTCGAGGAGTTCGGCCATCTCGGCGCCGAGGAGTTCGCGGCGGCGATGCGGGAGTGCGCCGAGCTGGGCGCGCTGCTGCTCGTCCACGCCGAGGACGGCCGGTTCCTCGACGACTCCGCACTCGACGGCGTGCACTACGCCGGTTTCCTCGCCTCCCGCCCCGACGCGGCCGAGCAGGCCGCCATCGAGCTGGTCATCGCGCAGGCCCGCACGACCGGCGGCCGCGCGCACATCGTCCACCTCAGCGCGGCCGGGGCGGTGCCGGCCCTGCGCGACGCCCGCGCCCACGTCAGTGCCGAGACCTGCCCGCACTACCTGACCTTCGACGCCGAGCACATCGCCGACGGCGCGACCGAGCTCAAGTGCTGCCCGCCGATCCGCGACGCCGCCAACCGCGAGGCGCTGTGGGCCGCGCTGGCCGCTGGCGATGTCGACATCGTCGTGTCCGACCACTCTCCGTGCACCGCGGCGCTCAAGGAGGGCGACTTCGCGACCGCGTGGGGCGGGATCGCGTCGGTGCAGCTGGGGCTGCCCGCGGTGTGGACGGCGGCCCGCGCCCGCGGCCACTCGCTCGCCGACGTCGTGCGGTGGATGGCCGCCGCGCCCGCCGGTCTCGTCGGGCTGAGCCACAAGGGCCGCATCGCACCCGGCGCCGACGCCGACCTGGTGCGGTTCGCGCCCGACGAGGAGTTCGTCGTGGACGTCGCGAAGCTGCACCACCGCAACCCGATCTCGGCCTACGCCGGGCGCCGGCTGACGGGGGTGGTCCGCGAGACGTGGCTGCGCGGACGCCCGGTCGACGACACCCCGCGCGGGCGACTGCTGAGGAGGCGCGAGCCGTGACCGACTACTACGTGCCGAGGGGCGGGCTGCCGCCGCAGACCGCACTCACCACCGATCGGGCCCGCTTCACCGCGGCGTACGCCGTCATCCCGGCCCGCACGCTCAGCGACATCACCGCGTCGTTCCTGCCGGGCTGGGCGAACACCCGCCTCTGGGTGCTGGCCAGGCCGTTGTCGGGCTTCGCCGAGACGTTCAGCCAGTACGTCGTCGAGGTCTCCGCCGGTGGCGGATCGGACCGGCCCGAGTCCGACCCGGACGCGGAGGGCGTGCTGTTCGTGGTGGACGGCTCCGTCACCCTCACCGTCGACGGCGGGTCGCACGCGCTGCGGCCGGGCTCGTACGCCTACCTGCCGCCCGGCACCGCCTGGACGATCGCGAACGAGGCCGCGGCGACGGCGACGTTCCACTGGATCCGCAAGACCTACCAGCGCGTCGACGGCCTCGACGTCCCGTCCGCGTTCGTCACCCGCGAGCAGGACGTCACGCCCGTCGACATGCCCGGCACCGACGGCGCGTGGTCGACGACCCGCTTCGTCGACGTCGCGGACCTACGCCACGACATGCACGTCAACATCGTGAACTTCCGGCCCGGCGGGTCGATCCCGTTCCCGGAGACGCACGTGATGGAGCACGGCCTCTACGTGCTGGCGGGCAAGGCGGTCTACCTGCTCAACGAGGACTGGGTCGAGGTCGAGGCGGGCGACTTCATGTGGCTGCGCGCCTTCTGCCCGCAGGCCTGCTACGCCGGCGGCCCCGGCCCGTTCCGCTACCTCCTCTACAAGGACGTCAACCGGCACGTCCCGCTCTGACTCGTCCTCGCTGTCGCGTTCGTTCAAGACGGGTGACGGCGCCGACGGCCATGCTGCGGGGGTCACCGATTCCGAGAGGACCTCCGATGCAGCTGCGCTACACCATCCTGTACGTCGACGACGTGGCCGCCGCCGTCGACTTCTACGCCACCGCGTTCGGGCTCGACCGCGGCTTCGTCCACGACAGCGGCGACTACGGCGAGCTGGCGACCGGAGCCACCAAGCTCGCGTTCTCGTCGACCGCGCTGATGAGGCGGCTCGGCAAGGACCCGCAGCCGCCGTCCGTCACCGGGCCGACGTTCGAGATCGCGTTCGAGACCGACGACGTCCCCGCCGCGTTCCAGCGCGCCGTGGCCGCGGGCGCCGCCGTGGTGCAGCCCGTCCGCGACGAGCCGTGGGGCCAGACGACGTCCTACGTGAGCGACCCGCACGGCTACCTCGTCGAGATCTGCTCGCCGATCCAGTTGCCCAGCCCCGGCTGAGCGATCACCCCGAGCACCGACGGCGACCGGCGCAGCTCCGCCGGGGTCCGCCCGAACCACCGCACCGTCTCGCGGGTCAGATGAGCCTGGTCGCTGAAGCCGCACGCGACGGCGACCTCGCTCAGCGGCAACCGCATCGGCAGCGCCAGCGCGGCCCGGCGGGCCCGCGACAGCAGCCGCCAGAACCCCGGCGGCGGCAGGCCGGCCGCCGCGAAGCGGCGCTGCAGGCCACGCCGGCTCACCCCGAGGTGCGTCGCCGCCCCGGCCACGCCGCGCGATCCGAGCGCGCCGATGGCCTCGTCGAGCTCGCGGTCCACCACGACGTCGCCGTCGATGATCTCGCCGGCCCGCAGCGGCTCGGCCTCGATGCGGGCCAGCACCCCCGGCGCCACCTGTGCTCCCGGACGCAGCCGATACCCCGTCACCCGCGTCCCCTTCGCGAGCTCGACCACCCGCAGCCCCGCATCCCACTGCGTCAGCGTCACGAACCCGCCACCGGCCGACTCGACCACCACGACGTCGCGGCACCCGTCCGGCGCGACCTCGACGCGACGCGGCGCGGGCAGGTCGTCACGCCACTGGAGGTAACGACGACCGCTCGCGAGCATGGAGCCGAACCTACCGCGCGGCGTGGGGCGATGCGGTCGTCATGATCGCTGCGGGTGCACCACCGCTTTGAGGATCGACGGATCCGCTCGTGGCGCCTCGAGAGCGCGTTGCACGTCACCGAGACCGAACTCGGCGGTGACGAACCGATCGAGATCGATCCGGCCACTCGCCACCAGCCCGATCGCCGCGGGATACGTGTGCGCGTAGCGGAACGTCCCCGTGATCGTGAGCTCCCGCCCCTGGACGGCTGCCGCGGGGATGCGCAGCTCCCGTTCCGCGGGCATGCCCACGAGCACCGCTCGCCCGGCCGGCGCCAGGGCGTCGAGACCGTCGTACACGGCCGCCGCGGAACCGGAGCACTCGATCAGGGCGGTGGCCCGCCGGGCCGCGGGCGGCCGGCCGGGCATCGTCGCGTCGAAGCCGTGCTCGCGCGCTCGATCGAGTCGTTCGGGGACGACATCGACGACGAGGACGGACGCGGCTCCGCGCAGCCGCGCGACGGTCGCGGCGAGCAGCCCGACCGGTCCCGCCCCGGTCACGAGGACGTGATCGCCGGGACCGGTTTGCGCCTTGTCGTGAGCCCACAGTGCGACGGACAGCGGCTCCATCAGGGCGCCCGCGTTGTCCGAGACGTGGTCAGGAATCGGGTGCAGGAACGGCTCGGGGACCGAGAGCACCTCGGTGAAGGCGCCATCGACCGGCGGCGTCGCCAGGAATCGGACGTCCGGGCAGAGGTTGTAGCGGCCCGTCCGGCACGGCCCGCAACCGCCGCACGAGACGCCCGGTTCGATCGCGACGCGATCGCCGGGCCGCAGCCTCCGGACGTCCGCGCCGACGGCGATCACCCGCCCGCTGGCCTCGTGCCCGAGGACCAGCGGCGCCGTCACGACGAAGTCGCCGATCCGCCCCTCGGTGAAGTAGTGCAGGTCCGACCCGCACACCCCGACCGCGAGCACCTCGACGAGGGCTTCGCCCGCTGCCGGCCGGGGTGTGTCACGCTGCTGGAGCTCGATGACGCCGGGCGTCGTCAGCACGGCCGCACGAGTCATCGTCAGCTCCCTTCCGCCATGCTCCAGCTGGCCCAGAGCGTGGTGCGCATGCGGCGCGGCTGCCGGAGCACGGTGACGATCTGGAGGGCGACGTCCTCGGGCGCGAGCAGGTCGGCCAGGCTCGGGTCGCCGGCGACCCGGCCGGTGCCCAGCGCGAATCCCGTGTTGGTCCCGGCCGGCGCGATCGCGGTGACGCGAATGCCCTCGGGCCGAAGCTGCCGGTCGATCGCGCCGGCGAGGCCGATCTGGGCGAACTTCGTGGCGGCGTAGACCGCCTCGTGGGCGCCGCCGCGGAGGCCGGCGACGCTCGCGACGATGACGATGTCGCCGCCGCGGTTGCGGCGGAACTCCGCCAGCACCTCACGGACGCCCCACACCGTGCCGAGCACGTTGGTGTCGACCATGCGGCGGATCTCGGCGTCGTCGTGATCCTCGACCCCGCCGTAGAGACCGATGCCCGCGGCGAGGACGATCGAGTCGACCCGCCCGAAGTGCGCTACTCCGGCCGCGACGAGCAGGCGCACGTCGTCTTCGCTGCGCACGTCGGTGGGGACCGCCACAGCAGTCGCGCCGAGCTCGTCGCCGAGCCGCGTGAGCCGCTCGCTGTCGCGGGCGCCGAGGACGACGTTCGCGCCGGCGGCGATCAGCCCTCGCGCGGTGGCCAGGCCGATCCCGGAACTCGCTCCGGTGATGACGATCGTCTCGCCGGCCAGGGAGCGCTCGACCGGTATGGTGCGCTGGTCGTGATTCGCGTGGTGGGTCACGTGCGTGTCCTCTCGTGGCGATCGGCAAGGGTGCGCAGGGCGAGCAGGTTCAGTGCGGTCTCCCACGGGCGCCGCCGGCTCCCGTCCGGTTGGTCGCCGCGGAAGCGCTCCGGCCAGCCGGCGTCGCGGTCGAACCGTTCGACGGCCTGTCGCAGGAGCCCGGGGACATGCGGATCGCCGGCCGGGAGCGCCATCAGGCACATGCCGACGTCGTGTCCGTTCGACCGTGCGCCGGGGTCGAGGAGCACCCCGGCCGCGACGCGCGCCGCGTCGATCAGGGTCTGGTGCGGAACCGGCGGGCCGGGCAGCAGCGCCGGCAGCAACTGCGCGGTGGGCACGCTGACCTCGTGCCAGGCCGCGGGCGGCAGGTCCGCGTCCCGGCACCGCACACACACGAAGCGCCCCCCGCTGTTCCGCACGAGCCAGGTCGGGTAGTCGTGGCAGGCCTCGCAGACGCCGTGTCGTTCCTCGACGGCGCCGCCGACGCGGGCGGCCGTGAGCCAGCCGGCCGGGCCGCCGAACCGCTCCGCGAAGACGGACATGGTCTGCTGGACGACCTCGCGCACCGCCGCGGCCCGCCGCGGATCACGCGGCGTGAGGAACTCCGCATAGCGCTCACCGCTGCGGATCATGACCAGGGTCGACTCGAAGGAGCCGTACCGGAGGAAGGAACGGTCGAGGAAGCCGCCCGCGACGTAGGTCTCGTCGCCGTTGAACGGGACGACCCCGTCGCGTAGCGACGCCACCTGGGCGCGCCAGCACCAGTCGAGCAGGTCGCCGAGGCCGTCGACCGACTCGGGCGCCAATGCGTCCAGTACCTGCAGCATCGCGTAGCCCGGCGCCTCGGCATCGTCGTTCTCGTGCCGGTGCCTGATGCGGTCGTGACCGATGCTCTCGGCGTTGGCGAGGTCACCGAAGCGCTGCCACTTCGCGACCCGGAACCGGGCCAGGCGGGCCGCGCGATCGTGCAACCCGAGATCGAGCAGCGCACGGGAGACGCCGTAGGAGTCGCGCAGGTAGGCCAGGGGGAACTCGGGTCCGGCGATGACCGCGCCCTCGGCGGACTGCTGGGCCGTGATCAGGTACGCGCTCGCGTCGATCAGCTGCTCGCCCGGCGGCGGGCAGTCGACCCCGTGGTCACGCAGCAGCGCATCCAGACGCTCGCCGCCCGGGAGGACGGTGGCCACCGTGCGCCGGTAGTGCGCGGTCGCCCGCGCCCCGGCCGACCGGGCGGACTCCGGTAGCGGAGCCAGCACCTGGCTGAGCCGGCGTCCGAGGAGCAGCTGCCAGGTGTAGGAGCCCGGGGCGAGCGCGAGCGTGACGCTGCCGCCGTCGTGCCGCAGCTCGATCGGAGCCGTGCCGGAGACGTGGACGCCGGCGAACGCCTCGGCGCCCGCCGGGTAGACGAAGACCGGGCCGAAGCGGTCGATGCGGGCGAGCACGCTCACGCCGCCGGCCGTCTGCTCGGGGACGACCCGGTCGGCGTGCGGGAACTCGAACCGTAACTCCACCGGCTCGGTGAGCTCGACGTCGGCGACATAGCAGGGCGACGACGGCGTGACGGTGTCGTGGACGGCGCCCAGCTGACGTGGCCCGTCCGTGAGGGTCGAGGTCCACTCCATCGACCTCGGCGCCCGGGTGGAACTACTGGTCAGCGGGCCGCCACCGGGCAATCCGTACCGGGCGGAGAGCGCCGTCGGCATCGTGAACTCGGGCCCGACGCACCAGGTGAGCTGCGCGCCGTCGAGGTGCGCCACGATCGCGCCGTTACCGAGCACTCGCATGCCGCTGGTCTGCATCGCGATCCCTGCCTTTGTCGTGAGGAGGCCGTCGAGGGGCGCTTGACATCGGTCAACCGCGCGGCGATGCTACCGACTGGTGAAACGTTCAATCAAGTCCGGCAGACGTCCCCCGGCGACTGCCGTCATCGGACCGACCTACGGAACGGCGCATGCTGCAGACGGAATTTCTCCCGCATCTCCGAGTTCGCGGAGAACTCGGCAAGCGGCTGGAGTTGACGGCTCGACAGTTCACGAGCCGCGAGGTGTACTCCGCCGAGTTGATCACGCAGGATCTGGTCCTCCACCCGGATCGCCGGCGCACCGCCGACGACTACTCGGGGGATCTGTCGGGCCGTTACCTCGAGGCGGTGGCGCTCGCCGCCCAGCTCGGGTTCGCTCCGGACTGGGACCTGCTGCGTGACGTGATCGACGTACTGCTGCCGGCTCAGCGCGCGGACGGGTCCTTCGGCGCGGCGGACGCCGCGCTCGGCGGCTTCGACCACGGCGTGGTCTGGGGCAACGCGTTCCTGCTCACCGGGCTGATGGAGCTCGCCGAGCTGCTCGACGACCCGGCCTGCCCGCTCGGGGCGCACTCGGCGGCCGTCCGGGCGGCGACGGCCAGGCTCGCCGAGTCGCTGGTGCTGTCGGTACCGCGGTGGCTGCGCTGGTTCACCTACTCGCGGGAACGTGAGCACAAGTTCGCGCTCGACTTCTTCGCGATGCTGCCGCCGCTGACCCGCTGGGCGGAGCACACGGGCGACCCACGCGCGGTGCAGGCGGCGCAGTCGCTGGCCGCCGCCGTACCGCCGCCGGACGGGCCGTGGCACTTGCACGGATACCTCACGGCGCTGCGGGGGAAGCTCGGCGTCGCCGAACGGTTCGGGGCCGATCCGGCGGCGGCGCAGGAGGTGCTGGACGCGTGGAACCTCGTGCGGCAGCGGTACGTGCTCGCCCACGGCGGCGTCCGCGAGAGCATGCGCCAGCCGATGGACCTGAACACCGAGGGCTGCGGCATCGCCGACTGGATCATGCTCTCGATCGACCTCGGCCGCCATTTCCGCGACGACGAACTGTTCGACGCGGCGGAGATCGCGCTGCACAACGCCCTTCCGCACGTCCAGGCCCCGAACGGCCACTTCGGCTGTGAGACGCTCGCCGCCGACCCGGGGCTGCTCACCGAGGACTACGTCCCGGAGGCGTGGTGGTGCTGCACGTTCCACGGCTTCCGGGCGATGTACCACGT